>URNF01000016.1 GCA_900549155.1 uncultured Oscillospiraceae bacterium | reverse complement strand
CGCACCGAGATCGGCGGCAACCACACCGACCACAACCACGGCCGTGTGCTGGCGGGCAGCGTCAATCTCGACGTCATCGCCGTTGTCGCGCCGTCCGACAGTGCGCGCATCCGCGTGCAGTCAAAGGGCTATCCGATGGACACCGTGCTGCTCGATGAGCTGCAGCCCGTTGCGGCGGAACAGAACCGCTCCGCGTCCCTCATCCGCGGCATCGCCGCGCGCTTTGCGGCGCTGGGACTTGCCGTCTGCGGCTTTGACGCCTACACGACGTCCGACGTGCTCAAGGGCTCGGGACTTTCCTCGTCGGCGGCGTTTGAAGTGCTCATCGGCGTCATTCTGAGCCATCTGTGCAACGACGGCAAGGTGTCCGCCGAGGACATCGCCAAGATCGCCCAATATGCCGAAAATGTCTATTTCGGCAAGCCGAGCGGTCTGCTCGATCAGATGACTTCCTCGGTCGGCAGCATCGTCACCATCGACTTTGCCGACACCGAAAAGCCGGTGATCGAAAAGCTCGATTTCGATTTTGCCGCGACCGGCTATGCGCTGTGCATCGTGGATGTCGGCGGCAACCATGCCGACCTGACGCACGAATATGCCGCCGTGCCGGACGAGATGCACGCCGTCGCAAACGAAATGGGCGTCACGCAGCTGCGTGAGACAAGCTATGAGGCGGTGCTGAAGGTCATCCCCGCCCTGCGCGAAAAGCTGGGCGACCGCGCCGTTTTGCGTGCGCTGCACTTCTTTGCCGAAAACGAGCGCGTTGTGGGCGAGGTCGCGGCGCTGAAAGCAAACGACTTCGAGACGTTCAAAAAGCTCGTCATCGCTTCCGGCAATTCGTCGTTTGAATATCTGCAAAATGTCTATGCTTCCTGCGCCGTTGAGGATCAGGGCATGTCGCTGGCGCTGGCGCTGGCACAGCATGTGCTGGACGGCAAGGGCGCCTGGCGCGTCCACGGCGGCGGCTTCGGCGGCACAACGCAGAACTTTGTGCCCGCCGACCTTGTTCCCGCATTCCGCGAAACGGTGGAGTCCGTGTTCGGCGCGGGCAGCTGCCACATCCTGTACATCCGTCCGTTCGGCGGCGTGTGCGTTGACAAGATCTGAAAGGAGTCTTCAAAATGGCTGAACTGCGCAAGCATCCGCTCACAAACGACTGGGTCATGATCGCATCGCATCGGCAGAACCGTCCGCAGATGCCGAAGGACTATTGCCCGTTCTGTCCCGGCTCGGGCAAGGTGCCGGATCATTTCGACGTCTATGAATATGACAACGATTTCCCCGCCCTGTCGCAGAACCCGCCCGCACCCGACGCGGTGGCGGACGACTTTTTCGAGACCGCGCCCTGCTACGGCAAATGCGAGGTCATCCTCTATTCCCCCGAGCACACGGTGACGCTGCCCGAGCTGCCCACCCCGCACATCCGCAAGCTGGTCAACCTGTGGGCGCAGCGCTTTGAAACGCTGTCGGCGGACGAAAAGATCAAATATGTGTTCATTTTCGAGAACCGCGGCGACGTGGTCGGCGTCACCATGCCCCACCCGCACGGTCAGATCTATGGCTATCCGTTCTTGCCCAAAAAGCTGGAGCTTGAGGTCGAAAACGCCGAAAAGCATATGAAGGAAAAGGGCAAGTGCCTTTTCTGCGATCTGCTGGAGCATGAGGTGAAATTCGGCGAACGCGTCATTTTCAAAAATGACTATTTCACCGTGTTTCTCCCGTTCTTCACCGAATACCCCTATGGCGTGTATATCATGAGCAACAGCCACAAGTCCAACATCACACAGTTCACCGACGCCGAGCGCGACGCGCTTGCCGAAACGCTGCGCTGCACGGCGGGTATGCTGGACAGCCTGTTTGACTATAAGTTCCCGTATATGATGTGTATGTACAACGAGCCTGTCAACGGCGAAAAGGACTATGGCGACATCTTCCATTGGCACATCGCGTTCTATCCGCCGATGCGTTCCGCGACGAAGATCAAGTATAACGCGTCGAGCGAAACAGGCGCCTGGGCGCACTGCAACCCCACCTGCCCCGAGGACACTGCCAAGGAGCTGCGCGCGGCATATGAGAAATTTATGCAGAAATAAGTTTACGTACTGTATAAAACCTATGTGATTATACAGAAAATGTGCTGTGACCTTTCGGTCACAGCGCATTTTTGCGTTTTTATTTGTTTTCGCAGGCGGTCAGCGTGTTTTTCAGCAGCATCGCGATCGTCATCGGCCCGACGCCGCCGGGAACGGGCGTGATCGCCGACGCGATCGGCTCGACAGCGGCGAAATCCACATCGCCGCAGAGCTTACCGTTTTCGTCGCGGTCCATGCCGACATCGACAACCACCGCGCCCTTTTTCACCATGTCCGCCGTGATGAAATGCGGCACGCCGACGGCGGCAACGAGGATGTCCGCCTCACGTGTGATCGCAGCAAGGTCGCGGGTGTGGGAATGACAGACGGTGACCGTGCCGTTTTTCTGCAGCAGCAGCAGCGCCATCGGCTTGCCGACGATGTTGCTCCTGCCCACCACGACGCAGCGCTTGCCGTCGATGTCGATGTGATAGCGGGAGAGAAGCTCCATGATGCCCGCAGGCGTGCAGGGCAAAAATGTCGGCGTGCCGAGCAGGATGTTGCCCGCGTTGACCGCATGGAACGCGTCGACATCCTTTTTCGGGTCGATGGCGGCAATGACCGCGCGGTCGGACAGGTGCGGCGGCAGCGGCAGCTGGCACAAAATGCCGTCGATGTCCGCGCGCGCATTGAGCGCTTTCACCGTGTCGATGAGCACGTCCTGCGACACGTCGGCGGGCAGCGTGATCTCCTCGGAATAAAACCCGACGGCGGCGCACGCCTTTTTCTTGTTGTTCACATAGATGCGGGAAGCGGGATCGTCGCCGACCAAAATGACCGCCAGCCCGGGCTTTATGCCGCGCGCCGTCACCTCGTCGGCGATCTCCTGCCGCAAAGCGGCAGCCGTCGCCTTTCCGTCAAGCAGGATCGCCATTGTCCGTCTCCCCCTCAGATTGTGTCGGTTCTTCCGCCGCCTGTTCGTCGGGCGTTTGCCCGTCGGGCACTTGCTCGTCGGACGCTTGCTCGTCGGACGCTTGTTCTGCGGCGAACAGATCCTTCGGCAGCGCGTTGTGCCGATTGCGCAAAAGGACATAGGCGACGCCGCCCGCCAGCATGCACACCGCCGCCAACAGCTGCGACACGCGCACCTGCCCGAGCATCAGGCTGTCGGTGCGCAGTCCCTCGATCCACACGCGTCCCAGCCCGTACCACACGACATAGGCGCAGAAGATCTGCCCCTTGAACGTATATTTCTTTTTCGCCAACAGGTGCAGCAGCACAATGCCGATAAGGCACCACAGCGATTCATAGAAAAATGTCGGGTGCACCGGCAGCGTCGTGTCATAGCCGCTGCCGTTCGTGCCGGCGCGGATGATGGAGCCGGTCATGCCCCACGGCAGCGTCGTGTTGCCGCCGAACGCTTCCTGGTTGAAGAAGTTGCCCCAGCGACCGAGACACTGCCCGATGAGAAAGCCGATGGACGCGAGGTCAAACATCGCCAGTGTGTTCACCTTGCGCACGCGGCACATCCAGATGCCGGTCACAAACGCGCCGATGAGCGCGCCGTAGATGGCGATGCCGCCGTCCCAAACGCGAAAGACCTTCAACGGCTCTTTCCAGAACGTCTCGATGCCGTCATAAAACAGTATGTAATAGATGCGCGCCGACAGCACCGAAAAAACGGCGCTCACCAGCACCACATCGATCATGGGATCGAGCGCCACACCGAAGCGCGGAGCAAACTTCACCGCATACAAAACGGCAAGCAAAAATCCCAGCGCGATCATCACGCCATACCAGCGGATGGAAAGATGCAGCCCGAAAATCGAAAACTCCGCCAAAACGGGGTCTATGTGAAACACCCAGCCGAGCTTCGGGAATTCGATCGTTTCCAAAAAATCACTCTCCCTTTGGCAGCACCAGCGACACTGCCATATTCTCGGTGCGCAGCTTTTCGTGCAGCACCGTATACACCGATTGTACATCAAGAGCGGCAACGCTGTCAATGAGGGCAAACGGTTTTCTGCCGCAAAAACAGTCGTCGACCAAAAAATCGGCACAGCTCTCGACGCTGTTGAGCGCCGTGATCAGCTGACCGTAGAGCGCGCGCTTTTCCTCCGCAAACCGCTTTTCGTCGATGCCGTCTTTCCGCATGCGTTCGATCTCGGCGACAAGCGCCGCCGCGACGGCGTCCGCATCGCGCGATTCGCCGGAAAACAGAAATGCACCGAACCCGACACCCTCGAAATAGCCGCTGCCGAACGTCTCGTTGATGAGCCCTTTTGCCATCAGATCGGCATACAGCGGCGACGCGTGCCCGCAAAGCAGCTCCAAAAACACCTGCGCCGCCATCAGCTCCTCGCCCGTGTGCACCCTGTCCCCCGCGACCGGCTCCTTGAAGCCGATGTGGAAAACGGGAGCGGAAACCTCCATGTGCGCCACCCGCCGATGCTCCGAAACGGTCGGCGGCTCCTGCGGCAGCTGCCTTGTGAGCGAAAAGGGCGGCGCCGCTTTCAGCGTGCGGTCTGCCGCTTTCGCCACCTCATCGGGGTCGACATCGCCGCACACCGCCAGCGTCATGTTGTGCAGGTTATAAAAGGTGTGATAGCAGTCATACAAAAGCCCCGGCGTGATCGCGGCGATCGACTGCTCCGTTCCCGCAATGTCGATGCGCACGGGATGCACCGCATACAGCATTTCCAACGCATTGAACATCGCAAGTCTGTCGGGATCGTCTGCACACATGCGGATCTCCTGCCCGATGATGCCCCGCTCCTTTTCCACGTTTTCCTCCGTGAAATAGGGGTTTTGCACCAGGTTCAGCAGAATTTCCAGCGATCTCTCAAAATTTTCGGTGCAGGAAAACAGATAGGCTGTCTGCTGAAAGCTCGTATAGGCGTTGGCGTTCGCGCCCGTTTTGGCATATTGCAAAAAGGCATCGCCGTCCTCGCTTTCAAACAGCTTGTGCTCTAAATAGTGCGCGATGCCCGCAGGCACGGTGCGCATTTTTCCGTCGACGGCAAACGCAGTGTCGACCGAGCCGTAGCGCACGGCGACGGTGGCATAGGCAGAGCGATAGCCCTCCTTTTTGAAAATATAGATCGGCAGCCCGCTTTCGTGCACACCGTACAGCACCTGTTCCCCGGTGCAGGGAACGGAAAATGTCTCAAATTTCATGCAGTCTCCTCCGGCAGCAGGGTGAACACGCCGCAAAGGCGCACGGTGTTTGCCATGGCGACCACCTGCTCTCTCGTCACTTTTTCGATGTCACGAATCGCCTCGGCGGGCGTGACAAACGGGGGATACAGCGCCTGTGCGCGATACCACGAGAAAAGGCTTGACTGCAGATCCTCGTTTTCTCTGAGCGAGCCGACAAGCCGACGGCGCGCAGCTTCCAGCATATCGTCGGAAAAATCCCCCGCCTGCATACGGGCAAGCTGCCGCAGAATTTCCTTCTCGGCACGCCCGACGTCGGCGGCGTCCACGCCGCTGTGCACGGTGATCATGCCCTTCACGCGGTTGAGTGTCGCCGAACAATAATAGCAAAGGCTCATTTCCTCGCGCACATGGCGGAAAAGGAGACTGTGCTCACACCCGCCGAACAGCGTCGCCGTGAGCCGCGCCGCAGCGATGTCCGCCTTGTGCGGCTCGTGTGCGCCGACGGAAAAGCCCATGACAAGCTTTGCCTGCTCCACCGCCATGCGCTCCTCGCCCCTCCGCACGGCATCGACGGCAAGCGGCACGGTCGAAAGCACGCACGGCTGCCGTTTGACATGCAAAAACCGCTTTTGGAGCAGCGCCGCAACGCCGGTGCCGTCATCGGCAGCGGTATAGAAAAACTGGATGTGCGCCGAACGCAGCGCATCGTGCCAGGCGTCGGTCGCCGTTTTTCTCGTCAGCGCCGCCGCCTTTTCGGCATCACCGAAAAAGGGCACGCCGAAGCCCTCGCCGTTCCCGAGGAGCGCGGACAACCGATGGCGGGCATAGACGCCCTTGTCGTTGACCTCGGCGGCAATGCGCTCGCAAAGGCAGCGCTTTTCCTGCAAAAAGTCCGTCTCGTCAAAAAGACCGTCGGCGGCAAGATGCGGGCAAAGCAGCAGATCGGCAAGCAGCTCGCCGCACGCGCCGACCGCATCCTCACCGTCAAGGCAAAAGCGGTTGTCGATGCAGGACACCGTCAGCGTCAGCATCTGACAGTCGCCCACCGACGCCACGCTGCTCGACAGCCCCGCGCCGTACAGGGCGCAAAGGCGGCGGGAAAGCTGCGTCATGTCGGGATAGGCTTCGCTGGCATGGCTCAAAAGCTCAGGCAGCAGCGCATATGTCGTCGCCGTTTCGGCAGACAGCGGCAAGAACAGCGTCACGCTCAGCCGCGCCGTGTGAAACCGCGCGTCGCGGATGGTCAAAAGCTCCGTCCCCTCGGCAAGGGGTATCCTCTCTAAAATCATACACGTCTCCCAGGTGGTCAAAAAGCTGCGGCGCCGCCGCAGCTTTTTTCTTGATAATTATTTGCCGTATACATAGTCGTTCGATTTATAATATGCACTGCCGCGCACATTTTTATTCCGCACATCGGTCATGACCAGTCCCAAAACATGCCCGTCCACACGCTCCACCGCTTCCAGCGCCGCCTGCAGGTCGTCTCTTGTCGTGGAATTCTGACGCACCAGCATGAGCATACCGCCCACCTCGGGCAGCAGCATCAGCGCGTCCGCGACCACGTTGACCGGCGGCGTGTCGATGAGGATATAGTCATATTCCTTTTCCGCTTTCTGCAGCAGCTGCCGCATCCGCTGCGAGCCGAGCAGCTCCTGCGGATTGGGCGGCATCGGACCGCCGGACAAAAAGTCGAGATTCGGCGCGACGTTGCGGGACACCGCTTCCTCAAAGGTCGTCATGCCGCAAAGCAGACGCGACAGTCCGTCGGTCGCGCTGACGCGGAAAATGCGTTTCAGACTCGGCTTGCGCATGTCGGCATCAATGAGCAGCACCTTGAAATTCGTCTGCGCCATCACGATGGCGAGATTTGCCGCCGTTGTGGATTTTCCTGCGTTCGGCTCGGGACTGCACAGCACAACGGATTTGTGCTCGGCAGTCGCCAGCGAAAACAGCAGGTTGGTGCGCAGCGTCTTATAGGCTTCCACGATCTGAAACGGACGGCTCACCTTTTTGACAGAAGCGCCCACCGCTTTGGTTTCCTGTTGAGACAACGTGATCTCCCCCGTTTCTTACTTCATGGACGGAATTTCGCCGAGAATCGGCAGATCCGTCATGCGCTGTATTTCTTCCTTGCTCTTCACGGTGGTGTCGCAAAGATAGACGACGAACACGACCGCCGCCGCCAAAAGCAGCCCGAAAGCACCGCCGAGCAGCCCGTTTTTCAGCGCGTTCGGTCCGGTCTTCACCGCCGTCGGCACCTCGCCGAGCGTGTGCACCGCACCCGCACCGACGATGTCGCTGAGCATTTCCGGTGCAACGTCGCACAGCGCCTGACAGATCGCCTGCGACAAAATGGCGTCGTTTGTGGTCGCCGAAACGGTGATGATGGCGGTGTCCTCGGTGGTCTCGATCTTCAGCGCGTTATAGATGTCCAAAACCGAAGCGGACACCGTCATGCGCTTTGCCATTTTTTGCAGCGTTTCGGGGTCCTGCAGAATGATGACATAGCTGTTTGTGAGCATCTGGGCGGCATAGAGATTGTTGATGGTCGCGATGCCGTCCTTGGTGTCCTCGGTGTTTTTCACATAAAGGCTGACCGACGAGGTGTACCGATCGTCCACCAGCAGCACCGTATACATCGACAAAAGCAGCGCCCCGACCACAAGACCGATCAAAAGCCACTTGAGCCTTCTTATAAACAAATTGACAATATCGCCAAGCGTGATATTCTGCACAACCATACCCCCAGTCTGCTACCCTTTAGTATACACATTAAAAGAGCGCCTGTCAATGAAAAAAGGGCGGGATGCGTCCCGCCCTTTTCGAATGAATTTTTCAGATGGAGATCTCGTGCGCCATTCTGTAGAGATCGACGTCGAGGAGCTTTTTCATCGCCAGCGCTTCTTCGATGTCAAAATCCACGATGCGGTCGCTCTGGATGGCGACGACGCGGTTGCTCTTGCCCGCTTCCAGCAGCTGCACCGCCTCATAGCCCATGCGGCTTGCCAGCACGCGGTCGCGCAGTGTCGGCGAACCGCCGCGCTGCACATGACCGAGAATGGTCGCACGCGTCTCGATGCCGGACGTTTTCTCGATCTTCTCGGCAAGCTCGGTCACATGACCGACGCCCTCGGCAACCACGATGATGAAATGCTTTTTGCCGGTCGCCGCCGTCGCACGGATGCGATCCATGACGTCCTTTTCGAAATCATAGGGGATCTCCGGCACCAGAATGCTCGTCGCGCCGACGGCGATGCCGACGTTGAGCGCGATGTAGCCCGCGTGTCTGCCCATGACCTCAACGACCGAGCAGCGGTCGTGCGACTGGGACGTGTCGCGCAGCTTATCCACCAGTTCCATCGCCGTGTTCATCGCGGTGTCATAGCCGATGGTCTGCTCGCAGCAGGCGATGTCGTTGTCGATCGTGCCGGGAATGCCGATGCAGGAAATGCCGTGACGGGACAGATCCTGCGCGCCGCGGAACGAGCCGTCGCCGCCGATGACAACGACACCCTCGATGCCGTGCTCACGGCAGGTCTTGACCGCTTTCTGAACGCCCTCTTCGGTGCGGAATTCGGGGCTGCGCGCGGTATACAGCACCGTGCCGCCGCGATGGATAATGTCGGAAACGCTGCGCAGCGACATCTCCTCAAGATCGCCGTTGATAAGTCCGTTATAGCCACGGTACACACCGTAGACCCCGATGCCCTTATACAGTGCCGCACGCACAACGGCACGCACCGCAGCGTTCATGCCCGGCGCGTCGCCGCCGGATGTCAAAACTGCAATTTTTTTCATGGTATTCTTCCCCTTTGCAGATAATATTATTTAGGTACTATCATCCTAATCATGGATATTATACGCAATCACGTCGAAAATAGCAAGACGATTTTTTGCTTTTTTCATGGATTTATCGTGCATAGACCACATTTTCTTCGCCGAGCAGCCGCGAAAGCTCGGAAAGCAAAACGGGATTGGTCATCACGCGGTGCTCCCTTGCCAGCCGCACCAGCTTCCCCGTGTCCGCAAACCGCACATACACCTCGTCGCTGCCGTCGAACACCGCCAAAAGCCGCATCACCTGGCGATAGTCCTCGGTGTCCGCACCCGCAATGCGCAGGTAAAGTCCCGGCGGCACATTTGACGCCGTTTTCACCGCCGTCTGCGGCGATGCTTGCGGCGGCTGCTTTTGCGGCACCTTTTCGGTGAGCGGCACCGCCCGCTCGCACAAAAGCTGCGGCGGCTCCTCCTCGCGCAGATCCAGCCTGCCGGTCAGCAGCACCGGCGCATCCGGCTGCAGCACCGTGCCGTATTGCGCGAGCGTTTTCGGAAAAATGACGACCTCGATGCCGCCGAACAGATCCTCGATGCGGCAATATGCCATCTTCGCGCCCGCCTTTGTGTGCTGCTCGCGAAAAGCGGTCACACTGCCCGCCACCGTTAAAGTCACGCCGTCCTTAAAGGCTCCGTCGTGCTCCTCGGCGCTTTGCAGGATGCGATCGACGCGCGTCACCCGCCGATCCTTATACCATGCGGCAAACGGGGTCATCGGGTGTCCCGACAGATACAGCCCCGTCACTTCCTTTTCCATTTTCAGAAGCTCCGCCGTCGGCAGCTCGTCCACACGGGGCAGCTTCAGCTCACTTTCCGGCGCGTCGCCGCCGCCGAAAAAGTCCATCTGTCCTTCCACCTGCCGCCGCACGCTGTCCTCTAACTGGGAGACAAGCGCGGGCGCGATCTGCAGCATCTGCCGCCGATTGGCACAAAGCCCGTCGAGCGCGCCGCAGCGGATGAGACTGTCCAGCGACGGACGGTTGAATTCGCGGTGCGCCGTCATGCGGGTGCAGAAATCGAAAAAGTCGACAAACAGCCCGCCCGTCTCCCGCTCGGCGATCAGCTCCTGCACAAACGCCCTGCCGATGTTTTTGACCGCCAAAAGCCCGAAGCGGATGTGATCCCCGACAGCGGCAAACTGCGCCACGCTTTCGTTGACGTGCGGCGGCAGCACGCGGATGCCCATGCGGGTGCATTCGTGGATATAGGCGATCTCCTTGTCGCTGCCGAGCACGCTGCTCATGAGCGCCGCCATGTATGCCTTCGGATACAGCGCTTTGAGATATGCCGTCTGATATGCCACCAGCGCATATGCCGCCGCGTGGCTCTTGTTGAACGCATAGGACGCAAACGCGGTCATTTCGTCGAAAAGGGCGTTGGCGGTCGCAGCATCGATGCCGCGCCGCACGCACCCCTCCACCGTCACCGTGCCGTCCTCTTCGGTCAACCCGTTTATGAAGACCGCGCGTTCCTTTTCCATCACGTCGTGCTTTTTCTTCGCCATCGCACGGCGCACCACATCGGCTCTGCCGAACGAATAGCCCGCAAGCGAACGGAAAATTTCCATCACCTGCTCCTGATACACCACACACCCGCAGGTCACCGACAGAATCGGTTTCAAGAGCGGATGCACATAGCGCACCGTTTCGGGGTGCTTGCGGTTGTGGAGATATTTCGGGATGGAGTCCATCGGACCGGGGCGATAGAGCGAAATGACGGCAATGAGATCCTCAAAAGCCGTCGGCTGCATGTTCACGAGCAGGCGTTTGAGTCCCGCCGACTCCATTTGGAACACGCCCTCGCTGTTGCCCGCCGCCAGCATGGCATAGACCCGCTTTTCGTCAAGCGGGATGTCCGCCACCGCAAAGGCGGGGTCTTTCTTTTGAATTTCCTTTTCGGCAGCGGCGATCACGGTCAGGTTGCGCAGCCCCAAAAAGTCCATTTTGAGGATGCCCAGTTCCTCCAGATTGTGCATGGGATACTGCGTCGCCACCGCGTCGCGGTTGAGACACAGCGGCACAAAATCGCTCACGGGGCGCGGCGCGATCACAACGCCCGCCGCATGGGTGGACGCGTTGCGCGGCATGCCCTCAAGCCGTTTGGCAAGCGCCAGCATCTTGGCAACACGCTCGTCCTCCTCAGCGGCGTCACGCAGCTTTTGTGAGCCGTCGATCGCTTCCTGCAGGCTTGCCCCGAACGGGATGAGCTTTGCCACGCGGTCGGCAACGGAAAGCGGCAGCGCCATCACGCGCGCCACATCCCGCACCGCCGCCTTTGCCGCCATCGTGCCGAAGGTGACGATCTGCGCGACGCGGTCGGCGCCGTATTTTCCGATGACATAATCAATGACCTGCTGGCGCTTTTCGGTGCAGAAATCCACGTCGAAGTCCGGCATACTCACCCGCTCGGGGTTGAGAAACCGCTCGAAAAGCAGATTATATTGCAGCGGGTCAACGGCGGTGATGCCGATGCAATAGGCACAAAGGCTTCCCGCACCCGAGCCACGCCCGGGGCCGACGGGGATATCATGCGTCTTAGCATAGTTCACATAGTCCGCGACGATGAGATAATAGTCGGCATAGCCCATTTTGCGAATGACCGACAGCTCATATTCCATGCGCGCGACCGCCGTTTCGGACGGCGCATCGCCATAGCGCTTTTGCAGTCCCGCGCGGCAGAGCGTTTCAAGATAGGCGTTGCTGTCCCCGCCGGGCGCGTCAAAGGCGGGCAGCTTCAGCTCCCCGAAATGCAGCTCCACGCGGCAGCGGTCGGCGATGCGCGCCGTGTTTTCGATCGCCTGCGGCACGGCGGCAAAGAGCGCTTTCATCTCGTCCTCGCTCTTCAGATAAAACTCCTCGGTCGGGAAGCACAGCGGGGACGGCTCGGCAAGCGTCGTCGCCGTCTGGATGCATAAAAGTGCCTTTTGCACCGCCGCATCCTCGCGCCGCAGATAGTGCACATCGTTCGTGGCGACAAGCCCGATGTCCAGCTCCTTTGCCAGGCGGACAAGCCCCGCGTTGACGCTTTGCTGCTCGGCGATGCCGTGATCCTGCAATTCGAGGAAGAAATTGTCCCTGCCGAACACGCCGACATAATATGCCGCCAGCTTTCGCGCCGTGTCATATGCCCCCTCGCGCAGCGCGCGCGGAATTTCGCCCGCGAGACACGCCGACAGCGCAATGAGGCCCTCATGATATTGTTCAAGCAGCGCATGATCCACACGCGGCTTGCTGTAGAACCCCTCGGTGTAGGCGAGGGACACCAGCTTGATGAGGTTATAATAGCCCGTTTCGTTTTCGCACAGCAGCACAAGGTGGCGGTTGTCGTTGTCGATGCCGTGCTCCTTGTCCCGCCGTCCGCGCGGCGCAACATAGACCTCGCAGCCGATGATCGGCTGCACGCCCGCCTTTTTCGCCGCCTTATAAAAATCGACCGCGCCGTACATCACGCCGTGGTCGGTGATTGCCAAAGCCGCTTGCCCGAGCGCGCGGGCGCGCTGCACCAGCTCCCCCAAACGGCACGCGCCGTCCAGGAGACTGTATTCACTGTGAACATGCAAATGCACAAATGCCATGCCGTCACCCCTTGTCCGTTGCCGCGGCGGCATCCAGCAGCCGCTGCAGCCGATGATTGACGCCGCTTCTCGTCAGCGGCGGATCGCAAAGTGCACCGAGCTCCCGCAGCGACAGATCGGGATTTTCCACCCGCAGCGCCGCCAGCTTTTGCAGGCTTTCGGGCAGCGTGTCCAAAACGCCCGTCTCGGAAAGCCGCCGCACCGCCTGCACCTGTGCCATCGCCGCCGCGACCGTTTTGCCGATGTTGGCGGTCTCACAGTTGGCGGCGCGGTTGACGTCGTTGCGGATGCTTTTGAGCACCTTGACGCCGAGCATTTCGAGCGACGCGCTCTGTGCGCCCATCAGCGTCAGGCAGTCAGCGATCTGCTCGCTCTCCTTGAGATAGATGACGTGTGTCCCCTTGCGGCAGACATATTTTGCGGAAAATTCCAACTCCCGCAGCAGCGCCAGCAGATCGCGGCTGAGATTATAATAGGGCATGCTGAATTCCAAATGATAGTCGCTTTCGGGATTGCTCACCGCGCCGCACACCAAAAATGCCCCGCGCAACAGCGCGGGGGCGCAGCCGTCGCAGTCGAGGTTTGCGCGGTTTAAGCGCACCGACGGTTCTCCCACCGCATGCCCATACCGTTCGAGCACCCGCCGCCGTTCCCACGGCTCGCGCACCGACACGGTATAGAAAGCGCCGCGCCGTTTGCTTTCGACAACGGCGGGCGGCGCGACGGAGCAGCAGGCGGCGACCAGCTCACTGTAGGTCGCCGCCACCGCCGCGTGCTCGGTCTGCAGCGAAATGTCCGCCCCGCAAAACGCGTGGGCAAATTCCAGCATGCCGTAGCACTGTGCCGCCAGACAGCAGCCCCTTTGCGGGCGGATCGCCGCCAATTCGGTTTTTACGTCCGCCGTGAAGGACATGCCGTCTCCCTCTCTCTCACTCTAAGATAAAGCTCACACCGTTGAGGGTGGCGGAGTCGCCGCCGACAAACGCGGTGAACTTGCCCGCCTCGCTTTCAAAATTGCCCTCATAGGTATAAAACCGCAGCATTTCCTCGCTGACCGTGAAGCTGACCGTTTGCTTTTCGCCCTTTTTGAGCGCGATGCGCTTGAAGTCCTTCAGCTCGCGCACGGGGCGGGACACGCGGTATGCCGTTTCGTCGCGGATATACAGCTGCACCACCTCTTCGCCGTCAAAGTCGCCGGTGTTTTCCACCGTGACCGACACGGTGAGCGGCTTTTCAGCCGTCATCGTCTCCGCCGACGCCGTCACCTCGGAATAGGCGAAGGTCGTATAGGACAGACCGTAGCCGAAACGGTATTTCGGAGAGTTGGGCAGGTCGATATAGCGGCTCGAAAAGCCCTGCTGCGGGCCTTTGGACGGATGTCCCGTCGGATACATGTCATAGTGCACGGGGCACTGCCCGGCATGATAGGGGAAGCTCATCGCGAGCTTTGCCGAGAAATTCGTCTTGCCGGTCAGAAGGTTGGCAAGACCGATGCTGCCTGCGTCCGCCGGCATGAAGCCGAACACGATCGCGCGCGACAGGTCGTCTGCCTCGCGCACATCCAGTGCTCTGCCGGAGAACAGCACAAGCACGATGTTGTCGTTCACCGCGTGCACGCGGCGCAAAAGGTCCATCTGCGGCGCGGGGATCGAAATTTCCGCGCGGGACGCCGATTCGCCGGACTGCTGCATGTGCTCGCCCAGCATCATCACGACCACATCCGCCGCCTTTGCGGCAGCAAGTGCTTCCGCTATGTAGCGTTCCGGCGCGGCAAAAACGTCCGCCGCCTTTTCCTCATCCGACAAAAGGAAGCTGTCCTTTTCCAGCATGCCGCAGCCCTCAGCGGTCACGACGGGGGTTTTGAGCAGTCTTTCGAGCGCCTCACCCGGCAGGATGCAGCGGTCGGCGGTGCGCGATTTTTTGTTCCATGTGCCGACGGCGCGCGGCTTCACGGCATACGGGCCGATGAGCGCCACCTTTTTGTCGGCGGAAAGCGGCAGGATGCCGTCGTTTTTGAGCAGCAGCGTGGTCTTTTCGACCGCCTCGGTCGCCAGCTCCCACTTCTTGTCCGCGTCGACGGGTCTGCCCTGCAGAAAACGATAGGGGTCCCCGAGCAGCCCTTTCTTGTTTTTCAGGCGCAGCACCCGCATCACCGCATCCTTGAACAGCGCGGGATCGAGCGTGCCGTCCTTTAACATCTGCGGCACATTGACGGTATAGATATAGTCCATCATGCAGATGTCGATCGCCGCTTCGAGACCGACGCGCGCCAGCTCCTTTTCGTTGTTGACCGCGCGGTGGTTCTTGCACTGCAACAGCGAGCACCAGTCGGTGATGTTGACGCCGTCAAAGCCCCATTCGTCGCGGAGAATACCGCGCAAAAGGCGGGTGTCAAGGTTGGTGGGGATGCCGCCGATGGTGTTAAACGAGCTCATGATCATGTCGCAGCCCGCATCGACCGCCGCTTTATAGGCGGGCAAAAACGTCTCCCGCAGCGTGCGCTCGGACAGCTCGACGTTGTTATAGTCCCTGCCGCCCTCGGCATAGCCGTATGCCGCAAAGTGCTTGACGCAGGCGGAAAGGCTGTCGGTGTCGGCGGTGTTGTCGCCCTGATAGCCCTCGACCATCGCCTTTGCCATGCGGCAGGCAAGCGTCACATCTTCGCCGTAGGACTCATACGACCGCCCCCAGCGGGCATCGCGCGAGATATCCACCATCGGCGAGAACGTCACGTTGAGACCGTAGGCGGTGGCGCTGTCCGCCGTGGAGCGCGCCGTGCGCTTCACAAGGTCGGGATCGAACGAGCAGGCAAGTGCCAGCGGGGTCGGCAGCGCGACCGTATAGCCGGAAATGACGTCCGCCATGAACAGAAGCGGCACCTTGCTGTGGCGCATATGTTCTTCCTGAATGGAACGCAGATCCTCGACCGCCGTGTTGCAGTTGCAGATGAGCGAGCCGACATGATAGACGTCCTCAGAGGAAAATTTCCAGCCGGTGGCTTCGCCGGTGATCATGCCGTCCTGCCCGAAATAGCTGCTCGAAAGCTGCAAAAGCTGCCCCAGCTTGTCCTCCTCGGACAGGCTGTCATAAAAAGCTTCCAGTTGTTTTTCCGTTAACATACTTAAATTCCCCTCACAGTTTCTTTATGTCGCGGTGCTCCACCATCACTCTTGCGCCGTTTTCTCTGAGATGCGCGGCAAGCTCCTCGGTGAAGGTGACCGAACGGTGTTTGCCGCCCGTGCAGCCGATGGCAATGACCAGCTGGCTCTTGCCCTCGTTGCGGTAAAGCGGCAGCATATAGTCAAGAAGCGCAAAAAGGCGTTTCTCAAACTCTCTCGATTCGGGGCAGTCCAGCACAAAATCCCGCACCGCCTGCTCCAGCCCCGTGTGGGCGCGCAGCGTGTCCACATAAAAGGGGTTCGGGAAGCAGCGCACGTCGAGGACAAGATCCGCCTCGTGCGGCGTGCCGTATTTGAAGCCGAAGGACATGCACTGCACCGTCATCGCGTTTTCCGGCACATCCATGAACAGCTGCACGATGCGCTCCCGCAACTGCGCCGACGTCAGGCGCGAGGTGTCGATGAGATAGTCCGCCGCCTGCTTGATGTGCTCCAAAAGGCGTCTTTCGCGCTTGATCGCCTCGGTGACCGAGGTGTCGCCGAGCTCGGTGAGCGGGTGCCGCCGCCGCGTTTCCTTATACCGCCGCATCAGCACCTCGTCCTCGCAATCGAGGAACATCACCTTATAGGGGATCTGCTGCTCCCGCATGGCGCGCAGACAGTCGTCGAACTGACCGAGCGCCGCCGTGCCGCGCGAGTCGGCAACAAGCGCCACCCGCCGCGTCTCCCCCTCCTGCGCCTGCAGGAAAAGCTGCGCAAACTGCGCCAGCAAAACGGCGGGCAGATTGTCCACGCAATAATATCCGATGTCCTCCAAAGCGGCGATCGCTCTGGATTTTCCCGCACCGGACATGCCGGTGACGATCAAAAATTCCATAGTGTTCTCCTATATCCTATCTACTGAAACTCGCCGACAAAGCGCACCTCGGGGACAAGCGTCACGCCCGTCTTTTCCCGCACGCGTTCGATGACCGCGTCCGAAAGACGGCGCACATCCGCCGCCGTGGCATTGCCCGTGTTCACGACAAAGCCCGCGTGCTTTTCGCTGACCGCCGCGCCGCCGACGGAAAAGCCCTTGAGACCGCACTGTTCAATGAGCGCACCCGCAAAGTGTCCCGCAGGGCGCTTGAAAAAGCTGCCCGCGCTCGGAAACTGCAGCGGCTGCTTTTCCCGCCGCTTGGCGATAAGCTCCTGCATCGTCGCGGCGATTTTTTTCCCGTCGCCCGCTTTGAGCCGCAGGTGCAGCGCGGTGACAACGCCGCCGCTCTCCATGAGCGCGCTTTTGCGATAGCCGAGCGCAAGCGCATTCGCGTCGACCGTGTGCAATTCTCCGTCGGCTTCGAGCACCTCTGCCGCCGTCAGCACCTGCGCCATCTCGCCGCCGTATGCCCCCGCGTTCATGAACGCCGCGCCGCCCGCCGTGCCGGGGATGCCGAAGGCAAATTCCAGCCCCGTCAGCGCCAGATCCTTTGCAAAGGTGCAAAGTCTCGTGAGCGGCACGCCCGCGCCGCAGATGATGTCCGCGCCGTCCGCGGCGATCTCTGCCGTTTTCGGATCAAAGCGCCAAACAACGCCCCGCACCCCGCCGTCGCCGACAAGCAGGTTCGAGCCGTTGCCGACAAGCAGCGTCGGCACATCCGCCGCGCGGCAGGCGGCAAGCAGTGCCGCCGCCCCTCTGCCGTCCGGCACGGTGACGAGAAGATCCGCCGGTCCGCCGATCCGAAAGGTCGTCAAAGCGGCAAGCGGCGCGTTTTCCGCCGCCTGCCATCCGTTTTCCCGCGCAAGCGCGGCGATCTCCGCAAGACGCAAGGCGTTCGCTCCTTTTTCCAAAAGTTTTACTCCACCAGTCCGGCGGCACCGATGATGCCCGCATCGTTGCCGAGCGCCGCGACGCAGAGCTTCGTTTTCTTCTCGCTGTATTTTCCGAACTGCTCCGCGTCAATATACTTTCTCAGCGGCGCCATGAGGGTCTCGCCCTCCTTGCAGATACCGCCGCCGACGCAAAGCACCTCCGGCTGGAAAATGTTGATCATGTTGATGAGACCGACGGCGATGTAGTAGATATATTTGTCCACCACCGCTTTGCCTGCGGCATCACCCGCGCGCATCGCCTCAAACGACGTTCTGCCGTCGACCTTGTCAAGGCTGCCCGCTATGTCCCACATTTTGCTGTCCTTGTGTTCTTCCATCGCGCGGCGGGTCTGACGGATGAGACCGGTCGCGGAAGCATAGGCTTCCCAGCAGCCGCGTCTGCCGCAGGAGCACGGCTCGCCGTCCACCACGATAACGGTGTGGCCCAGCTCCGTTCCCGCGAAGTTCGAACCGGCAAACACCTTGCCGTCGATGATCACGCCGCCGCCGACACCCGTGCCGAGCGTGATGCACACGCAGTTGTTCACGTCCTTTGCCGCGCCCGCGATAAATTCGCCGAGCGCCGCCGCGTTGGCGTCGTTTTCGATATACACCTTTTTGCCGAGCATCTCGGACAGCATGGCGCAGATCGGGAGATTTTCAAAGCCCAGGTTGGCGGCGCGCTCCACCATTCCGGTGTCCTTGTTGCACACGCCGGGGCTGCCGACGCCGACACCCTGCACCTCATCCATGGAGATGCCCGCTTTTTTCACCGCCTCGCGCGTCATGCGCGCCATATCCGCAACGATCTCTTCCGACGGACGGGGACAGGCGGTCTTGCACTTTGCAAACGCCACGATCTCATGGCGCTCGTTGACAACACCTGCCACAATGTTGGTGCCGCCGAGATCAATACCTACTCTGTACATACTATATGCCTCCTGAAAAATTTTATCAATATTTGTACCATTCCTCCTGCGTCTTGGGAGACGCGGGCGGAAGGTCATCAGCCATGCCGAGATTGCGCATCAGCTCATATGCCGCGTTATAGCCCATCTTTTTCTGACGGTTGTTCATGGCAGCGACCTCGATGATGATGGCGAGGTTTCTGCCCGGACGCACCGGAATGGTGAGCAGCGGCAGCTTGATGCCGAGAATGTCCATATATTCGTTGTCAAGTCCCATGCGGTCATAGACCTTGTCCTGATCCCAGGGCTCCAGACGGATCACCATGTCGATCTTCTCGGTGATCTTCACGGCGCCCATACCGAAGATCTGACGGGCGTTGACAATGCCGACGCCGCGCAGCTCGATGAAGTGGCGGATGTTTTCCGGCGCGCTGCCGACGAGCGTTTTTGCCGACACGCGGCGGATCTCCACCGCATCGTCCGCAATGAGCCGATGGCCGCGCTTGACAAGCTCGATGGCAGTCTCGCTCTTGCCGACGCCGCTGTCGCCGACAAGCAGCACGCCCTCGCCGTAGACCTCCACGAAAACGCCGTGATTGGTGATGCGGGACGCCAGCTGCACATTGAGATAGCCGATGAGCGCCGCCATGAAGCCCGACGTGGTGTCGCCGCTGCGCAGAAGCGGCACGCCGTCCCGCGCACAAAAGCCCGCAAGTTCGGACGGCGGCTCCATGCCGCGGGAAATGACGATCGCCGCCGGGCGGTGCGCCGTGAGCTCCGAAAGCCGCTCGGTGCGCGTTTCTTCGGAAAGGTCTTCCAGAAATCCGAGCTCACTCTTGCCCAAGACCTGGATGCGTTCGCTGTCGAAATATTCAAAAAATCCGGCAAGCGCCAGTCCGGGACGGTTGGTGTCGCTGCTCACAACGGCGCGCAGCCCCTTTTCGTCCGGCATATACAGCACTTCCAGCGACAGCTCGTCGATGATCTTTGCCAGCTCCACAGAATATTGTTTTGCCATACGCCGCTCCTTTGCATATATATTCAGTTGTATTTTACCGCATTTATCCGCGTTTTGGAACCCCTTTTTGGGATTTTTTTACGAAATTTTTTCGACGCGCGCATTGTGCTTGACTTCGCTTGCAGATGTGGTAGTATAAAGAGGTTAAAAGGCGGAAAAGAGAAATGTGCGATATGAACGGAAAGCGTCTGCGGCCTGCGCGTTCTGATGATCTGCACCGTGTTTCGGTGGTATCGGCGGCTTGCCGTTTTGTATCTTTCGTTCCCGCTGTCCCGGGCGCTCGTGATCGTCATATTCCTTGTCGCCTACCGTATCCATTACCGACAGCTGACAAAGCCGACACCCGCCGTCGTTTCGTGAGTGCATCGAAAAAGTTTCGAGTTTTTTGTTCCCCTTGACTTCCTCTGTGAATGTGTTAGTATATATAGGCTGACTTAAAAAGACTGATTAAAGGAGAGTGTGCATATGGCGGAAAAGCGCGTGCGTGCGCCGATCGACATGGTGAACGGCAAGGTGCTGCCGCAGCTTTTGCGGTTTGCCGTGCCGATGATGCTAACCGGCGTGCTGCAGCTTTTGTATAACGCGGCGGATCTGATCGTCGTCGGTAAATTCACCGGCGATGCCGCTGCCGCCTCGCTTGCCGCCGTCGGTGCGACCGGCTCGCTCGTCACGCTCATCCTCAACATTTTCATCGGACTGTCCACGGGTGCCAACGTCGTGATCGCGCGCGCCATCGGTGCGGGCGACAACAAGCAGGCGGGCACCGCGACCCACACGGCGATCACCGTTTCCGTTATCTGCGGTCTTGCGGTCGGCGTCGTCAGCGCCGTCTGTGCACACCTTTTTGTGCAGTGGATGGACACACCGTCGGATGCGCTCGACGGCGCGACGCTCTACTTCCGCATTGTCGCCCTCGGCTTCCCGGCAAGCCTTGTCTATAACTTCGGCGCAGCGGTGTTGCGCTCGGTGGGCGACACCAAGCGTCCCCTATACTTCCTCATCGTGTCCGGCATGGTGAACGTGGTGCTCAACCTCATCCTGGTGATCGTGTTCCGTCTCGGCGTGGCGGGCGTTGCGATCGCGACCTCTGTGTCGCAATATCTCTCCGCCTTTTTGGTGATCATGGCGCTGCGCGCCATGCACAACCCCTGCCGCCTGCATCTGCACAATCTCGGTATCGACAAAAACGATCTTGCGCAGATCATCAAGATCGGCGTTCCCGCCAGCATCCAAAGCGCCTGCTTCAACATCGCGAATGTCATGATCCAGTCGTCCATCAACTCGTTCGGCACGATCGCGGTCGCGGGCAACACCGCCGCCATCAACCTTGAGGGCTTTGTCTATGCGCCGATGGACGCGGTGGCGCAGTCGGTTCTGACCTTTGCCGGTCAGAACATGGGCGCCAAAACCTATGACCGCATCCCGAAAATTCTCAAAAGCGGCATCCTGCTGGTGATCCTGATCGCGGGCGCGATGGGCATTTCCTGTTGCCTGTTCGGCAACCCGCTTTTGTCCATCTACACCGACGACGCCAAAGCGATCGAATACGGCGTCGAGCGCCTTTGGTATATCTGCGCACCGTATTTCCTGTGCGGCATGATGAACTGCTATTCCAACACCCTGCGCGCCATGGGGCACTCCACCATGCCGATGTTCACCTGCGTCGGCGGCGTGTGCGGTCTGCGTATTCTGATCATCCTGACGGTGTTCCGCTGGTATCACCATCTGAACATCCTGTATGCCTGCTTCCCCATCTCGTGGGTGATCGTCATTGCGATCCTGTGGGTCGCCTATCATGTTCTCTACCGCCGCCTGCTCGAAAGAAGCAAAGCCGAAGCGGCAGCCCCCGCCGTTTCCTAAAAGTTCCGCTATGCATAACGCCCTGTCTGCTGTGCGCAGACAGGGCGTTTTTGAAATGTCATAAATTTTCAGCATATTTTCTATTGAAATGTCAGAAAATATATGGTAAAATACTGTTGAAAAGTCAGTGCGAGGTGTGCCATGCTTTACAGAAAAATCGAAAACGTGATTTCTTCGCATCTGAAAGCAGATGCCAAAAGGATCCTGCTGGTTGACGGGGCAAGACAGGTCGGTAAAACCTATATCATCCGCCATGTGGGCAAAAGCCTTTTTGCAAACTTTATTGAAATCAACATGGTGGAAGACGCCCTGGGCGACAGCTTGTTCGCAAACGTGAAAACGGTTGAGGATTTTTATCTTCAGGTCAGCATGCTGCATGGGGATAAAATGAAAGATAAGAAAAACACCCTCATATTTCTCGATGAAATTCAGGAGTATCCCCATCTGTTGACGCTGCTCAAATTTCTGTCTGACGACGGCAGATTTACCTATATTGCCAGCGGCTCTCTGCTCGGTGTCACTTTGTCCGCAACCACCTCAATCCCCATGGGCAGCATCCGTAAAATCCGCATGTTCCCTTTGGATTTTGAGGAGTTTCTGTATGCAAACGGCATGAATGAAACCGCCGTTTCTTTCCTGCATGACAAATACAGGCGGCTGGAATCTCCCGATGAAGCCACACACGCCAAAATGACAGATCTGTTTCGCAAATATCTGCTCGTCGGCGGAATGCCCGACGCCGTAAACGCCTATCTTGCCGACAAGAATATCGCCCTTGTCCGTGAAATTCAGAATGAGATCCATGAATATTATGCCGCAGATGCAACCAAGTATGATACCGAGCGAAAGCTGAAGATCCGCAGGATCTATGATCTTATTCCCCCTAACATGGAAAACAAAAAGAAACGTGTCGTGGCGCAGGAGATCGAAAACAAACGAGGCAAGACCTTTCAGGATTACACAGATGAATTTGAGTATCTCGTCAGCGCCGGGATTGCCCTGCAGGTGCAGGCAATTTCCAACCCCGTCTTTCCGCTGACAGAGTCCGTCGGCAAGAATCTTCTGAAGCTGTATCTGAACGATGTAGGCATTTTAACAAACATTCTGTACGGTAATAACATTCGTGCGATCCTTGACGACACAAAAAGCGTCAGCCTGGGTGCGGTCTATGAAACCGTTGTTGCCGGTGAGTTGGTCGCACATGGGCATAAGCTGTTCTATTATGACAACCGTTCCAAGGGTGAGGTCGATTATCTTATCGACGATTACGACAGCCTATCCGCCGTGCCGATCGAGGTGAAGTCAGGAAAGGACTACACCGTACACAGCGCCCTGAACACTTTTGTCGGCAATGAGGATTACCACATCAAAAAAGCACTTGTGGTTTCCAATGAACGCACGGTGAAAACGGTGGGAAAAATCATCTATCTGCCGATATATTATGTGATGTTCCTATAGCCAAAGTGCCCGTCATGAAATGACGGGCACTTTTCTTATGACAGACTCACAAGATACCCTTCCACATCTTCGAACAGGTCAAGCGGGGTATCCTTTCTGAGATACAGCGGATGGTGCGGGTGTCCCTTTGCCTTGGAGCGCGCGCCGGCGGTATACCACACAGCGCCGTAGTGCTCGCCGCACAGCAGCATGTCCCGCACGCAGTCGGGCAGATAGCGCCGCTTTTCGATCACCGCGCCCCACGCCGCCCACACAGCGGGGTGCGCGCCCGCATGGGACAGCACCCAGTCAAAGGCGCACATGTTTTCCCTGTGCAGGCGCTCGTCGCGCTCTTTGTCCATGTCGTCGGGCGACGTGGCGCGCTGGGCATAGACATTGAACATGATGAAGCTGTCAAACCCGTTGTGATGCGCGATGCGCTCGACGCTTTTGAGCGTGTTGTCCAGGTCGTCGGGCGCAGCGGTGGACGGATTGACGCCGATGGTGATGAGCGGTTTTTTGCCCTTTGTCCCGAGGATATACCGATATTCCTCATAGGTGTGGGGCACATACAGCCACTTTTCATGATCATACGGTACTGCCGCCGTCTCGGCGGCGGCAAGGGCGGCAGAGAAAGACAAGATGTCCTGCGCCGCCATCGGGGTTTTCGGAATATGCATCGTGATCGCTCCTTTTTTTCATTCTACCTTTTTTCGCGCCGCTTGTCAATTTCCCGCCCATTCTTGACTTTACAGGCAAAAAATGGTAGCATACCCTTTAGAAATGAGAGGGAGGCAAACACCATGTTTCACTATGGAAAGCTGACGGATTTTTCCGTTTCGGGCAACACCGTTTCTTTGCGCTTTGCGCACTTTGAGGGCAAGGTCACGGTGCTGACCCCGGAAATTTTCAACATCTTTGCACCGCATTACACAGAGGAGCACTTCTCCAAAGCCATCGAGGGCGACAAGGCGACCGCCTGCCCCTTCACGGCGGAGAAGCTTGCCGACGGCGGCGTGTCGGTCAAGACAGACCGACTGGAAGCGCGCATTTATGACGATTTCAAGGTCGACTTCTACCGCGCCGACGGAACGCTTCTTTGCGCCGACTGCCGTGACGAGAAAAAGAGCGGCGGCAAAAAGCTGACCGCAGAAGAGATCGCCCAGCTGCAGTCCGAGGGACATCAGATCGTCGACGGCGAGGATCTCGGCGACGGCGGCATCGAGGTCATGAAGCAGCTTGACGGCGACGAAGCGTTCTATGGGCTCGGCGACAAAACGGGCTTTCTCAACAAGCGCAGCTATGAATATGACATGTGGAACACCGACAACCCCCGCACGCACACCGATGCCTGGCGTGCGCTGTACAAAACGATCCCCTTTTTCATCACGCTGAAAAAGGGTGCGGTGTTCGGCATTTTCTTTGACAACACGTTCAAGTCCACCTTCAACATGGCAAAGGAAAACGGCGACCGCTATGGCTTCACCGCCAAGGACGGCAACCTTGACTACTATTTCCTCGGCGGCGACACCATGCCCGCCGTCGTGAAGAATTATACCTATCTCACCGGCACCACGCCGCTGCCGCAGCTGTGGACGCTCGGCTATCAGCAGTCGCGCTACGGCTATGATCCCGACAGCGACTTTTTGGAAGTGGCGGGAAAGCTGCGCAAAAACCGCATTCCCTGCGACGTGCTGCACTTTGACATTCACTACATGGAAGGCTACCGTGTTTTCACCTGGAGCAAAACGGCGCACCCCGACCCCAAAAAGCTGCTCGACACCCTTGCAGACGACGGCTTCAAGACCGTCACCATCGTCGATCCCGGCGTCAAGATGGAGCGCGGCTACAAGGTCTATGACGAGGGCTTTGCAAACGACTTCTTTGCCAGGGATCACGAGAGCGGCAATGTCTATATCAACCGCGTGTGGCCCGGCAAGACCGCCTATCCCGATTTCGGCAAGCCCGCCGTGCGCAAATGGTGGGGTGAGAACCACAAAGCCCTCACCGACGTCGGTGTCGCGGGCATCTGGAACGACATGAACGAACCCGCGAGCTTCGACGGCGAGCTGCCGCCGGACGTGGAATTCACCGACGAGGCGCGCCCCATCACCCATGCCGAGGCGCACAATTTCTATGGCCACAACATGTCCAAGGCGACCTATGAGGGGCTGAAAGCGCTCACCGGCAAGCGCCCGTTTGTCATCACCCGCGCCTGCTATGCGGGCACGCAGAAATACAGCACCGTTTGGACGGGCGACAACCAAAGCCTGTGGGCACACCTGCAAATGGCGATCCCGCAGCTGTGCAACCTCGGACTGTCCGGCATCGCCTTTGCGGGCACGGACGTCGGCGGCTTCGGCTGCAACACGACGCCCGAGCTGCTCACCCGCTGGACCCAGGTCGGCGCGTTCTCCCCGCTTTTCCGCAACCATTCGAGTCTCGGCACGCTGCGGCAGGAGCCGTATGTGTTCGGCGATCCGTATATGTCGATCTGCCGTGAATACATCGCGCTGCGCTATTCCCTGCTGCCGTATTTCTATGATTGCTTCAAAGCCTGTGAGGAAACGGGGCTGCCGGTCATGCGCCCGCTGGTGCTGCAATATGAGAACGACGAAAACGTGCGCGACATGAACGACCAGTTCATGATCGGCAACGACATCCTCGTGTCCCCCGTGGTGACACAGGGGGCGACGAAGAAGCTTGTCTATCTCCCCGCAGGCGACTGGTTCGATTTCCACACCGGCGAAAAGCTCGCGGGCGGGCGCTATATCGTCAAGGACGCGCCCCTTTCCGTCTGCCCCATCTTCGTGCGGGACGGCGCGATCCTGCCGCGCTTTGCGCCGCAGCAGTTCGTCGGCGAGATCGACAACGACAAAACGCTGTACCTCACCGTCTACGGCGACAACGGCAGCTATGTCCACTATCAGGACAACGGCACCGACTTTGCCTATCGCGACGGCGCGTATAACACCTATGAGATCGTCAACAAAAACGGCAAGGTCGAAACGACCCTGCTGCACGCCGGCTTCGAAAAGGTGTACGAGAACATCGAAATCGAAACCGTCCGCTGAATACAAAATGAAAACAGGGAGACACATTTGTGTCTCCCTGTTTTCTGTTCAGCCAATTTCAAAGGAAAAGGGCGGCAGATGGTTTTCCTGTTGGAAAGCCGCCTTTCTTTCGAGAATTTCGTGCAGCTTTGACAGCGCTTCCCCGTATTCCTGCGGCACGGTGCTCTCGCCCTTTATGATCACCCTATCCGCATCGCACGCGCTCCAAAGCAGATCCCAAAACCCGCTCCAATTTCCGCCGTACCACTGCGGAAACCCAAACGCGGCGCGGATGCGGTCGTGCATTTCGGACAGATATTTACAACCTGTCAGATCCAGTTTCACACTTTTCATGCTTTCACCGCGCGGGCTCTTCGGTATATTCCGTGAGCGTCGGGCTTTTCAGGATGCCGAAGCGCTTTAGCTGATATTCATAGCTCCAATTGTCACCCTCGGTGCGATAGGAAGAAGGGCCGAACCAGTGGTGCGAGGTATTCACGAGATGCACCTGCCCAAAGCTGTTCATGCGGTTGCCGAACAGCGTCAGCGTCAGCGTGTGCGCACCCTTTTTGAGCGGCAGCGCACAGGTGTAGGGCGGCAGGGCGATGCTGCCGACCCGCTCTCCGTCAACGGACACGCCGATGAGCGCGCCGCGATAGAGCGATGCGTGCACCGCAAGCTTTGCGTCCTCGTGCATCGTCACGGGAATGTGATAGTCGATGTTCGCACCGTAAAACGGCAGTCCCTGCGTCGTCACATCGGCAAACGCCAGCTTTTCGGGCAGCGGCGTCACAGTCTTTTGCGTCCCCGCGACCCGCACGCCGAACGCGCCCAGCACATAGCACCATTCCACGTTGGTGCGCTTGCCGTAGGGCAGGTGCAGCGTGATGCGGTTTTCGCCCTTTTCGATCGGCGGCAGGGCGACCGTCTTGATGGAGCGGTCGGTGAAATAGCCCGTGACAACGGACGGCACCGGCTTGCCGTTCATCTCGATTTTTACGCTTTCGGCATCCTCAAGCGCCAGCTGCGCCCCCGCAAAGTCGATCTCGCTGTCAAAAGCAAGGTGCAGGTGCAGCGTGTGCTGCGGCGTTTCTTTGGGCAGCGTATACGGCTGCGCCAGCGCGCCGTCACGGCGGGACAGGCTGTCGTCTTCTATGATGGCGAAGAGGTCCTCGGCGGCGGCACGATCGAAAAG
>URNF01000015.1 GCA_900549155.1 uncultured Oscillospiraceae bacterium | reverse complement strand
GGCGGCGATCCCGCCGATTGGCTTTCCCGCCTTTCCGACAGAGTGCCGTGCATCCATTTGAAGGACTTTGCCTATGGCAGAAAAATGGCGGTTTTGGGTGAGGGTAACCTGAATTTCGACCGCATTTTTGAAAAGGCGAGGGATGCCCATGTGCAGTATATGCTGGTGGAACAGGACGACTGCAACGGTGAAGATCCTTTCGAATGCTTAAAACGCAGCTATGCGTATCTGAAGTCCCGCGGATTTTAAGGAGGAAGAACCATGGAAAAGAAAATTCGGCTCGGCATCATCGGCATCGGCAACATGGGCAGCGCCCACGCAAAGCACATCGTGAACGGTGACTGCCCCGATTTCGAACTGGTCGCGGTGGCGGACACCAACCCCGACCGCCTTTTGTGGGCAAAAAAGGAGCTGTCGCCGTCGCTTTGCGTTTTTGAGGACGCCGTCGCGATGCTGGACAGCGGCAAGCTCGATGCCTGCATGGTGTGTGTGCCGCACTATTTTCATCCGCAGTATGCGATCGCGTGCATGGAGCGCGGTATCCATGTCATGGTGGAGAAGCCTGCGGGCGTCTACACAAAGCAGGTGCGCGAAATGAACGAGACGGCGAAAAAACACCCCGAGGTGGTGTTCGGCTTGATGTTCAATCAGCGCACCAACTGCGTCTATCGGAAAATGCACGAGCTGGTGCAGTCGGGAAAATACGGCGCGCTGCGCCGTACCAACTGGCTCATCACCACCTGGTATCGCCCGCAGGCATATTATGATTCCGGCGACTGGCGCGCGACCTGGAGCGGGGAGGGCGGCGGTGTGCTGCTCAATCAGTGCCCGCACCAGCTTGACCTGTGGCAGTGGATCTGCGGTATGCCGCAAAAGGTATATGCCAAGCTGCACTTCGGACAGTGGCATGACATCGAGGTCGAGGACGATGTCACCGCCTATGCGGAATATCCGAACGGCGCGACGGGTGTGTTTGTGACTTCGACGGGTGATGCGCACGGTACCAACCGTTTTGAAATTCAACTCGACAAGGCGCAGATCATTGCCGACGGTGAGCACACGCTCAAGATCTATGAATTCGAAACGCCCGAGCCGATCTTCACAAAAGAAAACACCGTGCCGTTCGGCTCACCCAAGGTGATCGAGATCGATCCCGCACTGGACGGCAAAAGCGAACAGCACAACGGCGTTATCCGTGCGTGGGGCGGTGCCATTTTGCGCGGTGAACCGCTTGTCGCGCACGGCAGCGAGGGCATAAACGGTCTGACTCTTTCCAATGCCATGCATCTTTCCGCATTCCTCGACAAGGAAATTTCCCTTCCCTTTGACGAGGAATTGTATTATACTGAGCTCATGAAACGCGTGGCGACCTCGCGGCGCAAGACGGGCGTGAAAGCCGTTGTCGCGGACACCGAGGGAACCTACGGTAAGTGAGGGAACAGTATGAACACAGTGCGCTTCGGCGTCATCGGCGTCGGGAACATCGGAACGGCACACGCCGCCTGCCTTGCGGCGGGGAAAATAGAGGGAGCGGCGCTGGCGGCGGTCTGCGACACCGATCCGTCGCGCCGTGCCTTTGCGGAGAAAACGTGGGGCGTGCCCGCGTTTGCGGACTGCGCCGCGCTGCTTGCAAGCGGCACGGTGGACGCGGTGGAGATCGCCGTGCCCCATCCGCTGCATGCGGACATCGCCATGGCGGCGCTTGCAAGCGGTGTGCATGTGCTGGTGGAAAAGCCGGTGGACATCACCGTTTCCAAAGCGGCAGCGCTGAACGATGCTGCCGCACGGTCGGGACTGACATTCGGCATCATGTTCAATCAGCGCACAAATCCGCTGTTTGCAAAAGCGCGGGAGATCGTCAAAGGCGGCGCACTCGGCGCGCTCAAACGCACGGTGTGGATCATCACTAACTGGTATCGCACACAGCACTATTACGATTCCGGCAGCTGGCGCGCGACCTGGAGCGGGGAGGGCGGCGGTGTGCTGCTCAACCAGGCGCCGCATAACCTGGATCTGTGGCAATGGATCTGCGGCATGCCGCAGGAGGTGACGGCTTTCTGCGACGTCGCCAAATATCATCGCATCGAGGTCGAGGACGATGTCACGATCTTCACCCGCTATGCGGGCGGCGCTGTCGGCACGTTCATCACCTCAACGGGCGAATACCCCGGCACGAACCGTCTGGAGATCACGGGAGATCGCGGCAAGCTGGTGCTGGAAAACGGTGTGCTCAAATGGTGGCGGCTTGCTGCCGCCGAACGCGATTTCTGCTTTGCGGCAGCGGAAAACACACCGGACACGGCGGTGACTTATGAGGAGATCCGCCCCGATCGCCCCGAAACGGCGCATGCCGGTATTCTGCAGAACTTCACCGATGCGGTGCTGCACGGCACGCCGCTTTTAGCACCCGGCACGGACGGCATTTTCGAACTGACGCTCTCAAACGCCGCCTATCTGTCGCAGTGGACGGGCAACCGCCCCGTGTCGCTGCCGCTTGACACGGCGCTGTTTGACCGCCTTTTGCAGGAACGTGCAAGTCGTTCGACCGCCGGAAAAACGGCACAAACGACCGAAAAAAGCGACAAATATGCCGACCGTTGGCAGGTGCGCTGGTAAAACTGATATTTTTCACCCTTTCTGCATATCCTTTCTTTGAAGGTACGCGGAAAGGGTGATTTTATGAGACAGAACATAAGGCGTGTGCTGGCAGCACTGTCATGCGCGGTGCTGCTCGGCACACACGGCGTTGCGGCAGCGGCAAAGGGAAACTACATCTATGATGCGGCGGACGGCGTCGCATCACCCGCGACGGAGGACGACAAAAAATGGGCGCCGACCGCTGCGGCTGTGTCGGAAGCGGCGCTGTCCGTCGGCGGCAAGTCTGCTGTTCTGATGGAGCAGGAGACAGGCACGGTGCTGTTTGAGAAAAACAGCCATGAAAAGCTGGCGATCGCGTCGGTGACGAAGATCATGACGCTGCTGCTTGTGGCGGAAGCGATCGACGGCGGCATCATCAAGCTCGATGAGACTGTCACGGCGTCGGCGACCGCCGCATCCATGGGCGGATCGCAGATCTGGCTGGAGCAGGGGGAACAAATGACGGTGGATGAGCTGCTGAAGGCGGCAACGATCGTGTCTGCCAATGATGCATGCGCTGCGCTGGCGGAGCACCTTTGCGGCAGCATCGACAGCTTTGTTGCCCGCATGAACGAGCGCGCGGCACAGCTCGGCATGAAGGACACGAAGTTTCTCGATTGCAGCGGACTGAGCGACGATGCCTATTCTTCCGCGCACGATGTGGCGCTCATGGCGCGCGAGCTGATGCGGCATACGCTTATTCAGAAATACACCACCGTGTGGATGGATACCCTGCGCGATGGCAAGTCGCAGCTGGTGAACACCAACAAGCTGGTGCGGCATTATACCGGCACGACGGGGCTGAAGACCGGCACAACACAAAAGGCGGGTCACTGCCTGTGCGCGACCGCAACGCGAAACGGCATCAGCTTTGTCGCGGTCATTCTCGGCTGTGCCACCACCGACGAACGCTTCGGCGGGGCACGCGCCATGCTTGACTATGGATTTGCGCACTACGCGCTGTATACGCCTGTGCCCGACGCGGCGCAGCTGCATCCCGTCGCGGTGCGTCACGGCACGGCGGCGACGGTGGCGGTAAAGGCGGATGCGGCACAGCCGCTTCTGCTTGCAAAGGGACAGGAGAGACAGGTGGTGCCGTCGGTGGAGCTTTCCGAGAAGCTGGAAGCGCCGGTGGAAGCGGGGCAGGTCATCGGCACATGGCGGCTGGCACTTGACAACAAGGTGGTTGCGGAAATTCCGCTGCGGGCGGAGCAGTCGGTCGGCAAAATGGGGCTTTTCTGTGCTTTCGGTCGATTGTTCGGCGCACTGATAAAATAGTCATGTTTTTTTCACATAAAATTCTTCTTTTGGCATTGCACTGCGCGGAAAAATGTGGTATGATAAGGCTGGGACATGGAAATTCGTTGCATGCATTTGCAACAACTGTCCATTGATAGATGTCGCGTTGTGATTTATACTGATAGTGCATGAAAATGCGAAATCTGTCTGAATTGAGGAATGAACATGTCTGTAAAATTGGAGACGCGTTACGCGGGCGCTTTTATCGCGGATGAGGAATATGCGGCGATTGCACCGCAAATCAAAACGGCACACGAGATGCTGCACAGCGGCAGCGGTCTCGGCAACGATTTTCTGGGCTGGGTGGATCTTCCGGTGAACTATGATCGGGAAGAGTTTGCCCGCATCAAGGCGGCTGCCGCCCGCATCAAAGAGGACACCGATATTTTCATTGCCATCGGCATCGGCGGCTCGTATCTCGGCGCCCGCGCGGCGATCGAGTTTCTGAAATCGCCGCTGTATAACGCGAAGAAAAAGGATACGCCGGATGTCTATTTTGCCGGTAACTCCATCAGCAGCACGGCGCTTTCCGAGCTTTTGGAGCTGTGCGAGGGCAAGCGTGTCTCCGTGAATGTCATTTCCAAGTCCGGCACCACCACCGAGCCGGCGATCGCTTTCCGCGTGTTCCGCGAATATCTCGAAAAGACCGTGGGACGCGAAGAAGCGAAAAAGCACATCTATGTGACCACCGACCGTGCACGCGGCACGCTGAAGGCGCTTGCCGACAGAGAGGGCTATGAGACCTTCGTTGTGCCGGACGACATCGGCGGACGCTTCTCGGTGCTGACCGCTGTGGGACTTTTGCCGATCGCGGTCGCGGGCTGCGACATTGACGCGCTGATGAAGGGCGCTGCCGCCGCGCGCGAGGAGCTGTGCGACACCGATCTCGACAAAAACGATTGCTATAAATACGCCGCTGCCCGCAACATTCTGCTGCGCAAGGGCAGAGCGGTGGAAATGATGGTCAGCTATGAACCGCAGTATGCGATGATGTCCGAATGGTGGAAGCAGCTGTTCGGCGAGAGCGAGGGCAAGGACGGCAAGGGCCTGTTCCCGGCGTCCGCGATCTTCTCCACCGATCTGCATTCTCTCGGTCAGTTTGTGCAACAGGGCTCGAACATTCTGTTCGAGACGGTCGTGCAGTTTGCAAAGCCTGCGATCGAGCGAACGATCGAGAACGATCCCGAAAATGTGGACGGCCTTAACTTCCTCACAGGCAAGACCATGGATTTCGTCAATCGCAAGGCGTTTGAGGGCACGGTGCTGGCGCATGCAGACGGCGGTACGCCGACGCTGGTGGTGGATGTGCCCGCCCCCGATGAGACTTCTCTCGGCTACCTCATCTATTTCTTCGAAAAGGCTTGTGCCGTCTCCGGCTATCTTTTGGGCGTCAATCCGTTCAACCAGCCGGGCGTGGAAAGCTATAAAAAGAATATGTTTGCCCTGCTCGGCAAACCCGGTTATGAAAACGAGCGCGCCGCTTTGGAGGAGCGTTTGGGACATTAAGTCAACGACCGTCCGCGGACGGTAGAATATATTGGGAGGTTTATGTTATGGTCACTTTAATTCTCGGCAAAAAAGGCTCCGGCAAGACCAAGAAACTGATGGATCTGTGCAACACAGCTGTTGCGCAGTCGAAAGGCAATGTGGTGTTCATTGAAAAGGACAACACGCTGACCTATGATTTGAGCCATCAGGTGCGTTTGGTCTCCGCTGCCGACTTCGGCATCTGCGGCTTCGAGAAGCTGTATGGTTTTGTTGCCGGTATGTGTGCGGGAAATTACGATATTACCGATATTTTCGTTGACTCCACCCTGAAGATCGGCGGCACCGACATGGCGGCGCTGGACGCTTTTGTGGAAAATGTGGCGCATCTGGAAGTGAACATCATCCTGTCCGTTTCCGCGGACAAGACGGAGATCCCGGCGCACATCGCACAGATCGCGCAGGAGATCTGAAACACAAAGAAAATAACACCGGCGACCGGCGTTCCCGCTTGGGGGCGCCGGTTGCCGTGCAGTTTTCGGCGACACGGAAAGGATGTACGGTATGGCGATCTGGTATGAGGGCAACCGTAACAAAAAGGAAAACGAGCGCCAAAAGGACGGCGTGACCTATTATGTGCGCGGTCTGCGCGAGGTGGACGGCAAGCGGTATGAGCGCTACGGCGTGAAAACGCACTTCATCGAGCGCGGCGAGTCGTATATCGAGGTGCTGCGGCAATATGTTTCTCCGCTGTATCAGGCGGGGGATATTGTCACGCTCGGCGAAAAGGTCATCTCCATGTGCCAGGATAACACGGTGGAGAAGCAGGACGTGCGGCTGGGCTTTTGGGCGAAGTTTCTGTCGAAGTTTGCCACCAGTAACCACAACGGCATCGGCATGGACGAACCGTATAAGCTGCAGCTTGCCATCAATATGAAGGGGCTGCCGCTGATCTTGTGGGCGGTCTTTTGCGGCGCCATCGGCAGGATCTTCGGAAAGCGCGGCATTTTCTATGAGATCGTCGGGCAGGATGTCGCCGGCATCGACGGATTTTATAACCATTCCGCTTTTGAGACCTATCACACGCTGGCGGTGCTCAATCCCAAAGAGCCGGACAAGGTCTGCAAAGAGATCTATGAAACGCTCGGCATCAGCTGTGTTGTGGTGGATGCCAACGACATCGACGTGGAGATCCTCGGCAAATCCCCCGATCTTGCGGACAGGGAAGACGCGGCGCTTGCCGAGCTTATCCGCGACAATCCCGCGGGTCAGGACGACGAGCTGACGCCGTTCATCATCGTGCGCGACATCGGCGATGCACCCGCAGAACCGTATGTGCCGATGGAAGCGGTGGACGGTCCGGTGGACTGAACTCCCTTTTTCGGAAAATTGCCGAAGAAGTGCAAAAATCTATTGACAAATACGCCCAAAACCATTATAATATCATGCGTGACACTTGAGGTGTAATATGCTTTTACAATTGCGACCGTTGTTTATGGGTGAGCTTTCAACGCTTCCCGTGGACGCAGAACTGGATTTTTCCGCAGAGACGCTGGGAAACGCAAAGCTGTTTCTGACGCCTGTGCATGTGCAGGGAACGGTGACTGCTTCGGCAGATGTCGTGGTGCTGCGCGCGGAAGTTTCCTTTATCTATCACGGACAGTGTGATCGATGCTTGCGCAATTATGAAAAACGGTACACGTTGCCGATCGAGCATATTCTGGTGGACACTCTCAGCGATGACGAGAACGACGACTTTGTTCTTTTGCAGCAGTATCAGTTGCCGCTTGACGATCTTGTTATGTCGGACATGCTGCTCGAACTGCCGTACAAAAGTCTTTGCCGAGAGGATTGCCGCGGACTCTGTCCCTTTTGCGGGAAGGATCTCAACGAAGGGCTGTGCGGCTGCAAACCGGATACCAGTGACCCTCGTCTTGAGGTGTTAAGACAGCTTATCAAGTAGTCTTGTATCTGTACTAAGGAGGTGCTGACATGGCGGTACCCAAGAGAAAATCTTCGAAAGCCCGTCGCGACAAGAGACGTAACAATCTCTGGAAAATTTCTGCTCCGGCATTGATGAAATGCCCCCAGTGCGGCGAATACAAACGCGCTCACCGTCTCTGCAGTAACTGCGGTTACTATGACGGCAGACAGGTTGTTAAGACCGAGGGCTGAGTCGAATACATGAAATAGAGAAGGAGCGCATCCTTCTCTATTTTTATGTTACCGGTCAATCGACGGTATGCTGCTTATTTGGGAGGGAAATGTATGGGACGCGCGGTAGTGGCGGTGGTCGGCCGCCCGAATGTGGGAAAGTCCACACTGTTTAATAAGCTGATCGGTCAGCGTCTGTCCATTGTGAAGGACACCCCCGGCGTGACACGTGACCGTATTTTTGCCCCCTGTGAGTGGTGCGGGCGCACCTTTATGCTGGCGGACACCGGCGGTATCGAGCCGCGCACGGACGATGTGCTGCTCGCCGGCATGCGGCAGCAGGCGCAGCTTGCGATCGAGCAGGCGGAAGTGATCGTTCTCGTTACCGATATCAATGCGGGTGTCACGGCGACCGATGCGGAAATTGCCGTCATGCTCAAAAAAAGCGGCAAGCCCGTGGTGCTTTGTGTCAACAAATGCGATCGCGCGGGCGATCTGCCGCCGGAATTTTATGAGTTCTATAATTTGGGACTCGGCGAGCCGATTGCCGTTTCCTCTGTGCACGGTCACGGAACGGGCGATCTTCTCGACGCCGTTTTGGCGCATCTTCCCGTGGAAGTTGAGGAAGAGGACAACGACGACATCATCAAGGTTGCCGTCATCGGCAAGCCGAATGCGGGCAAATCCTCGCTCATCAACCGCGTAGCGGGGGAGGAGCGCGTCATTGTGTCCGACATTGCGGGTACGACGCGCGACGCCATCGACACCGAGGTGATCAACGACAGCGGCCACTTTGTGTTCATCGACACGGCGGGACTGCGCCGCAAGAGCAAGGTGGACGACGACATTGAACGCTACAGCGTGCTGCGTGCGCAGATGGCGGTGGAGCGCGCGGATGTCTGTGTTATCATGATCGACGGTGTCGAGGGCTTCACCGAGCAGGACAGCAAGGTTGCGGGGATCGCGCACGAACAGGGCAAGGCGTGCATCATTGCCGTCAACAAATGGGACGCCGTCGAAAAGGACGACAAGACCATGGACGCGATGCGCAAAAAGCTCGCAAACGACTTTTCGTTCATGTCCTATGCGCCGTTCATTTTCCTGTCTGCCAAGACGGGACAGCGTGTGGAGCGGCTGTTTGAGCTGATCAAGGCGGTGGCGCAGCAAAACGCCATGCGCATTTCGACCGGTATGCTCAACGATGTGCTGGCACAGGCGACCACCCGTGTGCAGCCCCCGACAGATAAGGGCAGACGCTTGCGAATATACTATATGACGCAGGCATCCACCAAGCCCCCCACATTCGTGTTTTTTGTCAATCGGGCAGATCTGTTCCATTTTTCCTATCAGCGGTATCTGGAAAACCAGATCCGTGACACTTTCGGACTGGAAGGAACGCCGGTGCGGTTCATCGTGCGGGAAAAAGGGGATAATCCGAAAAAATAAAACGGCAGGAGAAAGGAGATCATGCCGATGTTACAGACATTGCAGGCGGCTGTTCCGAACAGCTGGCTTTCAGTGCTATTGACCGCTGTCGCTTCCTATTTGCTCGGAAGCATCAGCAGTGCGGTGATCGTATCCCGCTGCCTTTACCGCGAGGATGTGCGGGAAAAGGGCAGCGGTAACGCGGGCGCTACCAATATGCTGCGCAACTACGGTGCAAAGGCTGCGGTCTTTACAACGCTCGGCGACCTTGCCAAAAGCATTCTGTCGGTGTTCATCGGCGGATGGCTGCTGATCCATCTGCAGCTGACCGGCACACCGGAGATCAGCGAGGCGGGACTGCGCATCGTCGGCAGATACCTTGCGGGCGTGTGCTGCGTTTTGGGACATCTGTATCCTGTGTATTTCGGCTTTCGCGGCGGGAAAGGGGTTATGACCTCGCTCGGCATGATCATCATTCTCGACTGGCGTGTGGCGCTTTTGTGCCTTGCCGTGTTCGGTGTTGTGCTGGCGATCAGCCGCATGGTTTCGCTTTCCTCGGTCACGGCGATGTTTGTTGCGCCGTTTCTCGTGTATGTATTCACCGAGAGGGTGGATCACCAGTCGCCGGAAGCGACATGGTTTTGCACACTGGTGATCGCGCTCATTTCCGTTATCGTCATCGTGAAGCACCGCGCAAACCTTGCACGCATTGTCAAGGGAACGGAAAGCCGCATTTCGTTTTGTAGAAAGCATAAATAAAAACGGAAGAGCCGTCGCAGAAGCATCTGCGACGGCTCTTTTATGTTATTTTGCTTCGATCGTCTCCAGCTTTTCTCCCCGCAGGTATACGGTGTAGCGGTGCGGCGGGACGCCGTCCCGCAATGTGACCTGCAAGGTCTCCACCTTGTCACCCTTGATCGTGGTTTCCACGATCGCACCGCCCTTTGCCGCAAGACGGAACGAGATTGGCTTTTCCGTTTTCGGAAATGCGGGCAGGAGATACAGGTTTTCCTCGTCGGACTGCAGCAGCATTTCGTTGACAGTGGAAAGGTAGATACCGGCGGCAGTGGTGAACCACGGGCGATAGAGAATGCCCGGCTCGTTGATTTCGAACATTTCGTCAAACTCACCGGTGGAGGGGAGCGCCTGCAAAAGTGCGGCATAGGCTTCTTTTGCCATGCCCATGCGTGTAAAGCCCTCGGCTTTCCAGCAGGCATACCACGGAGAAATGTGCTTGCCCATGCGATACATGTTGCCGAAAGCGGACTCCTCTTTTATGAAGGCGTCCCAAGCGGGCATCAGGCACGGGTCGTCGTTTTGCAGCACGTCAAACGGGAACTTGCCGGAGAATACGGCAATGCTCTTTTGCGTGCAGCCGACAAACGGCACATAGGCGCCGTTCTCTCTGGGCAGACTTTCCCGCAGCTTGGCAGCAAGCGCTGCACATTCGTCGCGGTAGGCGCGGTCGGTGTCCAGTGCATCCGCCGCTTTCACAAGACAGTCGAGCGTTGCAATGACGCCGCAGGCGGTCATGAACGGGTTTTCCACCGATGCGCCCAGCCGCTCGAGGTCGGTGCACTTGCCGACATACACACGCCTGTTCGAGTCGGTATACAGCATATGCAACGTATAGAATTTGGCACAGGCGCGGATGAGACGGTAGCAATCGGCAAGATAGGGCTTATCCTGCGTGAACTCATAATACTGGTATGCACCCAGCGTCACCACCGCCATGTGGAAAATATGATCAAACCAAAATCCCGGCGGGGACATTTCCTCGCCGTATTCGTTTGTTTCCCAGAAAAAGTGTGCCTGCTCCTCGGTCTTTGACTGCGTCGCACGGTAGATTGCCTTGTCGAGACACACCTTGCTGCGAAAGTCCGGCACATGCTTCGCAAGCGCTGTGCGATTGGCGGTGAGCAGTCCGAGAAAGCTGTAGTATTCGTCAAAGGCAAAGAACTTGCCGTGCCAGGAGCAGTTGTTCAGCCCGACGGGGATGGACCAGCGGGTGGTGTAGCACAAAAGGTGATACAAAGCCGTGCGGTAGACACTGTCGATCTTGTCGTCGCCCGTGGCGACAAAGCCCTCGCGGAAATAGGCGGAAAAGTGCTCTGCTGTTTCTGCTTCCAGTCCGTCAAAGCCGACAGCGGCAATGTGCGCGTGCACGGCGTCGTTGACGGCGGCTGCATCCTCGCCGTAGAGGTCGTCGGCAATGGCAACAAAGAACGACGCTGTGTCCTTTGCGGCGACCTGCATCCGCAGGATGACGGTCTTGCCTTTTGCTTCAACCTTGACGGGACGGTCGGCAAAGACGGCTATCTCGCCGACATAGCGATCCAGCCCCAGCATGGTGAATTGCACGCGCGCCCCGTTTTCTTCCGTGACGATCGCGGTATGCAGAACGGCATTTTCCGTCTCCTCGTCATAGCCGCACAGGGTATAGGAAAAACTCACCTCGCGCGCCGTGCCCGAAAATTCCTTTTTCAGCGCATAGACATTGTGCTGCGGGTGGACAAGCGCAGTGGTGATGATCTTCTCACCGCTCGGATAGGTGCAGACCATGCGCTGCTTTCCCGCTTCCGGCAGCAGCTCCTGCGTCCAGTCGTCGGTTTTTTCGCCGCAGTCAAAGCCGCATTTGCCGAAGGACAGCAGCTTGCCGCCCGCTGCGCCCACCTTGCTGTGGGTGAGCGGCGTGCGCCGTCCGGCGCGGAAGATCACCGCGTCCTGCACTTCGTTCTTTGCGCCGTAGTCCAAACGGTCATAGCACTGCACACCTTCCTTATCCGGCGACAGGGTGATCTCGCCGTTGCCGAGGATCGGCGGGAAATAGCCGTCCGGCTTTCCTGTATAGCGGTATACCATATGTATCCCCCTTAAAAATAACTCTGATATCTGCAATTTACCACAAATTAAGGGCGTTTTACATATAAAAATCACGCTTTTCTCTTGCAATATAACACCGCTGTGCTACAATGATAAGGAAAGGGGGCGGGGAGATGTCGGAGATCTGCTTTTTCCCGACACAGGATGCCGACCTGTATGTTACGGAGTTCGGCTTTTCCGCGCCGCAAAAGCCGCGCGCGGTGGGACCGTGGGTGCGCAGCACCTACATTCTCCACTATGTCGCGGACGGCGTTTGCCGTTTTGACGGTTTTGATGTGCGTGCGGGCGAGGCGTTTCTGATCGCCAAGGACAGCCTGCATCATTTTACCGTTTCGCCGCCGTATCGTCATTTTTGGCTGGCGTTTGACGGCAGCAGCGCAGAAAGACTGCTGGCGGCATTTTCCATACCGCTGCGGCAGCATATGCGGTTTTCGGTGCAATATTCGGAGACGGCGGAAAAGCTGCTGGAGACAGCGTTTCGCGCCTGCATGGCGGACGGCGGAACGGATGCGCTGGCAAAGGGCGCATTGCTTTCTCTGTTGCCGCTCCTCTCTGCGCCGACGGCGGTTTCCGCGTCTGCGGTGCAGACGGCGGCATGGTTCATCGAGCGTCACTATACGCGCCCGATCACGATGGAGCAGGTCGCCGCAGCGGTGCACTGGAGCGAAAAATATCTGTGCAAGCAGTTCAAACGGCAGTTCGGCGTTCCGCCGCAGCGGTATCTGGTGCAGATCCGTATGCAGCGCGCGACAGCGCTTTTGGCGCAAAAGGAGCTGCGCATTCTGGAGATTGCCCTTTCGGTGGGCTACCCCTCGGCAATGGCATTTTCAGCGGCGTTCAAAGCCTACACAGGCGTCAGCCCCAGCCAATACCGCGCGACCGCTGCGGCGCGATGAAATGGAATTTCCTCATTTGCCGCAGCAATTTTATTGCCGGTTCATTTTATGAAGCGTTGTTGCACAACATGAAGCGCGCTTATTTTTCGGATGTGCACTACATTTTTCATGGGATGAAGTCCCGCTTCATTATTCATGCACCGCAAGGTGCGCTTCATTTGAAAAAGGACTTGCAACAGCAAGTCCTTTTTCATGGTGGAGGCGAGGGGAGTTGAACCCCTGTCCGAAAACCGCTTGACATCGCTTTCTCCGCGTGCAGCCGCTCTATATCATTCCCGCAACCGATCGCCGAACGGCAGGCAATCGGTTTTGGTAGTCACTACGTCGTGGCAGCACCGGTGACGGGGCGCTGCTCATGTTCACCGCTAATCGACGCCCTTATCCCGCGCGCGGTACAGCGGGTAAGGACGGCAGCCTAATTAGGCCGCGAGGGCAACAGTATTGTTGTCAGTTAATTTTAAGAGTTGCAGGTTTTAGAGTGGTCCCGCACCACTACGCGCTTACGGTGCCTTACCGTCCCCGTCGAAGCCATTACGCCCCCATAGAGAAGTAGGCTATTATCAGTATAGCCGATTTTCGCAATTTGTCAACACAATCCGGAATTTTATAAAATTATGCTTTCCTTTTTCAAAAATGTATGCTATACTGCACCTTGTATCAGAAAGGACGGTGAACCGTGTGGCGGATAACGGATTTTTCAAAACGTCGTTTCGCGGCTTTCGCAAGACGGATGTTCTGGAGTATATCGACACGCTGAATGCGGCACACTGTGAGGAGGTTGCAGCGATGCAGGGGCAGCTGTCGGCTCTGCAAACGGAGCACGACGCCCTGCAAAAGGCGCACACGGCGCTGGAAAATGAGGCTGTCGCGCTGCGCGAAAAGGAAAAAGAGCTTTCTTTTGCGCACGATGAACTGACGACTGCAAAAAATCAGGTCGCTTTTCTGACCGAACAGACAAACAGCCAAAGAGAAAAGCTGGCAGCCTTGCAGGAAACGGCGGGGCGGGTGAATGCCCTGCGCACCGAAACGGCGGTGCAAAAGCAGCAGCTTGCCGAACAGAACGAGCGGCTTGATTTTTATGAAAAGATGTTTGCCGACAGCAAGGATGCCGCATCCTATGTCCGCAGGACCGTGAAAACGCAGCTGTCGCAGGAAAGACAGCGCACCGAGGAAGCCCTTTCCGCCACCGAACGCATGGCAGCACAGCTGACAGAACAGCTCGAAACGCTGCGGCGGGAAACGGCAGCCATTCGTCAAAGAACGGCTGCGGGGGCTGCTGCGGATGAAAAACAGCTGGATGCCTGGCTGCAGCAGTTGGAAAACCGTCCGCCGCAAGCGGATGACGCGCACTTTTTTCGCTGCGCCGCCGATGAGCCGTAAACCCGGTGCATCGCAAGGCGGCGGATCCGTCAAGGTTTCCCCTGTGCGGGAGACAAACACCGTGGGGCAGCTGCTCGATGCGATCGGCAGATGGCTTTGCGGAAAATAGTCAGCATGACACGGACGCAGGTGGCATACACATGCGTTTGTGTCATATAGATAAAAAGGAGAATATGAATATGCCTGAACTGAAGTATGAGATCGTGAAAAACTGCGGCGTGCTTTCCGAGTCCGCCAAGGGCTGGACAAAGGAAGTCAACCTGGTGAGCTGGAACGACCGCGCACCGAAATACGACATCCGCGAATGGGCACCCGACCATCAGAAGATGGGCAAGGGCGTGACGCTGTCGCCGGATGAGGTCATTCTGCTGCGTGATCTGCTGAACGAAATTGACCTGTAAAGGGGTAATGCTGTATGGCGCTGATCGAACTGCTCAAGGCGGTCGTCCAGGGTATCCTGCAAGGGATCACTGAATGGCTGCCGATCAGCAGCACGGGACACATTCTGCTTCTGGACGCGGTTTGGAAGATGGATGTTTCCGCCGACTTTTTTGATGTTTTCAAGGTCGTGATCCAGCTTGGCTCGATCATGGCGGTCGTCGTGCTGTATTTCCACAAGCTCAATCCTTTTTCACCGCGCAAGACCGCTGCGGAAAAGAAGTCCACCTGGACGCTGTGGGCAAAGGTGCTGGTTGCCAGCGTGCCCGCTGCGATCGCGGGCTTTTTGCTGGATGACATCGTTGACGAAAAGCTGTCCACACCGCTTGTGATTTCCATTGCACTCATTGTGTACGGTATCGCGTTCATCGTGATGGAGATGCGTCCGCACAAGCCGCGCATCACGGAGCTGTCCGACATCCGCTATCGGGATGCGCTGGCGATCGGCGCTTTCCAGATGCTGGCGCTCATCCCCGGCACGTCCCGTTCCGGCTCCACCATCCTCGGCGCGACGCTGGTCGGCACTTCGCGCACGGTGGCAGCGGAATTTTCGTTCTTCATGGCGATCCCCGTGATGCTCGGTGCAAGCTTGCTCAAGTGCGTCAAGTTTGTTGCAAAGGGCCTTGCCTTTACAGCACAGGAGTGGGCAATTCTGCTCATCGGCACGGTGGTGGCGTTTGCTGTTTCGCTCGCCGTTATCCGCTTCCTGATGAACTTCATCCGCAAGCACAGCTTTGCGCCGTTCGGCTGGTATCGCATTGCGCTCGGCGCTGTCGTGCTGCTTTGCTGGGGCTTTCGGCTGATCTGACATCTTACCCGACGCGCTCGCGTCGGGTATTTTCTTTGTGAGGGAATATGAAACGCATTCTGATTATAGGAATATGTCTGTGCCTGCTTGTCGGCTGCGGCAACGTGCCCTCTGTGCCGTCGGAGCAAACAACATCGGCGACCGCTGCCACCACGACCGCCACGACCGCAACGACAAGAGCGGCAACGAACGCGACCACCGCCGCGACAACGGCTGCGCTACCTACGGTGAAACAGCTGCTGACGACGGGACACGTCGCGGAAATTTATCGGACAAGCTATCAAAGCCTTTTCGGCAGAATACAGCAAAACGGCTTTTTGCAGGAGTCGCTGACAGGCACCTATCGCGGTGAATATGTCCGCTCGATTGGAGCGCTGTCCGTTTTGGCGCACACGGTGGGAGAGACGGAAAAGGCTGGGCGTGCTTTGCGGTTTGTCACCGATGTGATGCAGGCAAAGAACCTGCCGCTTGTGCCGTTCACGATCTCCGCAGACGGAAAAACCGTGAAAACAGCGGATGAACTGGACGGGCGCGCACAGTTTGTGCTGGGGTGGGCACTGTATATCGCGGACAGCGGCGATCGTGCCTATTTCGACAAGACCTATGCGCTGATGAAGCGCGAGGCGGACGCTTTCTGCAGCGATACCTATTTTTATGCCGATTGGAATTTGGTGCGCAACCGCCGCTTCACGCACACACGGGTGCGCAACGGCAACGACTATCACGACGCGTTCGATCTGCTCACCAACACCTTCACGGTCGCAGCATTGCGGCAGCTGGCGGCGGTCGCGGCGGCAAACGGACACGGGGAGGATACGGCGCTTTGGACGCAGACGGCACAAAAGCTGTGTGACGGCATCGCCAAGAACCTCACCCGCACGGTAGACGGCAAAACGGTCTATCTGGAACTGCGGGATTTTGACGGCGGCAAGGGAACGGCGGAAAACGGCGTCAGCTGGGTGTGCTTTGCGCCCTTTGCCGCAGGGGAAAACGGGATAGAGGAAGAAACGCTGGAAAACACTGTGGCACTTTGCCGCAAGCAGCTGTTCAAGAGCGCGAAAAGCGGCGGCTATCTCGCCATGGAAGCGGCGGCAAGCGGCAAGGTGCGCAACATGATCCTCGGGAAAAGCGTCGGCTGGGACATTGCGGCGGCGGTGGGGGAAAAGGACAGCGCACATCTTTTGGCAACGCTGCAATTTCTCGAAGCCTACCACACGGCGGATCTGTATATGGAGAAAATGCAGCCGACGGCAAATGGCTATCGCACGATCGACAACGGCAATGCGGAACAGGTCATTTGGTTTCTTTGGGGCATGGCGCAGCTGCGTCTGTCGGAGGGATTGCCCGCAAAACCGTGATTTTTTCACCGCTCTTTTGCGCATACTAGCCGAAAGGGCGGTGATGCTTTGTGCTGAAAAACGGACGCAGGTGCCTTTCGGGGCATCGCATGGAAATGGTGTGCATACGCTTTTGTTTGCTGCTTTGCTGGCTGCTGCCGATCGCGGCGGAGCTTTTGTTGCGGCGACTGATGCCGACCGCTCTGCTGACACAGACAAAATGGCAGGCGGCGCTGCTTGCCGCGAGCGTGTTTTTCAACCGCCTTTTGGTTGCGTCGGCACACGGCGGCTACTATGCCTGCTGCTGCCGCTTGGCTTTTTTTAACACAGGGGATATCGCTGCCACCAGAGAGCTTGTCGTCACGGAGGACGGAGCGCTGTCGTTTTCTTTGCTTTCTGTTTTCTTTCGGGCATTTTTGCATCCGCTGCGCGCTTTGCGGCGGCAGCTTTCGTGGGATCTTTTACGCCTTTTTTTATATGCGGTCGCCGTTTTTCCGGGACTTTTCCTGCTGGCGGTCGGCGGAAATGCCGTCGGCGTGTGGCAGCAGGCGCTTTTTGCCGCAGGCGGCGTGCTTTTTTGCCTGCTAGGAGCCGTGACCGTCTTTTTGTTTTTGCAGCGGTTTTTGCCCGCTGTCTATCTGCGGGAGCAGTATCCGACGATTTGGGCGGCGCTTGCCGCAGGGTTCTCCCGCGTGCGCGGACGGCGGGCGGAAGTGTGGGGAAATGCGCTGAAAACGCTGGCGGTGCTGCCGCTGTCATTTGTTCCGTTTTTGCTGCTGCGCACGGCGGCGGATGTCGGCTGCGCCGCCTTTTGGCAGCGACTTCCGGGAAAAGCGGCGAAAAAACGCCGCTTTTTGCACACGCGCGTTCTGAACCCTTGATTTTTGACAGAAAATGCGGTATACTTTGGCTATCCACTTTTGGAGGTTACGGTATATGGCGTTAAAAAGAGATTCTCTCGAATCGATCAGAACCTATAAGATTATCATGGTGGTGTTTTGCGGCATTGCCGCTGTGCTGCCGTGCCTTTTCGGCATGACGCGGTTTTGGACGCCGCTTTTGTCGGTGCTGCTTTTGCTTTTCCCGGCGTTTTGCTGGAAGAGTGCGGCGGTGCGCGGCTGTTTCCGCACGGTGAATATGCTGCTGACATTGGCGGTGCCGGTGCTGCTTTTGGTGATCGCCGCGATGGGAAAGCTGCGGGCGGAATATGCGGCGCTTCTGTTTTTCTCGGCGCTGCCGCTTCCTGCCTTCGCCCTGTCGACCATGCAGGACAGAAAGGCGGACATTGTGCTCATGCGTGTGGCGGCAGGCATCCACATCGTTTTGTCCGCTTTGCTGATCTACTACATATTTCCGCAAAACTCTTTTGCAAAGAGCGCTTTGTTCGGCGCAACGGCGCTGGTGATCGCCGTGCTTTCGGTGATGATCCGCCCGCCCGTTATCGGCAGAAAAGAAAAAACCGACGATTGACAACAACCGTCGGTCTCTTTTTGAACCTTTTTATTTTCCCTGGATCCGCGTTTCGGCGTTGCGCAGCAGATTGAGCAGGGAGTTGGCAAACATGGGATACTGGCGGGCAATGTCGTCCGGCAGAATGGCGGGAAGGTTGTCCGCCTTGACGCCGTCCGCGCCGCCGACCGATTTGCCGCGTGCCAGCTGTCCGCTGTTGGCGATCGCCTTGCCGATCTCACCGGTTGCCGCCGCCTGGAAAAGATAGCTGTCCACCGAGAACATGGCGGTGGGGTTTTTGGCGTTGGCGGCATAGATCTGACGGAACAGGGAATAGACCGTCATGCTCAGCGCCGCAGACACCTCGGTGGTGAGCGCTTTGTTGTTGCACTTTTGCAGCATGTCGAAAAGAATGTGCAGGGAGTTTACCACCAGCTTTTTGTTCAGAACCGGCAGCACGCCGCCGCGCAGACGGTTGTCCTGAATGGCGGGATCGTTTTCGGGAATGTCGTCGACGGCGATCATGGCACCGCTCTTGTCGGCGGTGCGCCCCAAAAGATAATCACAGGATACGCCGTAATAGTCGGCAGTGCGCACGACAAAATCCAGTCCGCATTCACGGATGCCCTTCTCATAGTGCGAGAGCAGTGCCTGGGATATGCCGAGGTCGGCAGCCGCCTTTTTCTGGCTGGTGCCCTGCTCCTTGCGAAGAAGTGTGATCATCCGCGGAAAGGTTGTGTTCATGCCTCTGCCTCCAACAACGAAAAAATGATTTTTAGACTGCGCGTTTAATTATTATATCGCAGTTATTACCATTTGTAAATCGTCAAATTGCATCATTTAGGAGGAAATTTTAATGAAAACTTACAAAATTCATCTCATTCGGCATGGAAAAACGGCTGCGAACCTGAATGGTGTTTATATCGGTCACACGGACATGCCGCTTTCCCCCGAAGGACTTTCGGAGCTTTTGGAGATGAAAAAGGCATATGTGTATCCCGGGGCGGCACGGTTTTTCACCGCGCCGCTGTCGCGCTGTCGGCAGACGCTGCAGGTGCTTTATCCCGACGCAAAGCAGGAGATCGTCGAGGGGCTGACCGAGTGTGATTTCGGTGATTGGGAAAATAAAAGCATCGTGCAGCTCAAAAGCGATCCTGCCTTTCTCTCCTGGATGGAGGGAACGCAGACGGAAATTCCGCACGGCGAATCGACGGTCGATTTTCAAAAGCGCGTGACAAAGGCGTTTGAGGGCGTCGTCGAGGAGCTGATGCGCAGCGGCGACACCGAAGCGGTGGTGTGCACCCACGGCGGCGTCATCATGATGCTGATGATGACCTATGCGCTGCCGCGGCTGAAAATGGGCGATTGCGTGGTGAACCCCGGCAACGGCTTCACACTGCGCATCACGCCGTCTGTCTGGATGCGGGAGCCGGTTGCGGAAGCACTGTGCATGATCCCGTGGGAACGGGAGAAATGATATGTATACCGTATTTTTGGTTGAGGATGATCGCGGCATCGCCGAGGCGATCAGGACACAGGCGCAGCAGTGGGGACTTTTAGTGCACATTGCCGCAGACTTTCGCAATGTGCTGCAGGAATTTTTGACGGTGAAGCCGCAGCTGGTGCTTCTCGATATTTCCCTGCCGTTTTATGACGGCTTTCACTGGTGTCAGGAGATTCGCCGCGTCTCCAAGGTGCCGATTTTGTTCATCTCCTCGGCGTCGGACAACATGAACATGATCATGGCGATGAACATGGGCGCGGACGATTTTGTGGCAAAGCCGTTTGACGGGCGGGTGCTCATGGCGAAGATCCAGGCACTTTTGCGCCGCACCTATGATTTTGCGGGGGATGTGCCGCTGCTTGAACACCGCGGCGCTATTCTGAACACCGGCGACCACACGCTGACGGTGGGGGACACGGTGCTGGAAATGACGAAGAACGAATACCGCATCCTTTTGTGTCTCATGGAGAACAAGGGCAAGGTCGTCAGCCGCGAGGAACTGATGCAGCGCCTTTGGGAAACTGACAGCTTTGTGGACGAAAACACACTGACGGTCAACATCAACCGTTTGCGCAAAAAGCTGTCCGGTGTCGGGCTGCACGATTTCATCACCACAAAATTCGGCGAGGGATATACGCTATGAAGCTGTACTTACGCGGTCACCGCCTTTCTATCGGACTTTTTTTGCTGTTTACGGGCATTTTCGCTTTGAGCTTTGCACTGTATCGGCTGCCTTTGGCGGCGGTGCTGTATCCGACGCTGCTCTGCCTGTTTTTCGGCGCGATCGTGTTGACGGTATCCGGACTGCACGCGCGGAAAAAGCACCGCCTTTTGCAGCGGACAGGGGAGCTGCCCGCCGCTATGATCACGGCGCTGCCGCCTTGCGAAACGCGCACCGAGGCGGATTATCAGAGGATCATCACCGCGCTTTGTGCCGAGTGTGCCGCGCTGGAGCAGAAAAGTGCGGATGATCTTGCGGACATGGTGGACTATTATACCGTTTGGGTGCATCAGATCAAGACGCCCATCGCCGCCATGCGCCTGATGCTGCAAAGCGAATCGGAAGCGACGCGCCGCCGCTTGACAAACGAGCTTTTGCGCATTGAGCAATATGTCGATATGGTGCTGGTGTATCTGCGGCTGGACGCGGAAAGCACCGACTATGTTTTTCACAGCTGCACGCTGGATGCGGTGCTGTGCGATGCCATTCGCAAATTTGCGGGAGAATTCATCGACCGCAAATTACAGCTTGACTATACGCCGATCGAGAAGTCGGTGATAACGGACGAAAAATGGCTGAGCTTCGTGTTGGAACAGTTGCTGTCCAATGCCCTTAAATATACCCAAAAGGGCGGCGTGCGCATCTATATGGGCGCGCCCGACACACTGTGCATTGCGGACAGCGGCATCGGCATCGACAGTGCCGACCTGCCGCGCGTGTTCGAAAAGGGCTATACCGGCTGCAATGGCAGAAAGGACAAGCACGCGAGCGGGCTGGGGCTGTATCTCTGCCGCCGCATCTGCAAAAATCTCGGCATCGACATGAAGATTTCCTCGGTTCTGAACGAGGGCACAACGGTGTCGCTTTCCTTCGGGGAGCAGCATCTTACAAAAGTGTAAGAACTTTGACGAAAAGTGTAAGCCGAAACGATTGGCTGCACTTTTCGTCTTTGTTATACTTGTGGCAACATCTAAAGAGAGAAGGAAAGAACATGAGTATGCTTGAAGTACAGGGCGTACGCAAGGTGTATGCCACACGTCTCGGCGGCAACAAAGTCGAGGCGCTGAAAAATGTGAACTTCCATGTGGAAGAAGGGGAGTTTGTCGCCATTATGGGCGAATCCGGCTCAGGCAAGACGACCCTGCTCAACATTTTGGCGACACTGCAAAAGCCCACCGCCGGCAGCGTGCTGCTGAACGGACAGGATCTGGCAAAGCTGAAGGACACGACGGTGGCGACCTTTCGGCGAGAGCATCTGGGGTTTGTGTTCCAGGACTTTAACCTTTTGGACACGCTGACGCTGGAAGACAACATTTTCCTGCCGCTCGTTTTGTCGGGGAAACGGTATCCCCAAATGGCGGCAGCGCTTTTCCCGCTGGCAAAGAAGCTCGGCATCACCGATTTGCTGAAAAAATATCCCTATGAGGTCTCCGGCGGTCAAAAGCAGCGCGCCGCTGTCGCCAGAGCGCTCATCACCGCACCGCAGCTGGTGCTTGCCGATGAACCGACAGGCGCTTTGGACTCCAGAGCGGCGGGGGAGCTTTTGCAGCTTTTTGATGCCGTCAACCGCGAGGGACAGACCATTCTCATGGTGACCCACTCGGTGCGGGCGGCAAGTGCCGCCAACCGCGTGCTGTTCATCAAGGACGGCGAGGTGTTTCATCAGCTGTATCGCGGCAGCGATACCGAGGAGCAGTTCTATCAAAAGATCTCCGACACGCTCACGCTGCTGGCGACAGGCGGTGATGTGCGATGAAAAGAAGTGTCTATCTGCGGCTTGCCGCCGACGGCATACGAAAAAACAAGCGCCTGTATGTGCCGTATATCCTCACCTGCATCGGCATGATCGTGATGCAGTATATCATCCTCTATCTGCGCTATGATCCCACGATCGCCGCCATGAAGGGCGGCGGGGAGGTGCGCGTCATGATGAGCTTCGGCACCTGGGTGGTCGCGATATTCTCCTGCATCTTCCTGTTTTACACCAACACCTTTCTCATGCGCCGCCGCAAAAAGGAATTCGGACTGTATGCGGTGCTCGGCATGAACAAGCGCAACATCGGGCGCATTCTTTTGTGGGAGTCGTTGCTCACGGCGGGACTGTCGCTTCTCTGCGGGCTTGCCTGCGGCATCGTCCTCTCCAAGGCGGCGGAGCTGCTGCTTGCGAACCTTCTGAAGGAAGCGGTCACCTACACGCTGTATGTCTCCGCGGATGCGATCGGAATTACAGCCGCTGTCTTTCTTTGCATCTTCCTTTTGCTGTTTTTGAACAGTCTGCGGCAGATCCGTTTTTCCGAAACGCTTTCCCTGCTGCACAGTGAAAATGTCGGCGAAAAGCCGCTGCGCGCCAACTGGGTGTGCGGCATCCTCGGCATCGGCGTTTTGGCATTTGCTTATTACATCGCCGTCACCATCAAGGATCCCATCGCGGCGCTCGGCTGGTTTTTCTTTGCGGTGCTGCTTGTCATCATCGGCACATATCTGCTGTTTGTCGCAGGCTCGGTCATGCTGTGCCGCATTCTGCAAAAATGTAAGGGATACTACTATCGCCCCAACCATTTTGTCTCCGTTTCCTCGATGGCATATCGCATGAAGCGCAACGGCGCAGGGCTTGCTTCCATCTGCATCCTCTCCACGATGGTGCTGGTGATCCTGTCTTCGACCGCTTGCCTGTATTTCGGCGCAGAAGATATGATCCTCTGCCGCTACCCGCGGGACGTGAATGCAGAGATGCGGGTGGACGACCTGACGGCGGTGGACACCTACCGCGCAGAATTCGAAAAAGTCATTGCAGCCGACAATGCCGCGCCGATCAACATTGTCGACTACCGCAACGCCGCCATCGCCGGTGCGCTGACGGATGCGACCCTTGAGGTGGACAGCACAAACGCCGATCTGTACGATTATGGCAAGGTGGTGCAGCTGCGTTTTATCCCGCTTGCTGATTATAATGCCGCCATGGGAACGAATGAGACGCTGGAAAAGGGTGAGGTGCTGCTGTATCCTTTCCGCACACACTATGATGCCGCCGCACTGACTGTGGCAAAACGTGGAAAGACGGTCGACACCTTCAGGATCAAAAAGCAGGTGACGGACGCGCCGGGCAGCGGCAGCATCGCCATGGACATTACGCCTGTTCTGACGCTTGTTGTGCCGGATCTTTCCGACAGCCTTGCCGCATTGCGCTCCATATATACTGCGGCGAATGAACCGATGCTGGCGCAGTATTGGCACTATGCCTTTGACACGCCGCGTTCCACCGAGGAGCAGGTGGCGCTTTGCAATCATCTCATGGAAACATCTGCCATGGGAGGCGCCGACGGCAATCTGCGGTACAGCACATGCGAAAGCCGCAGTGCCGAGAGTGCCGGATTTTATGCCAACTACGGCGGCATTTTCTTCCTCGGCATTTTGCTGAGCGTTGTGTTCATTCTGGCGACTGTTCTCATTCTGTACTATAAACAGGTCTCCGAGGGCTATGAGGATCAGGCGCGTTTCGGCATCATGCAGAACGTCGGCATGACGGAAAAGGAGATCCGTCGCAGCATCAATTCGCAGCTGCTCACCGTGTTTTTCCTGCCGCTTGTCGGTGCGGGTGTGCACCTGGCGTTTGCATTCCCGATGATTCGTCAGCTGCTGATCCTGTTCAACCTGTTTGACACGAGATTGTTCATTGTGACAACGCTCATCAGCTTTGCGGCATTTTCACTTCTGTACATTTTGGTGTACCGCATCACGGCGGGGGCATATTTCCACATTGTGCGCAGACGGCAGAATGCATAAAATATACAGCATAAATGTATATATTAGAAAATTCATGAATATTTTTGCAAAAACACTTGACAAGAATGCATAAATGGTGTATACTCCATGCATAGTCAATCCCATCCTGTATAGATATTCATGGAGGCGCAAGGCAATGGACAAGAAAATGATCAAAAAAGTGGTTTTGGCGTATTCGGGCGGACTGGATACATCCATCATCATCCCGTGGCTCAAGGAGAATTACAACAACTGTGAGGTCGTGGCGGTTTCCGGCAACGTGGGGCAGGCGGACGAACTCGAAGGGCTGGAGGAAAAGGCGCTGGCGACCGGCGCATCCAAGCTGTATGTGCTGGATCTGTCCGACGAATATGTGGACGATTACATCATTCCGACCATGAAGGCGGGTGCCGTGTATGAGGAATATCTCCTCGGCACGAGTCATGCGCGTCCCTGCATCGCCAAGGGACTTGTGGAAATTGCCAAGAAAGAGGGCGCAGACGCGATCGTACACGGCTGCACCGGCAAGGGCAACGACCAGGTGCGTTTCGAACTTGCCATCAAGCACTTTGCGCCCAATATGCCCATCATCGCCCCGTGGCGGGAATGGGATATCAAATCCCGTGACGAGGAGATCGCCTATGCCGAAGCGCACCACGTGCCGCTGAAGATCAACAAGGAGACCAACTATTCCAAGGATAAAAACCTCTGGCATCTGTCGCATGAGGGTATGGACCTTGAGGATACGGGCAACGAGCCGCAGTATGAAAAGCCCGGCTTTTTGGAAATGGGCGTGTCGCCGCTTGCCGCACCGGACAAGCCGACCTATATCACACTGGATTTTGAAAAAGGCGTGCCGGTCGCGCTCGACGGCGAAAAGCTGTCGGCAAAGGACATCATTTTGAAGCTCAACAAGCTCGGCGGCGAAAACGGCATCGGCATCATCGACATTGTGGAAAATCGGCTTGTCGGCATGAAGTGCCGCGGCGTGTATGAAACGCCGGGCGGCACGATCCTCTATAAGGCGCACAGCGTGCTGGAAACGCTGTGTCTCGACAAGATGACCATGCACGAAAAGCAAAAGCTGTCCATCACCTTTGCGGAGCTGGTGTATAACGGTCAGTGGTTCACGCCGCTGCGGGAAGCGCTGTCCGCCTTTGTGGACAAGACGCAGGAAAAGGTCACCGGCAAGGTGAAACTTAAGCTGTATAAGGGCAACATCATCAATGCGGGCGTGTGGAGTCCCTATTCGCTGTACAGCGAGGAGATCGCCACATTCGGCGAGAGCGACTACGATCAGACCGACGCGACGGGCTTTATCAATCTCTATGGACTGCCCATCAAGGTGCAGGCGATGGTCGACGGAAAATAAAAAACGGGAAGGGCTGTTGTGCGTTTGTGCAACAGCCCCTCTTTAAGGAGTGGCACAAATGGAAAAAATGTGGACAGGCAGAACGGCGGGGCTGACCGATGCCGTCGCCGACGATTTCAATTCTTCCATCCGCTTTGACTGCAAAATGTTTGAGCAGGACATCACCGGCAGCATGGCACATGCGGCGATGCTCGGCGCACAGCACATCATCACCGAGAATGAGGCACAAACGCTCATCGACGGGCTTTCGGAGATCCTCGACGATCTCAAAAGCGGCAAGCTCGCATTTGATATGCAATGCGAGGACATTCATATGTTTGTCGAGCAGGAGCTGACAAAACGGCTCGGTGATGTCGGCAAAAAGCTGCACACCGCCCGCAGCCGCAACGACCAGGTAGCGCTGGATATGCGCCTGTATCTGCGGGACAAAACAGGGGAGATCGGGGAAGCCGTTCAAAAGCTCATCCGCGCGATCTGCACACAGGCGGAAAGCCACAAGGCGACCGTCCTGCCCGGCTATACACATTTGCAGCGGGCGCAGCCCATCACCTTCGGGCATCACCTCATGGCATATGCGATGATGCTGCTGCGGGACCTCGGAAGACTTGCCGATTGCAAAAAGCGGATGAATGTTTCGCCGATCGGCAGCTGTGCGCTTGCGGGCACGACCTATGACACCGACCGCTTTTTTGAGGCACGGCAGCTCGGCTTTGACGCCGTGTGTCAGAACAGCATCGACGGCGTTTCCGACCGCGATTTTTGCGCCGAATTGCTCGGCGCACTGTCCATCCTGATGATGCATCTGTCCCGCATGGCGGAGGAGATCATTCTGTGGTGCAGCTGGGAGTTCCGCTTTGTCGAACTGTCGGATGCCTACACGACCGGCTCTTCTATCATGCCGCAAAAGAAAAACCCCGACATGGCGGAGCTGATCCGCGGCAAGACGGGCAGGGTATACGGTGATCTTTTGGCGCTGCTCACCACATTAAAGGGCTTGCCGCTTGCGTATAACAAGGATATGCAGGAGGACAAGGAGGGCGTGTTTGACGCCGTGGAAACAGTCTTGATGTGTCTGTCCGTTCTGACGCCGATGCTGGCGACGATGCAGGTGCGCGCCGACAATATGCTGAAGGCAGCAAAAGAGGGCTTCATCAACGCGACCGATCTTGCCGACTATTTGGTGCGCAAGGGGCTGCCGTTTCGCAGCGCCTATAAGCTGTCGGGACAGCTGGTCGCCCGCTGCATAAAGGACAGCTGCGTGCTCGAAACGCTGCCGCTTTCCGTCTATCGGGAGTATAGCCCGCTTTTTGACGAGGATGTGTATACGGCGATCGATCTTGCCGTTTGCGTGGAAAAGCGCAGCTCTTTCGGCGGCACGGCGGTGCAGTCGGTGGAGACGCAGCTTGCCTTCGTGGAAAAATCTCTCGCAGAGCTTGAAAACTGATTGCAAATTCCGATAGGATGTGGTATACTGCTCTGTGGCACTTTTGCCGATTACACGAAGGGAAAGATCAACTATGAAGTATGATGTAGCAATTATCGGCGG
>URNF01000014.1 GCA_900549155.1 uncultured Oscillospiraceae bacterium | reverse complement strand
CGGCGGGGAACAGTCGCAAGGATTTCTTGGAGCGGCGCATTTCCGGTGCGCTGGAAGATCTCATGGACAAGCGTCAGACGCATGTGGCGCAGCCGGGAGGTCAGAACCGCCTGCAGCCCGTCGAAGCGGTTGAACGGTATGCGGCAGTGGCAGCGCCGATTTTGGCAAACGGCGACATGACGGGCGCTGTTTGCATGGTGCAGCCGGAGACCGGCGCTGTGCCGTCCGAGGGCGATATCAAGCTGGCGCAGGTTGCCGCCGCTTTTCTCGGAAAACAGCTGGAAGAATGAAAAAGGTTCGCAGACTTTTGTCTGCGAACCTTTTTTGTTTGTGAGGGCTATTCTGCCGTATATGCCGCCAGCAGGGCGAGTGCGTTTTCCTGCATGGTCCTTACCGACGTGTCGGCGTCGTCGGGCAGGGTGCGAACGGCGAAATACAGGCTTTCCGGCAGCTGCGCGGATGCGGCATCCGCGTGCTTGCTCTTCTCCCAAAGCCGATAGCCGACGGACTCATCCGATGCAGCATTTGCGCCGAACGGCACAAACAGTGCCGCCGTTGTTTCGGCGTTCTTTTCGGCGAGAGCGGTCAGCCAAACGTATTTTTCCGGTTCGAAAGCAAAGAGCATCACATCGCGGGCGGCAAGGTGTGCCTGCAGCATCTGCGTATTCACCATGCGCAGACGGGGGTCGGCGCTGCTGTTCAGAAAACAGTTTGTGATCTGCACCTTTATGACGCCGTCATTGTTGACGTCCTCACCGCATGCGGCGAGGGCATTTTCAAAGTATTGCAGGGCTTCGGCACCGTATTGCTTTTCGGTGACGAGCAGCAGCGTATAGTCCGGCTCGACGCGCGTGACCGCCTGCCCGATCATCACTGCCAAAACGGCGACGACGGCGATCGCCGCCAGGACGACCCACTTATAATGATAGAAAAAATTTTGCAAACGTGCCTTGAATGTTTTCGGCTTTTCGGGCTTCGGATCGGGGCGCAGCTCCTCCTCGGAAACACCCGCAAGATACATCTCCCGTGCCACGGCCTCACCCGCCTTTCCTGCTTTTATTTGTTATCAGCATACCATATCGCAGCGCCAAAGTCCAGCGTTTGGCGGTTTTTCCTGTATTTTCATTTTGTCGGGGCTTGTGCTGCGGGAAGTGGTTTCCGATTTGTGGTTTTGCGGCTTTGGTGAGCACTGCATTTTTGCATGGTGTCGCTGTTGCCGACGGGAACGCTGTTTTTTGCCGCACTGTTTGGAGATCGTCACCACCGTTTTCCCATACGCCGATTTTATCGATTTGCCGATTTAGACATAAAACTGCCGATTTATGATATTCTCCTGACGGCATTTCTGAATTACAATAAACATGAAATATTCGTCGGAAGCAATAATAATCGGAGGTATTGTTGGATGTTTTTTGAGAATCCTGCAGTGAAATTTGCGTTTGATCCCGCTTGCGGGCGGTTTTCCGTGTATGATAAGCGCAGAAAGCGGTTTGCGGTCAGGGGTGCGGCATTTTCCGTTAACGGTCATTTTTCCACCGATTGTTCTTCGTTTTCCGTCAGTCGGTTTCCGTTTGTGGATGCGCTCGGCGCGGGACAGTCTGTGCAGATCGTCGGCAGCGATGGGGCGGGGGGTGCCGTTTTGCTGCGTGTGCAGCTTTATGAGGAGCGCGGCTGTGTGGTTCTGCGCTGCGGCTATCGCAATGCCGGGGAGGAAAGCATCCGTATCTGTGAGATGTTTCCGCTGCTGACAGACGGTCTGAACGACAGTCATGTTTCGCTCGGCGGCGATCCGCACTGTCATCACCGTGTGCTGACGGGAGAGGGCGGATTCTCTTATCCGCGGCTGCTCGACAAGGTGGATGCCACATCGCTGAATGTCATGACGGTCGTGCGTATGGAGCGCCCCGACTGTGCCGCCGCTGTGCTGGCGGGACTGACCACATTCGAATTTCAGACCGAGATCTCCGTGCATGTTGCGGAAAACAGCGCACCGTGCGGTTTCGCTGCACAGATCCGTCAGTTTGACGCGACCGGAAAACTTGTGGACGCCGGCTGCGATTTTTGGGGTGATGCGGCATATCTCGACATTTCCGAGCCTGACCCGTATGCGGCACTTGAAAGCTATGCCGCCTGTGTGGCAAAGGCGATGGATGTGCAGCTGAATAACTATAACGACTATATCTCCGTTTGTCTGTGGTATGTGTTTGCTTTCAGCTGCGGTGATCGCTCCGCCAACACAAGCTGCGGCGCGCTGCAGGAAGCGCAGGCAATGATCGACTCCGGTATCACCAAATATGCGCCGCCGCTGGTGCGGCTGGTGCCGGATGAATATGTCAATCCCAACGAGCAGCTTTGGTGGGATGAGGAGCACTGGCGGCGGTATGTTCATCTCACAGAGCCGCTGGAGACCCTGAAAAAGTGGATCGATGCCATGCATGCCATCGGCGCCGAGGGCGGGCTGTATATGCAGCCGACCTTCCGCTCGGACGACTATTGTCATGCGCATCCGGAGCACATGCTGTTCAACAAAGAGGAAAACGCGGCAGATTACACCGATCCGGCATTTTTGCAGCACATGCGTGAGGTGTATGCGACCATCCGCGATGCCGGCGTGATCGCCATGTTCTATGACTATACCATGCTGGTGCGGGGCGACATCCGCGCGGACATCAACGCACTTTTGGAAAAGGGCGGCTTTGACGATCCGTATGCGACATCGGTGTCGGCATATCGCAATATTTTCAAGATCGCAAAGGACGTGGTCGGCCGTCGGTTCATGATCACCGAGAACACGTGGAACTATTCCGGACAGGAGCTTGCGACCGGTGTCATAGACGCCCAGCGCTCCAAAATGGACAATGTGGGCATGAATCCGGAAGTCGTGAAAAGCGGCGTGCGGCAGTGGTATCGCAACAAGGTCACAAAGCTCATCGATCCGGATGTAAAAAACTTTACCACCGCCGACGCGGACATCCGTCGCAAGGAAATTTCGCTGATGGGACTGTTGTTCGGCAAGACCATGCTCGGCTCATCCATCAGCCGCTATCATGCCGCAGATATTCGGGACATCGGACGCATTCTGCCGATGCCGCTCGACGGAAAAACGGCGCGCCCTGTTGATCTGTTTCTTTCGCCGTCGGACGGCAACGCGCGGGTGTATGATTATCCGCTCGACGACGGCGCGCATATTCTTGCCCTTTTGAATGAAACGCACAGTCAGCTGACGTTGTCTGTGGAGCTCGGCGAAAAGCCGGTGTTCGGAGGGCTGTCGCTTGATGCCGGCACACAGTATGATCTTTGGGATTTCTGGAACGAGCGCTATCTGGGACGCGTCGGCGGCGATGCCGTTGTGCGGCAGACGCTGCGCAAAAACGAATGTCGCCTCGTGACGGTGCGCCCTGTGCGGGAAAAGCTGCAGCTGCTTTCCACCAACCGCCATATTCTGCAGGGTGTTGTGGAGAGCACCTTGCTGGAAGCGACCGCCGACACCCTGACGATGCGGTTTTCCGTGGTGGCAAACGACCCGTTTCGCGCGGTCGTTGCGCTGCCGCAAAAGGACATGCAGATCCTGCATGTGCAGGTGTGGGAAAGCGGCGTGATCTGCCGTGCAGAAAAAGATCCGTTCTCACCCATTGTATACATTGAGTTGAACAGTGATAAAAATATACAAACAGTTGTTAGATTGGTGCTTGGCAGTGCCGCACATACGGCGGCGAAACCGCCCCGCAAGGTGACGGGACTCACCGCTGCAGCGGATGTGTCACAGGGCGTTGTGCATGTGCGCTGGGATGCCGCACCCGATGTGCGATATGCGCTGTTCAAAAACGGTGAGCTGCTTTTGCACACGACGGAAACGGTGTATGCGGATGCATCCGTTGAGGAAAACGCAACCTATACCTATGCCGTGATTGCGGAAAACGCCGACGGCGTGCAGGCAGCCCCCGAAACGGTGACCGTTTCGACGGGCAGGTTCATTCCCTCTCTCACCTATGGTCCGAGAACGGGAGAAAATGTGCCGCTCGGCAGGGACGGCTGTGTACTTTTCAATCATGCCGCATGCGGCAGCGATGAAAAAACGCTGCCGTCGTATCTTGACGAGATTACGGTCATCGACCGCAAGGATCACCGCTTCAACGCAAAGCCCGGTGATCCCCGCGCCCTTGTCGGCAAGGACGGCAGCGCAGCGCTGGGGGCGGTGTGCAACGATAAGATGCTGGAGCTTTCGCTGCGGTTTCGCGACGATGCCGCGCATGAGATCACGCTGTATTGCGTGGACTTCGAGCGCTCCGGACGGACAATGGACATCGAGGTCACGGACGCCGACGGCGGGATATGCATTCCCGCACGGAATATTCCCGAATACGGCGAGGGTGTGTTCATTCGCTTCCCGGTGACGGGGACGGTCAGAATTCGGTTGACAAATCACGCGGTCAACGCCGTTGTGAACGCTGTGTTTTTTGATTGAGGTGAGAAAGGCGGAAACGGTACGAAAAATACCCGGCACGAAAAAAACGGTGCTGGGCGAGGGAATCTGGTGGGATGAACGCCGCCGAGTTTTCCACTATGTCGACATTCTGTCCTGCGCGGTCTGTACGGTCGATCCCGCCACGGGACACTTTTCCGAGATCACGCTGCCCGACACGGTCGGCTGCATTGTGCCGGAGGCGGACGGCGCGATCGCCGTGCCGCTGCGGGACGGGCTGTATCGCTGTTTTCCCGAAAGCGGCAGGGTCGAAAAACGGTTTTCCTGGTCCATTCCGTCTGCGGTGCGTTTCAACGACGGGAAGTGCGACAGAAACGGACGTTTGTGGATCGGCACGATGTATCTTGATCAGTCATCGCCGCAAGCCCATGGCGGGGGCGCTTTATATCGTTTTACGCCGCAGACGGGACTTGTGCGGGTTCTGGAGCACATGACTATTCCCAACGGCATTGCGTTCAATGCCGACGACACGGTGATGTATCATATCGACACCGCCGAGCAGTGTGTGACGGCATATGACTATGACCTTGCCGACGGTACGCTTTCCGCACCCCGCGTTGCGGTGCGGATACCCAAAGAGGACGGCGCACCGGACGGCATGACGATCGACAGCGACGGCAACCTGTTCATCGCCCTGTGGGGCGGGCATCGGGTGGTGTGCTGCGATCCCGCAAGCGGTGAAAGACGGGAAAGCTACTCTTTTCCGGATGCACGGGTCTCCTGCTGCGCCTTCGGCGGTGAGGATCACCGCACGCTGGCAGTCACCACCGCCGCCGACGAAAACGGCGCGGGCGGATATATCTATTCCGTTTTGACAGAACACACGGGCGCTGCCCCGTATACCATACAGACATAAGGAAGGGAGCCTTGTTTATGAACAGACGGGTCGCACTGATCACGGGTGCCGCGAAGGGCATCGGCCGTCGGATCGCTTTGTCGATGGCGGAGGAGGGATATGACGTGATCGTCAACTATCATTCTTCCCCCGAGGAGGCGGAAAAGGTGTGTGCTGCCGCAAGGAGCTGTGGCGTCCGCGCCATGGCGGTGTATGCGGATATGGGCAATGTCAAAAGCATTGAGAACATGTTTGCGGAGATTGACAAGGCATTTCCCGGGATCGATGTGCTGGTGAACAATGCGGGGATCAGCAGCGAGGTGTATTTCCTCGATGCGACCGAAGAGGATTTTGACAACATGACCGCCATCGACTGGAAAGGGCTGTATTTCTGTTCGCAGTTTGCCGCAAAGCGCATGATCAAAAAAAATATAAAGGGCGTCATCATCAACATGGCGTCCAATCAGGTAGACGGCTGCTGGCCGCGCGCCACCATCTATGCGCCGACAAAGGCGGCGGTGGCAAAATTCACAAAAAACGCCGGCATGGAGCTGATCCTGCACGGTATCCGCATGGTGGCGATCGCGCCCGGCTATACCGACGTGGGCTGGGCACCGGGGGATATCCGGCTGGAAGCGGCGGCACGGCTGCCGATGCGCCGCTTTGCCACAACGGAGGAGATCGCACAGGGTGTCATCTATTTGGCTTCCGAAAAAGCCGATTACATGGTCGGCAGCATGCTGACGATCGACGGCGGCGCGACCCTGCCGGTCGTTGCCGCGAATGACTTTGTGGATTGAGAGGCGGAGCGCATGGCTGACTATTATAACCCGCTTTTACGGGGAGACACGGGCGCTTTGAAACGGGCACTGTATAAATCCGTGGGGTTCACGGACGAGGCGCTTCGCCGCCCGCTGATCGCTCTTGTGAACACTTATACCACCGCGTCGCCGGGACACTGTATGTTCGATACGCTGTGTCATCAGGTGGAACGCGGCGTCGAGGCGGCGGGCGGTACGGCGATGGTGTTCGGCACGATCGCTCCCTGCGACGGAATTGCCGAGGGACATGAGGGGATGCGCTATATCCTGCCGTCCCGCGATCTAATCACATCATCGGTGGAATGTATGGTGCGCGCACACCGCTTTGACGGCATGGTGCTGATGGGCTCCTGCGACAAGATCGTTCCCGGTCTGCTGATGGCGGCGGCGCGACTGGACATTCCCGCAATTTTTGTGAACGGCGGTCCGATGCTGCCTGCCGACTATTGCGGCAAGCATTATGACGGCAACATCGTCACCGAAGCCATCGGCTGGAAGCAACGCGGCAACATTACAGAAGAGGAATTTCGCCGCATCGAGGATCTGGCGGAGCCGTGTGTCGGTTCCTGTGCCATGCTCGGCACTGCCAACACCATGGGATGCCTGGCGGAAGCGATGGGGATGGCACTGCCGGGCAGTGCCACGGTGCCCGCCGTGTATGCCGCGCGGGGCCGCATAGCCTACAAGACCGGCGAGGCGATCGTGTCACTGGTGAAAAAAGGCATCACGGCACGCCGCATCATCACACACGCGGCGATCGAAAACGCCGTTTCGGTGCTGATGGGCATCGGCGGCTCCACCAACGGTATCCTGCATTTGCAGGCGATCCATCGGGAAGCCGGACTCGGCGATCTGCCGCTTTCCGTGTTTGACGATTTCAGCAGAAAAACGCCGCAGGTGGCGTCTGTTTATCCTGCTTCGCCCTATGACATGGCGGATTTTCACGAGGCGGGCGGCGTGCCTGCAGTCATGCTGGAATTGCAGGCATATCTGCACAGGGACGCGCTGACCGTCACCGGAAAGACCGTGGGCGAAAACCTTGGAGCGTTTTCACCCACCGCACGCCGCGAGATCATCCGCACGGCGGCAGAGCCGTTTTCTGAAGAGGGCGGCGTCGCCGTTTTGCGGGGCAATCTGGCGCCGCTCGGTTCGGTGATCAAGCCGGCGGCGGTGCCCGCACACCTGTATCATTTCGAGGGAAAAGCGCAGGTGTTCCAAAGCGAGCAGGAGTCCATTCGGGCGATCCTTGACGGAAAGGTGCAGCCCGGGACGGCGGTCGTTCTGCGCTATGAGGGGCCGAAGGGCGGACCGGGCATGCCGGAAATGTACCGCCCCATGAAATCCCTTGAGGGCATGGCGCTTTCCGACAGCTGTGCCATCGTCACGGACGGGCGGTTCTCCGGCTCGAACCGCGGCTGCTTTGTGGGACACATTTCGCCGGAGGCATATGAGGGCAGCCCGCTGGCGCTGGTGAGAGACGGCGACACCATTCGCATTGACATTCCCGCGCGCAGCATTGAGCTTTTGGTTTCGGATGCGGAATTGGAGCGGCGGCGCAGGGAATGGGTCTGTCCGCAGAAGGACATCCCCGCAGGATATCTGCAGACCTACCGCAGGACGAGCAAATCGGCGGCAGAGGGTGCCGTGGTGGAATAAGGAGAGATGTGTGATGGCGATAGAATGGAGAAACGACAACGAGCTGTTTGACCTGATGAAGCAGCATTTATATTCTGCGGTCATCGGCGACATTCTGGATCAGATGGGCTATGTGCATCAGTTCCTGCCGCAGCGTATTCAGCCGCTGCGGGAGGAAATGGTTGTGGCGGGACGCGCCATGCCGGTGCTCGAAGCGGACACGATAGGCGGCACGCCGTCCGGCAACAGCCCGCTTTTGGAACGGTCGTTCGGACTGATGCTGGAGGCGCTGGACAATCTGAAAGAAAATGAGGTATACATATGCAGCGGTTCTTCCCCGCGGTATGCGCTGGTGGGGGAGCTGATGTGCACCCGCATGCAGATCCTCAAGGCGGCAGGTGCCGTGGTGAACGGATTTCATCGGGACACAAAGGGCATTTTGGCACTGGGCTTCCCCTGCTTTTCCTATGGTCGCTATGCGCAGGATCAGGCGCCGCGCGGCAAGGTGATCGACTACCGTGTTCCCATTGAAATAGAGGGGGTGGTGATCCGTCCCGGCGACATTGTCTTCGGCGATATGGACGGTGTGCTCATCATCCCGAAGGAGATCGAAAAAGAGGTGATCCGACGCGCCTATGAAAAGGCGACGGGGGAAAAGACGGTGGCAGAAGCCATCCGTTCCGGAATGCCCGCACGCGCTTCATTTGACCGTTTCGGCATCATGTGATGTACCCCCGACAAAGGCGACGATTGCTTTGTCTGCAGATACTACCCGAAAACACCGAAAGGATTAGGAGGAAAACAAAATGAAAAAGCTGATTTCCCTGTTTCTGGTCTGTCTTTTGATGCTCTCCTGCGTCACGCTTGCCCATGCCGCATCCGAGCCGGAAGAAAAATTCCCCAACGCCAGCTATGACGCGGTGAAGACCGCTTCCGCCCCCAAGATCGACGGCGTGATGGACGATGCCTATAAGGCAGCCCCCGTTGTCAAGATCGACAAGAAGATCATGGTGGATCTGCTGTATGACGAGTCCGAGATCGCCACCGGCGAAATGCGGATCTTGTGGGACGCAAACAACCTGTATGTGTTTGCCACCATCCATGACGCCACCTGGGCGGCACCGTATAAGGACACGGGCTGGTTCAACAACTGCGACTCTCTGTGGTTTGCCACCGGCGCCAACGCCGACCTCACGCGCGTCAACTGCTATGCGGTCGCCCGCGCCGGAAAGGCATATAAGAACTTCTATGAGGAAGCGGGCGCGCCGGCGATCGAGTTCGCTTCGAAGAACCTGTATAAGGGCAAGGAGGTTGCCATGACCACCTACGGCAATGCCGAGGGAAGCTATCCCGCCAACTGCCCCAAGCCGACCGGCGCAGTGGACAGCTATGTGCTGGAGATCAAGATCCCCTATGCAGGCAATACCGCCGGGCGAAAGGTGTATTTCGGCGCTTTCCTGTGTGACGACACCGATTTCAACGAGAAGATCCTCACCCAGAACATCGCGGATTCCTTCAACCTGGTGGACGGTCGTTCCCGCACCTCCGAAGCTGTGTCGACCGTGAAGGACAACGGCATCTGGCAGGTCACCGGCAACGACGGCTCCGATCTGGACATGAAGGAGCACTTCGACATCCTGACCCTGAAGGACAAGGCGGGCACACCCGCCGCCACGACAAAAGCGCCCGCAAATAACAATAATAACAATAACAAGCCCGTAGCCAAGACGACTGCCAAAAACACCCCGAACGCCAACATAACGACTGTCGGCGGCGACGAGACCGGCGAGACAACGGTGCCGGAGACCGACATGACGACCGATCCGTCCGAAACGGGCGAGACCACCGCGCCGGATGTCGACACCGACACGGATGCCGCGCCGAAAAAGAGCCACGCGGGAACGATCATTCTTATCATCGCGATCGTGGTCGTGCTCGGCGGCGGTGGCGCGGGCGCCTATTTCCTGTTGAAGGCGAAGAAGATGTGATTTTCCTCAAAACAATGTCCCGACCGCTTTGGGTAGGGCGGAAAGGGCTTTGTCAGCAACACTTCGGTATCACTCTGCACTATTCCGATGCATTGTCAGCAAACACAAAACGGAACAAATCTTGTTAGGAGGAACAACCATGAAAAAAGTACTCACTGCGGTTTTGGCTTTGGCACTGGTACTCTCCTGTTCGGCGCTCACGGCGCTTGCGGATGAAACGCCGGTAGTGCCGGGCGCTTACACTGCAACCAAAACGGATGCAACCATCACGATCGACGGCGTAATGGACGAGGCGTATAAGGACGCCGAGGTCATCAAGCTCGAAACAAAGCTCACCGACACTGACAAATCGCTTGCCACGGGCGAGATGCGCCTTTTGTGGGCGGCTGATGCGGTGTATGCATATGTCACCGTGCACGATGCAACCTATGCGCCCGCCTATGCGGACGTGACCTGGTGGGACAACAACGATTCGCTCTGGATCGCCATGGGCTCAAACGACGCGATCTCGGCGACCTATTGCTATGCGATCGGTCGTTCGGGCTCTGTCTACAGAGATCTTTCCCATCAGAGAGGCGAGCTGCCGCAGCTGGAGTTCGCGGTCGTCAACGTCAAGGACGGCAAGCCTGTGCAGATGGGAACATACGGCAATGCTGCCGGTTACTATCCCGAAAATTGCCAAAAGCCCGAGGGGGATGTGGACGGCTATGTCGTCGAGCTGAAACTCCCGGTCGGCGGCACGGATAACGGCAAGGGCAGCTTCGGCGCGTTCATTTGCGATGACATCGACTTTGCAGGCACCGATGTGGTCAACCTGACCGAGGGTCGCGTCGGCACCTCGCCCGTCGTTTCCCGCGGCGACAATGGCATCTGGCAGTATACCGGCATCGACGGTTCGGACTTTGATGCAAAGACCGTTTTCGATGTTCTGACCTTCAAGGCGCCTTCTTCCGGCGGCAACACCGGTGATGGCGGTAACACCGGCACGGGTGACAACACGGGTGCGGGTGACAATACCGGCACAGGTGACAACACCGGCTCCGGCGACAACACCGGCTCCGGCGACAACTCCGGTGCGAATAACACGCCTGCCGGCGGTAACGAAGACGGCGGCAATCAGAACGGCGGCACCGGCGAAAATCCCGAGACGGGCGTTGCACTGCCGATGCTGGCTGTGGTGATGACCGCACTGTCCGGCGCGGGCGTGATGCTGTCGAAGAAAAAGTGATCGGGCGGACTGCCGATCGCGAATTGGAATAGTGTAACGGCACGGAGCGCATAGCGGATATGCGCTCCGTGTATTTTTTTGGCAGCATTTTCCACAAAAAATCCGATTGACGGCTGCCGAAATGATATCCTATAATTTGGATAGGACCCCTGTTTTGCCGATTGTGAACATTTTGCGTTTCAAAAATGCGGGACGTCACACTTTTGTGTCCGCACGCGGAAAAAACGCCGTAAAACGGGGCGGGAGCGGCACTCGGAACGGATTTTTCATGTGCCGTCCGACAAAAAAGCATCGATTCCGACGATTGCACATTTTCCGATTTCAGCATACCTTTTCCGTTTTGTGTAGTTTTTCTCCACATCACTGCGTGTTATAATGCATTTGTAACAAAGAAAGGAATTGTATGTTATGAAAAAATGTATTTCATTGCTAACGACTCTGGTTCTGATTCTTGTGGGGTGTGGAAGTATGGCTTCGTGTGCGACAAAAGGAACGGGAACATTTACGCAGGGCTTTTGGCGCGGACAGGATCCCCGTGCTTCCTATGACCCGAAGACGGGATATTACTATTATGTGGAGGATGCATCCGCCGGCATGGTGATGTTCCGCTCCAAATCCCTCATCGAGCGCGGCGACGCGGAAAACCGTCGGGTGATGCCGACGGGCTTTCCGCTGTGTGCGCCCGTGTATGTGGAGAAAATGAACGGCGTGACCTATAACAAATGGTTTGCTTTCGGTTCCTCCGCCTGGCAGTGCGACGGCGATCCTTTCACCGGAAAATGGCAAAACATCGGCTCGTTCGGGCTCAAGGGCTGGACGCTGGATCATTTTGCATTCCGCGTGGAAAGCGGCGCGCATGCCGGCGAATGGTATCTCATTTGGGCGGCAGGCGAGGATCTGAACAACACCACCGGCTTCTCTGCGGAGCATCTGCACATCAGCAAGATGCTGGCACCGAACAAGGTGCAAAGCAACAAGAGCGATGCAAGCGATCTGCTTTTGCGTTGTCAGAAGGGCTCCGGCTGGTCGGGCTGGGACGTGGAAGCGCCGACCGTGGCACAGAAAAACGGCACGGTCACGGTCATCTATTCCGGCACCGATTGCAAGATGAATGCCTATGCAATGGGGCTTTTGGTGTATAACGGTGAGGGGGACATTGCCGATGCGTCCAGCTGGACCAATCTCAGCGCGGTGCGTCCCGCCTTTTCCCAAACGAAAAACAGCGATGTCTACGGCACGCCCTATGGCACGGGCGTTGCCTCGGTCATTCCCTCTGCGGACGGGAAAGAGACCTGGATGTATTATAACGCCAAGCTATATCACGACATTCCCTCATCGTTCAGCAAAAATCGGGAAGCGTGGACACGCATCATCAATCTGAAAAAGATCGAATGGACGACGACCACCATAAACGGCAAGACCGCCACCATCCCCAATCTGGGCACACCGGACATGATGGGTGCCACCGTCGCGCTGCCCTCGGGCGATCCGGGTATTGCCAAAAAGGGATATTTCCTCTTTGAGGCGGAGCACGCCGTTCCCTTCGGTTGGATCTATAACAAGACGCTGCAGAGCAAGAGCGGCGACGACGGTGAGCCGTATAACCTGATGCTGGAGGAACAGCGTCGCCGCAACCCCTCTCTCGGTGCCTGCATGAAGCATTTCGACTGGTTTGCGGAGGATCCGAACGGCGACGGCACCTCGGGGCTGCATTTCCGCAATGTGCCAAAGGCAAAATCCATGGTCATCCGCGCGGGCACGAACGATCCGAACGGCGGCTTTGACATTCTCGTCAACGGCGTGAAAAAGACCAGCGTGAAATTCAAACAAAATCTGAAAGCAAACGGTCAGCCGGATTCCAGCTATATATTCAGCGACTATCGCGTGAAGGTGGACATCCCCGCCGGCGCGACCGTGACCCTGCAATATGTGAAGGGCAAATATGACGACTCGGCTGTGGACTTTGTCGTTTTTGAAAACACAAAGGAATATGACGGCTTCACGCCGTTCGGCAGCACGGTCAAGACGACGGCAAAGACCACTGCGGGCAACAGCGGCAATAACAGTGGCAATAACAGCGGCACGACCGCCGCGGTGAAGACCAAAAACGGCGCGGTGACGCCGAACGGCAGCGCCGGCACCGTCGGCACGGCGGATGCGGCGCTCACCGATCCGACAAACGAAGACGGGACCGTTCCCACTGCCGACACCGCAGGGGACATCGACACCGATGCGACGGCTCCGACCGCACCCGCAGATGCGGGCGGAACATCGGCGTTGCCGATCATCGTCGGCATTTTGGCAGTGATCGTGCTCCTGTTCTGCGGCGGCAGTGTCGGCTATTTCCTTTGGAAGAAAAAGAAGATGCAGGGTTGAAATTACGGGCTTGAGGCAGAGAGGTGTATGGCGTGACACAGGAAAAGTTCTCCATTGCGGATTTTGCGCGCGCTCCCAGCGTGCAGAAGATCAAGGTGGTCTATGACGTCAAAGCGGATGCGGAATATCAGGTGACGCGCTGGTTTCAGAATTCCGCGAGCTATATTGCCATACTGACGCGCAGGGGCGGCGGGCATCTTGTGCTGCGCGCCGCCGAGGAAACGGTCTGTGCGGGGGAATTGCTGCTCATTTATGCCAATGACCTGCGCAGCTACAGAGCGGGCGAAAACGGATGGGACTTTTGGTGGTTTGAGTTCGACAGCGACTATCCGCTGCTCAAGCCGAATGTGCACTATCCTCTCCCGCAGGCGAACTGGCACGAGGATCTTTGCACCGAGTGCTTGGAGCTGCTGCTGCGGGACGAGCCGAAAGCGGCATCCGCCATGTTCACGGCGGTCTGCTATCTTTGGAAGGTGGACGCCGGCGTTTCCTCACAGTCCGACGAATATACCCTCATCAACTCCTCGATCGCCTATATCCGCGCCAACATCAGCACGGTCACGGTTGCGGATATGGCAGCACAGCTGGCTGTCAGCGAGCGCACATTGCGCAATCTCTATTATCGCTATACCGGCGAGTCGCCGCTGCAGGTGCTGCAGAGCATGCGGATGAAAGAGGCAAAGCATCTGCTGGAGTCGTCCTCGTATACGGTGAATGAAATTGCGGAGCGCCTCGGCTATAAAAGCACCTTCTATTTCAGCCGCCTGTTCAAATCCGTGCACAACATATCACCGACGGAATACAGAAAACGCTCAAATCAGTATCAGACGCTGTATGTCCGCAAATATAAAAAGTGATACATTAAAGGTCGCGATCCCGTATGTATACGGAAACAATATCATCTTATTCACAGTCAGGAGGATTTTCATGAAGGCAAAACGCATTTTTTCCTTTGGTTTGGTCATCCTTTCGCTCGTGTGTATGCTGACGGCATGTGGCAGCTCAAAGCAGCAGGACACCACACCGACAGACATCTCGGATATGCAGGACATCCCCGACAGCATCAAGCCGACGAGCAAAAAGATCGTGGTTTGGATGAAAGGGGACACCGAGGAGTTCCAGAAGTACTATGACGGCTTTTTGGCGGATTATCCGGATTATGAGCTGGATTTCCAGGTGCCCGCCACCGCCGACCATGTGCAGCTGATCCAGGCGGTGCAGTCCGGCACGGACATCCCCGACGCGGTGCTGGTTGCACCCCGACCGGCGGATGCCTATTACACCGGCCTATACCGCCCCCTGGACATCTATCTCGACAACGACCCGAACTATAAGCGTGAGGATATCAACCCCATGGCGCTTGCCGGCAACACGTTCGGCGGCAAGACCTATTTTGTGTGTGAGGATCTGGAGCTTTGCTGTCTCGGCTGGAACAAAAAGCTGTTCCGTGAGGCGGGACTGGATCCGGACACCCCGCCGAAGACCTATTCGCAGTTTGAGGAATTTTCGAAGAAGCTCACAAAGTATAACAGCAGCGGCGAGGCGACCCAGGTCGGCTATAAGGGCACGATCGGCTATTGGGCGCTGTCCTCGGCAATGGGACGCTATGTGACCGGCCGCGACGGCTTCACCGTGGAATTTGACACGCCCGAGATCCGCAAGTCGCTGGAGTTCTCGAAATCGGTGCCGTCCTTCTATAACAACAAGCTGCTCACCACCGACGACGAGACCTATTGGGATCCCAAATCGGGCCATGTCGGTCTGTTCTATGTGAATTTGAAGCAGGCGAGCCAGTTTGTCAACGACGAGCTGGAGATCGGTCTTGCGCCCTGGCCGGTGGCGGACGACTACACCGGTGAGCAGAACATCTGCGTCTACAGCTCGCAGCAATACGGCATTCCCGCTGCCGCAAACAATCCCAACGGCGGATGGCTGTTCATCCGCTGGCTGGTGACAAAGGGCATCGGCGATGTGTATAACGAGGAGCAGTTCAACCTGAATCCCAACGGCTATATTCCGCAGTATCAGTCCAACAAGAAGCTGCGCGAGGCGGTCAGCGAAAAGTTCAAGCCGCTTGTCACCAACGAGAAAATGCTGAAGCTCTGGGAAGAGCGCGACGCGATGTATGACAAGGCGTCCATGTTCCTGTGGTCGGATGTGATCGAAAGCACCTTCCACCCCAGCATCTGGGCGTCCGAGGATAAGATTTACAGCGGTCAGGTGACCGTGACCGATCAGTGTGCCAAGATCCAGCAGCTCGGCGAAAAGCTGCACAAGGAATGGCTGGAAACAAAGCTCAAAGAGGGCTGGACCTATTCCGATGATAAAACGGCGCTGATCCCGCCCGCCACGGAATAAAACCGCAAAGACGGGAGCAACGTCACAAGTAGGGGGAATCGATGATGCCTTGTTTATCCGCAGCAAAACGCCGCGATCGGTGCGCACTTCGTCGCGCCGCGCGTCTTTTGGCGATCATACTGTGTGTTGCTCTTATCGGTTCCGGCGCCGCAGATGCGGCGCCGGGACAACCCTTGCGGGAAAAATATGATGTCAGCACGGGTCCTGTCTCCAATTCCGCAGCACTCGGTGAGTATGCGGCACTTTTGCAGGAATACGAAAAAAACGGCTATGCACCCGGAGAGGGCAGCTACCGTTTCACCGACTGGAACGACGTCCGTCTTGAGGAGGGTCTCGGCGGATATGCGGGTGCGGCGTTTTTGTGGGATCAGAACACGGCGTCGCTGTCCATGACTGTCACGGTCGAAAAAAGCGGGCTGTATGTGCTGGCTTTGGATTGGCTGCCGTTTGCGGACGATGTTTCGCTGATCCAGCGCGGCGTGCAGATCGACGGCAAGTCGGTCTGTGCCGACAGCGAGACCTGCCTTTTTTTCCGTCAGTGGGAAGAAAAGGGGACTGTCACCACCGATACCAACGGTGACGAAAAAGCGCCGGGCATGCAGCAGATCTGCACCTGGCAGAAGCAATATATCTATGACACGAACGCCCTGTATGCGCGCCCGCTGGAATTTTATCTCTCTGCGGGCACACACACCGTGACCCTGACGCATGTTTCGGGCAAAATGGCGGTGGGGGCCTTGACGGTGGAGGGGATGCCGCAGTGGAAGTCCTATGCGGACTATCATGCCTCTCACACCGCTGCCGCATACAGCGGCGAACCGCTGACGCAGGAGGCGGAAGACTTTCTGACCTGCTCGGATCGCACCATCCGCCGTTTGTCGGATGCCGATCCCGCCACCACACCGTTCACCTATTCGAAGCTCCGTCTCAACACGGTCGGCGGCGAACGGTGGAAAAGCAGCTGGCAATCCATCACCTGGGAATGTGATGTGCCCGAAACGGGCTTATATCAGATCAGCCTGCGTGTTCTTCAGAACACGGGAGAGGGGCTGACCGTCTACCGTCAGCTGATGATCGACGGCGAGGTGCCCTTTGAGGAAGTGCTTGCCGTCCCGTTCCCCTATGCTTCCCGTTGGCAGACCGTCACCCTCGGCGGTGACGAACCGTTTGCATTCTATCTCGAAAAGGGGAAGCATCGGCTGAGCCTGCGCGTGGTCGCGGGGGAGCTCAGTGAGACCGTTTCGGAGCTCAAGCGTGCGAGCGCCGACCTGGCGTCCCTGCTCATGGACATCAACACCGTTGTCGGTGCCGTGCCGGACGCCAACTTTGATTATGAACTGGACAAGAAAATATCCTGGCTCATGCCGACGCTGCAGAGCATCCGCGACACGCTGAAAACACAGTCGGCGCATCTGCATGCTCTGTCCGGTCGGCAGACCACCATGGTTTCCAATATCGACAACGCTGCCACGGAGCTTGACGGGTATCTGCGCGATCCCGACAGCATTCCCACGGCGGCGGGCAGCGACGGCTCGCTCACCGTCATGCAGACCAATCTTTCCTCCTGGTACAGCACACTGCTGGAAACGCCGATCACCCTTGACACGCTCATTTTGTCGGCGCCGAACACGGCGGTGAAGCACCGTTCCAGCACGATCTGGCAGCGCATCAAGGCGGGATGGCTCAACTTTTGGGCGTCCTTTCACAAGGATTACAACAGCATGAGCACCGCCGACGGCGAAGCGGAAGAACACACCATCAGCGTTTGGATCGCCCGCGGACGCGAATGGGGCGAGCTGCTCCAGCAGATGGCGGACGAAGAATACACGCCGCAAAGCGGCGTGCGCGTACAGGTGAACATCCTGCCTTCCGGCTCTGTCGGCGCGATCGGCGGTGTCAGCCCGATCCTTTTGTCGCTGGTCGCGGACAATTCGCCCAATGTGGCGATCGGCAGCGACAGCAGCACACCGGTGGAGCTGGCGATCCGCGACAGCGTTGTGGAGCTGAGCTCCCTACCCGGCTATAAGGAGCTGGCGAGCACCTTTGTGGACGGTGTGATGGAACCGCTTGGCTATAACGGCGGCGTGTATGCCCTGCCGGAAACGATGGATTTCCAGTTTTTGTTCTATCGCAAGGACATCATGGAAAAGCTGAAGCTGTCTGTGCCGGAGGATTGGGACACGCTGTACGGCAGGCTGCTGCCGTCTCTCAAGCAGAATAACTATAATTTCTATATCCCGATCACAACAAGCACCACCGCCACCTATCAGTATTGCGCTTTTTACACCTATCTGTGGCAGCGCGGCGGCGAGATCTATGACGAAAGCGGGCTTCAGACTCTTCTCGACAGCAACATCGCCTATGCCGCTTTCGATCAGTGGGTGCAGAATTACACGCAGTATAATCTCCCGCGCGAGATCAATGTGTTCAACCATTTCCGCACGGGCGACATTCCGATCTTTGTCGGCGGTCTCAATGACTATCTGACGCTGAAGGTCGCCGCACCGGAGCTGTACGGCAAATGGGGGATCGCCCGCATTCCCGGTACACGGCGGGAGGACGGCACGCTTGACCGCTCCGCCATCGGTGCGATGACCACCTGCATGATGTTTGACAAGGGCGAGCGCGAAAACGCGGATGCCTGGGACTTTTTGCGGTGGTATATGAGCGCGGATGTGCAGTACCGGTACGGCGAGGACATCGAGGCATCGGTCGGTCTCCAGGCGCGTTGGTTCACGGCGAACACAACGGCATTCTCACAGCTGTCCTGGGACAGACAGGATCTGGCGGTGTTTGAAGGTGCCATGCGTGACATGCGCAATCCGCGCAATGTCCTCGGCGGCTATATCACCGGTCGTCAGCTGAACAACGCATGGACGCGCGCGGTGATGAGCGGGCAGGACGCCCATGAGGCGCTGGAGGACGCGGTCAAGGAGATCCGCCGCGAGCTTCTGCGCAAGCAAAATGAGTACGGTATCGGGGGTGAGAGCAGTGAAGGGTAGGCATAAAAACCGTTTATCCGCCAGAGACCTGCAGGGATATGCGCTGTTTTCACCGTTTGCGCTGCTGTTTCTTGCGTTCATCATCATTCCGATCGTCTGGGGTGTCGGGCTGAGCCTGACGCACTATAACATCGTGCAGCCCATGCGCTTTGCCGGTCTTTCCAACTATGTGGAGCTGTTCACAAACGACGATCTGTTTCTGAAGGCACTGGGAAACACGCTGCGTTTTGCCCTTATCTCCGGCCCGATCGGTTTTCTTTCTTCGTTTTTCTTTGCGTGGGTCATCAATCAGCTGGCGTGCAGAAATGCATTTTCGCTGGCGTTTTATGCACCGTCGATCGTGAGCAGCATCGCCATCAGCGTCATTTGGCTGTATCTTTTCTCCTCCGACCGCTACGGTCTTGTCAACACGGCGCTGCTCAATCTCGGTCTGATCCGTTCGCCCATCCTTTGGACAAAGGACCCGACCTATATTATGCCGCTGATCATTATGATCTCCGTGTGGATGAGTCTCGGTTCGGGTTTTCTCACAAATCTGGCGGGACTCACGGCGCTGAATCCCGAGCTGAGCGAGGCGGGCGCGATCGACGGTGTGCGCAACCGCTTTCAGGATCTGTATTATGTTATTCTTCCGCAGATGAAGCCGTATCTGCTGTTCAACGCCATCATGGCGGTCGTGAACAGTCTGAATGTATACGATGTGGCGGTATCCGTTGCGGGATTTCCAAGCCCGGACTACAGCGCCCACACCATTGTGGCGCATATGTATGACTATGGCTTCATCCGATTTGAGCTGGGCTATGCCAGCGCCATTGCGGTCGTTCTGTTTTTGCTCAATTTCTCATTGGGCAAGATATTTATGAAGGTATTGTCGACGGATTGAGGTGAGAGACGTGAAGCTGCTTGAAAAGGTGCGGCGCAAATTGAAAAAGGTGACCCCAGGCTGGGTCATCGTCTATATTTTGATGATCACCCTGGCGGTCATCACCTCTCTGCCGCTGGTGTATATGGTCGTGACCGCCTTCAAGCCCATCGAGGAGCTTTTGCGGTTCCCGCCGCGGTTTTTCGTGCGGCGACCGACGCTGACGAATTTTTCCGATCTGTTCACCACGCTGGACAGCCAGACCGTGCCGTTCACACGCTATCTCTTCAACAGCGTCTTCACCACGGTGATCTCGGTGGTGCTCACCCTGCTGATCTGCTCCATGGGTGCCTATGCGATCGAAAAGGTGCGCATGAAGGGCAGCAAATTTTTCTCGGGTCTGATCGTGTCGGCACTGATGTTCTCGCCGCCTGCGGCGCAGATCCCGATCTATATGATCGTGGCGCGGACGGGCATGCTGAATACATATTGGGCGTTGATCGTGCCCGCACTGGCGACACCCATGTATTTCTTCCTCATCAAGCAGTTTGTTTCGCAGCTGCCGGAGCCGCTGATGGAGAGTGCACGGCTGGACGGCGCCTCCGAATTTCGCATTTTGTTTTCCATCGTTGTGCCGGCGATCAAGCCGGCGCTTGCGACGGTCACTGTGTTTGCGTTCATCGCAAACTGGAATAACGCGGGCGGCTCGGTGATCTATATCACCGATCAGGCTATGAAAACGCTGCCCTATGCGCTGAGCACGATCACATCCGGCGGATTGGCGCGTGCGGGCGCGGCTGCGGCGGCATCGCTGCTCATCACATTGCCCACGATCATCGTGTATCTCGTCATGCAGGGGCAGGTCATGAAAACGATGATGTTTGCGGGCATCAAGGGTTGAGGGGAGAGTGACGGAAGTGAAAACACGTTTTTCCGCAAAGCACCGCTCCCACCGCTTTTTTGCCTGCCTGCTGTCGCTGCTGCTCCTGTCACTGTCGGCAACGCAGGCTCTGGCTGCCACGGCGGAATTCAACTGGACACAGAATGCCGAGGGAGAAACGGTGGCAATGCCGGTGTCCTATGTGCCCGCGAAGAGCTTTATGTATTTCGGCGCGGATGCCGGAGCGCTTTCCGGGGCACAGGACATGTTCTACCGCGACGGACTGCTGTATATCGCCGACACGGGGAACAACCGCATATTGGTGCTTGATCGCAATTTTGAAACGCAGCGCGTTCTCACCGGCGGCGACACGCCCTTCAAATCGCCGAACGGTGTGTATGTGGACGGCGACGGCGACGTGTTTGTTGCCGACACCGAAAACGGGCGCATCGTCCACCTCGCTCCCGACGGCACCTTTGTGGAGTCGTTCGGTCAGCCGCATTCGGAGCTGTATGATGTCGACTATGCCTTCAAGCCGATGAAGATCTGCATGGACAACGTCGGGCAGTTCTATATCATCAACTATGAGGACTATCACGGATTTATCATGATGGACGCGCTCGGCGAGTTCAAGGGCTATGTCGCCCCCACCAAGCTGGACGGCAACATTCTCGATAAGATCGTCAAATTTCTTGTCACAGAGGAGCAGAAGGAGCAGCTGGACAAAAAGCTGCCGCCCGTGCACACCAACTTCGTGATGGACGCGACGGGCGCCCTGTATGTCACGACCGGCCGCACGACTGCGGCACAGCTGAAGAAATTTCTTTCCGTCGGCGAAAACATTTTTCCCTATCGCGGCTCGTTCGGCAGCGGTGAGGAGGATGCGGTCATCGCCGATGTGAGCGTGAATGCGGCGGGCGTCGTCACGCTGCTGGAAAGCACCTCGGGCAAGCTGTATCAATATGATCGCGACGGCGTGCTGCTGACGAGCTTCGGCGGCGCGGGCAACTGGCTGGGCGTGAGCATGTCCGCCAGCAGCCTGTGTGAGGACGAGGACGGCAATCTGTTTGTGTTGGATGCCGGCACCGGCACGGTGACGCGCTGGGAGCCGACCTCCTTCATACGGCGTGTGCACACGGCGCTGCAGCTGCTGCGCGAGGGACGGTATGAGGAGTCCATGACGCCGTGGCAGGAGGTTCTGAGCATCGACCGCAACTATACGGTGGCACGCATCGGCATGGGAAAGGCATATATGCGGCAGGAAAACTACCGTGCGGCGCTGGAGCAGTTCCGCATCGCCGACTATCGCTCCGGCTACAGCGATGCGTTCGCGGGGCTGCGCCATGAGCTGTTCCGCAAATATTTCGGCTTCATTGTTGCGGGCATCGCGCTTTTGGTGACGGGCATCTATCTTCTTGTGCGCGCCGGGGTGCGCTGCGCACGTTCCATGTCGACAAGGCTGTGAGGGGGTGGCGCTGTGTATTATCTGAAGTTGGGACTGATGATCCTGTTTGAACCGCAGCAGGCGTTCACGCTGATCAAGCGGCACAGGAAAGCCATTCCCGTTTGGGTGCCCGTTTCTCTTTTGCTTTTGTGCCTTGTTGTGCGCATCGCTTCGATCTATCTGACCCATTTTCCTATGAGCGCCCAAACGCCGGAAAACACAAATCTGGCGGAGTCGGTGCTGGGGCTGATCGTCCCGCTTTTCTCCTTCATGGGCGGCATCTATCTTGTGACCAGCATCCGCGACGGCGAGACGACATTCTATGAGACGCTGCTTGCGGTGAGCTATTCTCTGTTGCCGTATATTCTGCTGGGACTGCCGCTTGCGCTTTTCACCCGTCTGATGTCCGCAAACGAAATGTCTTTGTATCAGACGGTGCAGTTTGCCATTCTGCTTTGGTGCGGCATTCTGCTGTTCTACAGCATCATGCACATGAATTCCTACACCTTTGCGCAAACGGTCTTCAACTGCCTTTTGGCGGTGTTTGCCGTTTTGTTCATATGGGCGGTGTTGGTGCTGTTGTTCATTCTCAGCGAAAAGCTGATCGATTTCTTTGCCGAGGTGATAAACGAATATCGCCTGCTCGGAAAAACTTACTGAAAGGATGGTTGCACGATGAAGCGGTGCATAGCCACGGTTTTATGCCTTTTGTATCTGATGTGTGCTGTTTTGCCGACGGCGGCGGAGGAGCTGCAGGCGGGTGTGCCTGCCGGCGGATTTGTGCAGGTGGCATCCGACTGCGGCATGACGCTGTATTATTCCGAACAGACCGGCGGGATCGCCCTGCGGGACACCGTCGGCAAGGTGTGGCGCACGGACGTCACGGATGCCTGCGACCTCACGCAGATGACCGCCAGCCAACAGGCGACGGTCACAACGCCCCTCATCGTGGAATATACACTTCTCAACAGCCGCAGCAACAAAAGCGAGCGCCGCGCCGTCGCCGAGACGGATCTTGCGATCCGCTCGAAAATCAGCGACGGCACCGTCCGCATCACCTATGCATTGCGGGACATCGCTGTTGAGATCGACGTGGATGTCTCTCTGAAGGACGGGGCGCTGGTCGTACAGATCCCGTCCGACGGCATTCGCGAGGGCGTCGGGCTGGATGAGCGGCTCGCGCAGAGCATGAAGACCATCCGCAGCAATATCGAATATATCCGTTCCACCATCGACTCCATGCAGCAGGACACAGCCCTGCGCTCCCACCATCGGTATATCACCGCCTACAGCAAGGCGTTTGATCGCTATGTGGAGCAGATGGAGTCCATTGACGGTGTGGTGGACATTCAGTTTGAGATCGACACGGCGACCAACCTCATGCAAAGTGCACAGAACATCTTTAAGGGCGGCGTCGGTGAGACGGGCGTTTTCAATGCTATCGCCAAGGACGGATCTCTGGATGCCGCCGTGCGCAAAAAGTATGCCGCCGTGTATAAGCAGATGGATGCGAAATACACACAGACAAAGCTCTTGAGCCAGCAGCTCAGCACGATCAAATACGGTGCGGTGGTGGCGATCTCGCTTTTCCCGAATTTCGGCGCCCTGGGGGATCGTGAAAACGGCTATGTTTTCTATCCGGACGGCAGCGGGGCGATCACCTATGCCACCGAAAAGCATCCCGCCTATCAGCATTTTTATCTTGAGGACATCTACAGTGACGATAAGCCGAATGTGGACGGGCTTTTGAGCAAGGACACCCAAGGAAAGACAAAGCCTTTGCTGCCGGTTTTCGGCGTGAAGCACGGCGACACCGCCTATCTCGGCGTGGTTTCGCAGGCAGCGGAGCACACGGCGATCGAATACTATCCCAGCGGACTGAATGCCGATGTGCATCGGATCAATGCCTATCTGCGGTGCCGCCGCACCGCCACACTCTATAAAAACGGGCAGAGCCGCGGCTCGGTGTATGAGCTGGAGCGCTTTGCGGCGCTGTATGAGGTGCGGTATTATTTTCTGTCCGGTGACAAGGCAAACTACAGCGGCATGGCGGGGCGTTATCGGCAGTATCTTCTCGATAACGGTGCCTTGCAGAAAAGCCCGCTGGTGGATCGCGGGACAAGCGTGGCGCTGAACGTCATCATGGGCGTGCAGAAGCGGCAGCTGCTTTCCGATCGGCTGCTGCCGATGACGACCTTTGAGCAGACAGGCGACATGCTGCAATATCTGAACGACGCAGGACTTGCGGGACTTTTGCTGAATTTGCAGGGCTATTCTCCCGACGGCTGGTCCCGCGTTTCGGGGGCAAGTGACCGCATCTCCGGAAAGCTGGGCGGCGTAAAGGGACTGGCGCGCCTTGCCGCTTTGGCGGGACAGCGCGATGCCGTTTTGTTTTTGCAGAGCAACTATGCCACCGCGCTGCGCGGAAACGGGCAGTTCGGCGACGGCGACTATGTCTATGACAGCACGGGAAATCTGATCTCCGACGCGCTGCGCCGTCTGTTCTTGGTGAAGCCGACCGCTGCGGCGGATTTTCTGACGCAAAAGCAGCTGCCGCGCTTTGCACAGTGGCAGGTCGGCGGCATCACCTTTGACAGGATCGGCAGCTTTCTCTATGACAATCGGGGAAAAGACCCCGTAAGTCGTCGGGACACCGCCGACACCTGGCAGCAGATGATGAAAAAGGCGAGGGAACAGCTGGGATATGCTGCGGCACCGCAGGCGGGCGCTTTTGCGTTCGGCAGTGCCGACTGGCTTTCCGAGACCCCCGCGGCGGCGACCGGCTATGTTTTCACCGACGAGGCGGTGCCGTTCTATCAGATGGTCGTGCACGGATATCTTTGCTATACCGGCAAATCCTTCAACAAATTTTACGATACGCAGTATGAAAAGATGAAAGCGCTGGAATATGGCTATATTCCGGTGTTTGACATCACCTATGAAAAGACGGAGAAGCTGCGGGGGACGCAGTGCTTCGATCAGTTTTCCACCTGCTTTGACGATTGGAAAGAAACCATTATTGCCGTCGGCAGGGAGTTTTCCGCACTCTCTTCCGTGCGGGATCAGGTGATGCTTTCGCACGAGCGCGTCGGCACAGATGCCGTCGTCGTGACATACGAAAACGGCTCCCGCCTGCTGCTCAACTATGGCAGCGAGCGCGCGACAGTGGACGGTCAGGACCTGGAACCGATGAGCTATCGGTTCGTGAGATAGGGGGGCACGCAGTGAAAATTGGGTTTTTGTCCCGCAAAAAGAGCGTGATCGCGCGGGAAAACCGCATGGGCTATGTCTTTGTGCTCCCGTGGGTGATCGGGTTTTGCCTGTTTTTCCTATACCCGCTGATCTATTCGCTGGTGCTGGCGTTTTCCGATGTTACCAATGTGCAGAACTTCACCATGAAGTTCAACGGGCTTGCCAATTTCTCCGATGCGCTGTTCAAGGACGTGGAGTTTCTGCCGAAGCTCATGACCGTGCTGCTGAACGCCATCATCAAAACACCCATCGTGGTGGTGTTTTCGCTGTTCATTGCGATCCTGCTCAACCAGAGCATCCGCCTGAAGGGGGTATACCGTGCGCTGTTTTTGCTGCCGGTGCTGATCGGTGCGGGCGTGGTGCTGCAGACGCTGCAGGGCAACGGCGCGACGCTTGCCTTTTCTCCCGGTCCGATGGCGGCGGAGGACACCGTGCAGACCGGCATGATCGACATCGGTCAGATCGAGATGTCCGAACGCATTTCCAATCTGCTCGGCGACCGCATTGCTGCCGGCGTGGAAGTGGTGCTGGAACAGGTCTCCGACAGCCTGTGGATGTCGGGCATACAGATCATTCTTTTCCTCGGTGCGCTGCAATCGGTGCCGGACTCCTATTATGAGGCGGCTATGTGTGACGGTGCGACCGCATGGGAGAAATTCTGGAAGATCACGCTGCCGATGATCATGCCGTCCATGCTGATCGTGGTGGTGTATACGATGATCAGCTATTTCACCAGTGCAGAGAACGATGTCATGACCTATGTGGTGGACACCAGCTTCAAGAGCCTGCAGCTGGACTACGGCTCGGCGATGGGATGGATCTATTTTCTGTGCATCGGCGTGCTGCTCGGCGTTGTGTTTTTGGTTTCGAAGAAGGTTACCTTCTATATGGGAGATAAGTAAAGCGCTCCGTGCGGGCTTGCTTTAAGAGGTGATTTGGATTGGCTTTGAGAAAAGAGACGGTTTCGGTGCGTGCAAAAGAGGTGTCCTCGGCTCTGAAGAAAAAGGGCGGCCGTTTTCTTTTGCGCGCGGCGACATATTTTATCCTCACGGTATTTGTGTTTGTGTTCGTGTATCCGTTTCTCACTATGCTTCTGAACTCTTTCAAATATGATTTCGAGCTGCGGGATCTGACAAAGCAGTGGGTGCTGACACGGCTGAATTTCCAAAACTATTCCGACGCGGCAAAGCACCTGAACTATATGCATTCCCTGCTGAACACCCTGCTTGTTGTGGTGGGAAGCACCGCAGGGCACATCCTTTCCTGTTCGTTCATCGCCTATGGATTTGCACGCTTTAACTTCCGCGGAAAGACCGTGATGTTCATGCTGGTCATCCTGACCATGATCATCCCGGCACAGCTGCTGATGATGCCGCTGTATATCCAGTTCGCCAAGCTCGGCTGGATCGGCTCGTTTGCGCCGATCATTGTGCCGACCTGGTTCGGGTTCGGACTCAACGGCGCTTTGTTCATCTTTCTGTTCAGACAGCAGCTGCGCAGCCTGCCCGTTTCCTATGAGGAGGCGGCAAAGATCGAGGGCTGCGGCTCGATGCGGATCTATTGGAGCATCATTTTCCCCATGCTGAGGGGTACGATGCTGGTGGCGGGTATCTTGTCCGCCATTTGGCACTGGAACGACTATTTTGAGCCGTCCGCCTATCTGACGGGAAGCAGACAGCTGCTCACGCAGATGCTCAGCAACCTGAATTCCTATGTCGCGGCGCAGGAAAGCGGCGCGGGCATTGCGGTGAGTCCCATCCAGCTTGCCGCCTGCGTGTTGGTTATTCTGCCGCTTTTGATTTTGTATCTGGTCTTCCAGAGACAGTTCATCAAGAGTGTGGATCTGAGCGGTCTGGCAAACGGTTGATCACAGAACCGCTATATCCGGATGGTTTTGTTTGCGCAAAAAGGAAAACGCCGCCGCATCTTTGATGCGGCGGCGTTTTTGGGTGGCTTTTCTCAGAAGACCGTGACCGTGTTGAAGCCGTTTGCAAGGCGAACGGTGGTTTTGCTGCCGTCCTTGGTGAAGGGCACTTCCTTGCCGTCGACCATAACGCGCGAGACGTCGGCGCCCATGATGAGCAGCGCGCCGACCTTCATGCCGTCG
>URNF01000013.1 GCA_900549155.1 uncultured Oscillospiraceae bacterium | reverse complement strand
GGCGTCGAGCGCCGCGACCGCCGCAAGAGGAATTTTGATGCTGCTCAAAGGAGAAACGGTATGACCTATCTACGCGTCAGCACCCTTTCCGTGCCGCTTTCCGCCGACGAGGCGGCGATCTTTGCCGCCGCAAAAAAGCGCGCGCGGCTGCGGGACGGCGAGGCGGAAAGCTGCCGACTGGTGAAAAAATCGGTGGATGCCAGAAAAAAGGACCGTGTGCATTTCACCGCCACGGTGGACATTGCGGTGCGCGGGGATGCGGCGGCGCTGTGTAAACGGGCGCACGATCCCGCCGTTTCGGTGCACACACCGCACCCCTATATCGCGCCGACACCCCGCAAAACGCCGCCTGCGATCCCGCCCGTTGTGGTGGGGAGCGGCCCTGCGGGACTGTTTGCTGCGCTGACGCTGGCAAGAGCGGGGGCGATGCCGCTGCTTCTCGAACGCGGCGTCGACGTGGACAGGCGGCAGGCGGACGTCGAGCGCTTTCGCGCAACGGGCGTGCTTTCGCCCGAATCGAACGTGCAGTTCGGCGAGGGGGGCGCGGGGACGTTTTCCGACGGCAAGCTCACGACCGGCATAAAGGATGTGCGCTGCCGCTTTGTTTTGGAAACGCTCGCGGCAGCGGGCGCGCCGAAAGAAATTTTGTGGCAGGCAAAGCCGCACATCGGCACCGACCGCCTGCGCGAAACGGTGAAAGCCATCCGCAAAGAGATCGAAAGCCTCGGCGGACAGGTGCTGTTTTCCCATCGCCTTGCGGACATTGCGGTGAAGGATGGGGCAATCTGCGCCGTTTCGGTGCAAACGCCCGACGGCGCGCGGGAAATTCCCTGCACGGCGCTCATTCTGGCGATCGGACACAGCGCGGACGACACGATGGAAATGCTTTGCCGCCGCGGCGTGCCGATGGAGCAAAAGCCGTTTGCCATGGGCGTGCGCATCGAGCATCGGCGGCGGGACATCGACCGCAGCCAATACGGCGCTTTTGCGGGACATCCGGCGCTGGGCGCGGCGGACTATAAGCTCTCCTGCCGTCCTGCGGGCGGCAGAGGGGTGTATACCTTCTGCATGTGCCCCGGCGGCGAGGTGATCGCCGCAGCGTCGGCAGAGGGACGGCTTGTCGTCAACGGCATGAGCGCCCACGCGCGTGACGCAGAAAATTCCAACAGTGCGCTGCTTGTTGGGGTCGGGTCGGCGGACTATGAAAGCGACCACCCGCTGGCAGGCTTTGCGTTTCAGAAAAAATGGGAAAGGGCGGCTTTTGCGGTCGGCGGCGGGCAATATCGCGCACCGGCGCAGACGGTCGGCGACTTTCTGGGAGGGCGCGCGTCGACGGGGGCGACGGATGTGCAGCCGTCCTATCGTCCGGGCGTGACCTATTGCGATCTTGCCGCATGCCTTCCGCCCGCCGTCTGCGACAGTCTGCGCGCGGCGCTGCCGCTGTTCGGACGGCAGATCGCGGGCTTTGACGCGGCGGGGGCATTGCTCACGGGCGTCGAGTCGCGCTCGTCCTCGCCCGTGCATCTGCCGCGCGACGCGGGCGGACAGTCACCCGTGCGGGGCATTTTCCCCTGCGGCGAGGGTGCGGGCTTTGCGGGCGGCATCCTTTCCGCCGCCGTGGACGGCGTGAAATGCGGCGAATGGGCGCTTTCGGCGCTGTAAATATAAAAAAGATTGCATAAACGGTGCCGATTCGCTATACTGAGTGTGTAGGATTTTTCAGGAAACGGAGCGTGAGGCGTGTGGCGGATGCAAAAACCGACAGACGGTTCGAGGGCGTCTATGATAAGGAAGCATTTTCCGAAAAGGCGCGGCAGATGATTGACAGCCACGACGCCGGCTATTATATCCTCTCCAGCCCGAACATCGACAATTTCAAATATATCAACGGACAGTACGGCGTGGAAATCGGCGATCAGGTGCTTTGTCACATCGCGCAGACCTTCCGCCGCCGCATGGATGAGGTCGGCGGCATCTGCGGACACATCGCCGCGGACGATTTCGTGCTTTTGTATCCGTTGTCCGTGATCAACAGTGCCACCGCTGGTCGAACCTATGAGACGGCGGTGACGCCGCCGTGCATTTCCCGGCGCCTGCACATACGGGTGGGACGCTATGTGGTGGCATCGTCCGCCATGACGATCGAGGAAATGTACAGCTATGCCAAGATCGCGGGCGACGCCATTCGCGGGCTGTATGACAAGCGCTTTGAATATTATGACGACACGCTGAGCGCCAAGCTGGTGCACCGCCAGCGCATTGAGGCGGAGATGGAAAAGGCGCTCACGCTGGGGCAGTTTGAGCCGTGGCTGCAGCCGCAGTATAACCACGCAACCGGCGCGATGATCGGCGCAGAGGTGCTGGTGCGTTGGAATCAGAACGGCACCTATGTGCCTCCGGCGGAGTTCATCCCCGTTTTCGAGGAAAACGGGTTTATCTATCGCATGGATTATGCCATATGGGAGCAGACGTGTGCGCTTTTGCGGCGCTGGATCGACGAGGAGAAACAGCCGGTGCCGCTGTCGGTCAATGTGTCCAGAAAGGATATTTTGCAGGAGCGGTTTGTTTCGGATGTGATCGCACTCACCGAGAGATATACCGTCCCTGCGAATCTTTTACGCTTTGAGATCACCGAGTCCGCCTTTGCGGATTTCCCCAAAACGATCATCGACAAGGTTGTACAGCTCAGCCGTTGCGGCTTTCTTTTTGAGATCGATGATTTCGGCAGCGGGTATTCCTCGCTCAACGCCCTGAAGGATGTGCCCGCCGCCGTTTTGAAGCTGGACATGAAGTTCTTTGAAAACACGAAAAATCAGTGCCGCGCGGGGGACATCATTGAGTCGGTCGTGCGCATGGCGAAGTGGCTCGGCATGGCAGTAATTGCCGAGGGTGTAGAGGACAAGACGCAGGCGGATTATCTCAAATCCATCGGGTGCTATTACATACAGGGCTATTTCTATGCCCGTCCCATGTCGGTCTCACAATTTGAACAGGCGTGTTTCGACTGTAAAAAGGAGACCGAACTTTCACGCCTGCACACGCTGGAAACGTTCGACAGCAGCGAATTTTGGAACCCGCGTTCCATGGACACGCTCATTTTCAACAGCTATGTCGGCGGCGCGTGCGTTTTCGAATACTATAAGGGGAAAACGGAAGTGCTGCGGATCAACGATCGGTATATCCGCGAGCTTGCCGGTGTTGTCGGGCGCGATAAAGAGGCGTCGATGGTGAAGATCTCCGAGTTTATGAATGACGCCGACCGTGATGTGCTGTTTGGCTGCATCAGGAAAGCCATCAACAATCAGGAGGAAACGACCTGCGAGGTCAAGGTGTTCAACGACAACTGTGCGGAGTATCTGCGCGTTACGGTGCGCATGATCGCCCGCACGGATGACCGCTATCTGTTCTATTCCGTCATTTCCAACATCACCGCGCAGCGCACGGCGCAGATAAATGAGCGCAACATGGCGCGGCAGCTGGATCTCATCATGAGCAATTTGCGCGCCGCCGTCACGGCGACGCTGTTTGACGACCGCAAACACATGAAGGTCATCTATATTAACAATGGCTTTTACAAGATGTACGGCTATACCAAGGAGCAATACGAAACCGAGGTGTGCGACATCAACAATCTTATTTTTCCCGAGGACTATGACAAGGCAATGACTGCCGTGGAAACGGTGCTGAGCGAAAAGAAAACCGTCACGCACGAATTTCGTGCTGTGCGCCGCGACGGCAGCGTGATATGGGTGCGGTATATCAACTCACTGATGTCGCTGGACGGCATCGGTGACGATGTGCTCCTCGGCATTGCCACCGACATCACCGAGGAAAAGGCAAAAAATCAGGAATTGAAATTTCTCAATGCGTTTGCACAAGAGATTCTGGCGCAGCCCGACTGCGAAAAGGCGATCATCGGAACGCTTGAAAAGATCTGCAGCTATTTTGCGGGCAAGCGGGCATTTGTCATGGAGATGCAGGGAGATACCGCCTGCAACACCTATGAGGTATGCGCGGCAGGTGTCAACAGCGTGAAGGAAAACCTGCAGAAGGTGCCGATGGCAACGCTCGCACCCTGCCTTGCGCTGCTGCAGGAGCAGCGCTGTTTGGTGTTCGAAAATGAGAAGACGCTGCAAAGGGACAATCCGCCCCTGTGGAAGTTGTTGCAGGCGCGTGGGGCTCACACGGCGATCATGGCGGCGCTGCGGGTTGACGGGCGGCTTGTCGGCTTTGTCGGCGTGGACAACCCGACGTGCTATGTCCGCCATTTGGGGCATTTGGCGGCGCTCGGCGATTACATTGCGGTGCTGCTGACGCGCCGCAATCTCACCGATGAGATCAACCGCGAAAAGGAGAAGTTTCTTGAAACGGCAGAGGGCATTCCCGGTGGCTTTGTGCGTCTGAAGCGCACGGCGGACGGCGTGTTCTCTGCGGAATATATCAGCACCGGTATGCAGAAAATGCTCGGCATGGACACACAGCAGATCATGGCTGTCTATGGAAAGAACATCCTAAACGGCGTGCATCCCGCCGACAGGGACACGGCGAAGGAGAGCGCCAAACGGATGGCTGAGGGCGAGGCGATGTCCGCGTGCTATCGCATTCTTTCGGGCAGCGGTGCGTATATTCCGGTGCGGTTTTCCGGCAAGTGCACCCACGGTGTGCACGGCGAGATGTATTTTAATTTGTATTATACCGATGTTTCCGTATAAAAAAACGAGCGCCCCTTTTCGAAAAAGGGGCGCTCGCTTCAATTTTTCAGTTCATGCAGGGCGTCAAATTCCTCTTTTCTGCCGTTTGAAAAATAAAACGGGTGAAAGGAGGTCTTTTTTTCGTCAAACAGCGCCTCGCCCGCCTCGGTATAGCCGGGGTGGAACAGCACCTCAATGTTGCGGTGACGCCGCATTGCCCGCCGATAATAGTGCGGCAGCAGCTTTTCCACGCGCGCTTTTGTCATGTGCCCGGAAAACAGGATGCCGAAGAAATCCGCTGTGGGGATGTTCAGACGGCGAAAAACGGCGCGGTTGCACAGGTTGCAGAATTTCAGCACCCACTGCTTGATGAGGTTGACGGAGAAATAGCCGGGATACAGCGAGGGCGTCAGCAGAAACGGCGTGATCGGCTCGGCGGGGATGCGCAGAAAGGCGACCGTCAGCGCGTCCTCTTCAATGACGGCGGCAAGCGCGCGGAAAATGAGCGGGATCATGTGCGTGTGCTGATGGCTGTCGAGATACAGCGGCGCACCCTTCGGCAAAAATGCCCGCGCCGCCGCAAGCTGCGCGCGGATCTCTTTTTGCATTTGGCTGAAAAACGCTTTGCGCTTTTTTGACAGCGACAGCGTCAAAAGCTCGAAAAAGGAATGACAAAACGAACCCTCGGCATCCACCAGCAGCGGCACATCCCCGGGGTCGCTGACGCAGCGTCCTTCCACGAAATTCAGATGGACGGCGATGACGGTGGTGCCGGTGAGATACTGTGAGAGATTCTCAACTGTTGCGTTGGGCAGAATGCTGATCTTGCCGAGACAGCCGTTTTTGCTGCAGTCGGCGATGCGCGCACAGGTGGCGGGCGTCATGCCGAAATCGTCGGCGCTATAGTAGACAAAGGGACTGTACATAGGTTAACCTTCTTTTGCTCAGTTTGCGGGGCGCAGGTCGCCGCTCAGCTTGACAACAACGGTGTCGTCAATAACGGCAACACTGCCGACGGCGGGCCAGCAGGGCATGCTTTGCACCGTGTCGGTGGCTTCAAGCGTTCTGGCTTTTTCGCCGTCGACAAAGATGAGATCAATGTCGGCGTAGTCTCTCAATGTATCCGCCAGCACGCTTTGCCCGACCGTCTCGTCGTCGTGGCGGATGATCACGCCGTCGGTGATGCCGGTGATCTCCGGCGGCAGATCGACCGCGTAGGGATTGCTGTCGGGAAGCTGCCCGACCGTCAGAATGTGCGTTGCGTTCTCAAAGCCGTCGGCGGTCTCGATGCGGTCGGCAATGCGCACGGCGATGCCGAAGGATTTTTCAAAGGCGATCTGCAGCTTGTGATAGCTGACATTGGCAATGCCGATAAAATTGCACAAAAGCCCCGCGCACAGCACCAGCACCGCCGCACCTTGCACCGTCGCCGCGCGCACCTTTTGCGGACGAAAGCGGTCATAGAGGAAAAGCAGCAGCAGGTAGAGGACAAAATAGCTCATGCGCATCAGATTGTGATAGTCCACCGTGACGTTGACGAAATACAGCGCCGCGCAGCCAAGCGGCAGCGACGCTGCATACAAAAGCGCCAAAAGACGGCAGCCGACCTTGCGCACGCGGGTGAAAAGGACAACGCCGTAGCCGACAAGCAGCACGGCGAACACGCCGACATGCAGTGCGGAATAAAGATTGAAGCCGTTCGAGAAATTCACGAAATGGCGGAAAAACAGCAGCACACAGCGCTTTGCGGCAAGCAGCGGCTGCACGTTTTTGATGTCAAAGGCAATGCCCTGGTAGTCCGACACGGTGACGTGCAAAAGGGCGACGGCGGCTGCCTGTATCGCATAATACAGCGCCATGGCGCACACGCCGCACAAAAGGCATTTCCCCGCCTTTTTGAGCGACGCCTTGACGTCGTCCCGTGCGGTGAGCAGTCCGCAGAGAAGATATACCGTCAAAAGGGCGATCGTCACCGTGAGATACGCCTGATAGATGCCGACTGCCAGCGTGAGCAGCAAAACGCCGCAAACGGCGGTGCGCTTTTTCGAACGTGTCAGCAGATATGCCGCAAGGCACGACAGCAAAAAAGCGAGTGCATAGGCGTCGGCAACATAGTTATAGCAAAGGGTAGAGGTCACGGACGGCACGGTGGCGGCAAGTGCGCCGCAAAGTGCTGCCGTCGCGCGGCTTTTGATCTCAAAAAGGGCGCAGATCACCGCTGCCGCGATGCCGATATAGCACAAAAGCAGCAGCCCGTTCAGAAACGGCAGATCATAGTCGGTGCTGATGCCGGCGGCAATGCGCAAGAACCAGCGCCCGAGCGATGTCATTTGCTGCGGGTCGTGCCGAAACACCAGCGAGTCCCAGTTGGGCAGCCAGTTGGTCAGCTTATAAAAATGGGCAAGAAACCCGAAGAAAAGCGCGCCGCAAAAGGCGAAGATATAGCTCGCCTGCAGCTTTTCCCGCAAACGGTTCCACCATGCCTGCATGCCGTCATCCCCCTCAAAAGGATACATTGCGCATATTGTAACACAGGTGACGGCTTTCGACAAGCCCCCACGCGGTATTTTCCGAAAAAAGCGCCGACGAGAGTCGGCGCTTTGAGAATCCGGTTTATTTTTTGCACCAGCGTATAAATTTCCAATAGCATTTGGCGCAGAAGGGACGCAGGGATTTTTTGACTTTTGCCGCATGACTCCGCAGCAAAAGCCCTGCGGAAAAGGCTTTGCGCTGCTTCAGCAGGGCGGCATATTTCCGACCGACATTTTTTTGCCCCTTGACAACGGCGAAGGTGTAAAAGCAGGAAATGACAGCGGTGTCCTCGGTTTTCGCAACGGTGGGAAACAGCTTTTCGGAAAGCTGCCGCAGTTCGCTCTTGTAGCTGTTTGCTTCGCGGACAGTGACCTGTCCGGTGTGCACGCGGTTCATGACGAGCCTTTCATTTCCCATGCGATACAAGGCGGCGCCGGACAAAGCGGCGCGCAGCCAATATTCCCAATCCAACACGAATTTCAGTTCCGTGGAAAAATCCCCGACACGGCAAAGGACCGCTTTCGGCAGCAGCAATCCGCACCCGTTCAGGGAAGAACCGAACAACAGACGTTTGACGAACGCAGCGTCTTCATAAAGCCCGCAGTCGGCAGCTTCGGGATGACGGATCGGATCGCCGTTTTGATCAATGATTTTTGCATTGCAGGAGATGACGGTGTTTTCGTGATCCAGCCCGTTTTCACACACGCAGCGAATTTGCTTTTCGATTTTTTTCGGTTCATAGACATCGTCGTGCGACAGCCAGGAGAACCATTCACCGCGCATTTTGGATATGCCGAAATTCAGTGCGGAAGCACATCCGCCGTTTTCCTTGTGAAAATAGCGGATGGCATCTCCGTAGGACAGCGCGACCCGCTCCGTTTCTCCGTCGTCGGGCGAACCGTCATTGACAACAATGATCTCGACGTTTTTGTATGTCTGTGCCAGGGCGGAATCAATGGCGATGCGCATATACTGCGCACCTTTATAGACAGGGATGACAATGGAAACAAGGGGCGTATACGGCATCAGGACCGCCCCCTTTTCCCGCTGTCGGCGATAACGATCTTGTCACTGTCGAGGGGGATCCAGTCGCCCATCTTCAGATCCCATTCCTCGGGCGTGATGTGATTGCACGCGCCGCCGTGATAGAAAGTGATCTCCCCGAAATAGATCTTTCCGTCGACATTATACAGATCGACGCGGCAGCAGGGGAAAGGCTTTGAGAGCACAGAGGCGATTTCCGCCATCTTTTCAAAGTTCATGGGCTTTTCAACGGCAAAGGGCGCGTTGGGGCGGGTTTCCCTGACAGGCAGCAGATGAAAGTCCATGTCATAAATATTGCGGGGATAATTGTGGTTATAGGACTTGTCCTTGTTGATGACGCCGAGATCCAGGAACAAGAGCTTCGGCACGCCGTCGAAACACATGAATTTGTAGTCAAGCGGCAATTCTCCCGCCTTATTCCGTATGACCTTTTCAACAACGATCTTTCGGGGAATGTTTTTATAGTTCCATTCATGCGAAAGAACAAATTGGTTATGGCGGAAAATATACTGAATATTTTTCAGCTGGGCTGCCAGTTCCTTTTGATTGACGGGGGAATGGGGATCATAAAAAATATGTCCGCCGGAATTGTGGTTGCACTTTACAACGACTTCCTCCGTATACTTTTTGAAATCCACCTGTGCAGGATCGTCAAGCACATCCACCTGGGGGATCAGAATGTCCTCATAGCCGCATGCCTTTACATAGTCGCGCACGGCGTGCTTATCCGAGCATTTTGTGAGCAGGGGATCTCGGTTGTTTAACTTGAGCCACCATAGCTTTTCGTCAAAATAGCGGGGATTTTGCAGATTCAGTTTTTTCCCCGTATACAGGTGATAGAACCACCTTGCATAGTGCTCCTCGCTCCAAACGGCGCCGAGAAACATCGCCATGCGGTATTTTGTGCGCAAATACAGCTTGTCAAAAAACGGACTTTTCCCGGATGCATCGGAGAAGGTTTGCTTAATCTTTTGCAAAATCATCACAAGTTCTCCCTATACCACTCGATGGCGAGCTTGATGCCGTCCTTGAAGCTGTAGTCGGGGTCATAGCCGAGCAGACGGCGCGCTTTGGAAATGTCGGCGTTGGAGTGCTTGATGTCGCCCTTGCGGTCGGGACCGAAGTGCGGCGCGATGTCGACGCCGAGCGCGGCGGTCAGCCCGTTATAGATGTCGATGAGGTATTCTCTGCCGCCGAAGGCGATGTTGAACGCTTCGCCCGCCGCCTCGTGCGGGGCAAGGCAGGCCTTGAGGTTTGCCTCAATGACGTTGTCGATATAGGTAAAGTCGCGGCTCTGCTTGCCGTCGCCGTTGATGGTCGGCACCTCGCCGTGCAGCAGCTGCTTTAAGAATTTCGGAATGACGGCGGCATAGGCGCCGTCGGGATCCTGCCGTCTGCCGAACACGTTGAAGTAGCGCATACCGTAGGTGTCCAGCCCGTAGTGCATGGTGTAGAGCTTTGCCCACTCCTCGTCACAGCGCTTTGTCAGCGCATAGGGGGAGAGCAGATTGCCCTCTCTTCCCTCGGTTTTCGGCAGATGCGGCTCGTCGCCGTAGACCGACGAGGATGAGGCATAGACAAACTTTTTGACGCCGTTTTGTCTTGCCGCTTCAAGCATATTGAGCGTGCCCTCAATGTTGTTTTTGCAATAGAAAAGCGGCATCTCCAGCGAGCGGGGAACGCTGCCCCACGCCGCCTGATTGAGTACAAAATCCACGCCCTCGCACGCTTTCATGCAGGTGTCGAGATCCTTGATGTCGCCCTTTATAAATGCATAGCGCGGGTTGTCAAGGAACATATCAACGTGCTTTTGCTTGCCGGTGGACAGATCGTCCAGAGCGCGCACGCGATATCCCATATTGAGGATCGCTTCGCACAGATTAGAGCCGATGAAACCGGCAGCGCCGGTCACGAGAAACAGGGAATTTTCCGGAAATTTCAAGTGTGCGTAGCCCATCCTCACAGCCTCCAATAGTTATAGCCGGCGGCTTCGTATGCCTTGCGGTCGAGCAGCCCCTTGATGTCCACGAGCACCTTTTTGCCGTTTTCCGTCTTTTTGAACAGGCGGTCAAGGTCGGCGGCGGTGAGGGATCTGAACGCGTCGTGGGCGACGGCGAGAATGACCGCGTCGCAGTCGGTGATGGTGTTCATGTCGGCAAAGGTGATGCCATAGAGCCGCTTTGCCTCGTCGGCGTCTGCGGTGGGATCGGCGATGACGGCGGTGATGCCGTATTCGCGCAGCTCGTTATAGATGTCGATGATCTTGGTGTTGCGGGTGTCAGGGCAGTTTTCCTTGAACGTGAAGCCGAGAATGGCGATCTTGGCGTTTTTGATGGACACATCCGCTTTGATGAGGTTTTTCACCGTGTTCTCGGCGACATATTTGCCCATGTCGTCGTTGATGCGTCTGCCGGAAAGGATGATCTGGCTGTGATAGCCGAGTTCTTCCGCTTTATAGGTGAGATAATAGGGGTCGACGCCGATGCAGTGCCCGCCGACAAGTCCGGGATAGAATTTGAGGAAATTCCACTTCGTACCCGCCGCTTCGAGAACGGATTTGGTGTCGATGCCCATTTTGTTGAAAATGATGGACAGCTCGTTCATGAACGCGATGTTGATGTCGCGCTGGCTGTTTTCGATGACCTTCGCGGCTTCGGCAACCCTGATGCTCTCCGCACGGTGCACGCCTGCCGCGACCACCAGTTCATACACCTTCGCGACGGTGTCGAGCGTTTCGGCGTCCATGCCGGAAACGATCTTTTTGATGGTTTCGAGACGGTGCACCTTGTCGCCGGGGTTGATGCGCTCGGGGGAATAGCCGATCTTGAAATCCACGCCGCAGGTAAGCCCCGATGCCTTTTCTAAGATCGGCACGCAGACATCCTCGGTCACGCCGGGATACACGGTGCTTTCAAACACCACGACCGAGCCTTTTTCAAGGTTTCTGCCGAGAATTTCGCTGGCGCTCTCCACGGGCGTCAGGTCGGGCGTGTGGTCGTCGTTGACCGGTGTGGGAACGGCGACGATGTGAAATTTTGCTTCGCGCAGCTTTTTCTCGTCTGCGGTGAATTCCACGCTGCACGCCCTGATGGCGTCGTCGCCGACCTCGTTTGTCGGGTCGATGCCGCTTTTATACAGTTCGATTTTGGCAGCGTTCAGGTCAAAGCCGATCACCTTCGCCTTTTTGGAAAAGGCGACCGCGATCGGCATGCCGACATACCCCAGTCCCACAAGGGAAATTTTTTCTTCGCCGGAAACGATTTTCTCATAAAGATCCATACTGCTTCCTCCCATATTGCACACCGCTTGCCCTTTTGTGTCCGAAGAGCCGAAATTCGCACACGGCAAGCATAACTTACATTTTAGTATACAATATTACAGTAAATATGTCAATTTTTATCTAAGAACGCCCTGCGATGATAAATCGCAGGGCGTCATATTGCTTTTTGGTAAAACATTTGCTAAAATGAAGTAAAGGAGAGGTCGGAAATGGCAAAGCTGCAAAGAATACTCAGAGGGGATTTTGACAGCGTCCTGCACAGGATCGAGGACGGCATCCTGCAGGGCAGCGTTTCGGCAAGGCTTGAGGACAGCAGCGACTTTTCCATGGGCGACGTGCGGTGCAGCGTGCGCGTGTTTGAGCGCTACAGCGTTCTCGGCGGCAACCGCCTGAGCCTCAGCGTGACGCTGTTCGGAAAGGATGGCGACGTGCACCTTTCCGCGATCACCGCGGGCGGCAGCACGGCAATGTTCTTCAAGCTCAACACCTTTGGGGAAGAGGCGTTTTTGGAAAAGCTCAAAGAGCTGTTGTGAGGGTCACAGATCCGTTGTGTTCACGTCGCATCCCTGCGCCTGCAAAAGGGCGAAAAGATCGTTTGCGGCAAGCCACACGGTGGCGGTGTTGTCGTTCGGGTGGACGCCGATCTTGTTGCCGCAAAAGGCGGCATCGAGATAAAAATGCACGCGGCGGGCGGCGTCGTTCAGAAGCCCGAAGGGCGTGACGGAGCCGGGGGTCAGGTGCAGAATTTCCGCAAGCTCCTCTGCCGTCGCAAAGGAGAGCGGGCGCAGTCCGTGCGCCCTGCGGAACGCTTTGAGATCCACGCGCTTGTCACCTCTGACGGTGATGAGGTAGTATTCCCGCTTTTTGTCGTCCCGCACGAACAGGTTTTTGGCGTCCCATTCCGGGTAGGGCAGCGCTATATCGCCAAGCTCTTCCATGTTATAGACGGCCTTGTGCGCGGTCACCTCAAAAGGGATGCCGTTTGCCTGCAAAAATGCGTAGATCTCCTGTTTGTTCATGATACACCTCGACAAAGAGTTCTTCTTATTATAATACCGCATCGACGGTAAAGTCTGTGAAAGGAGCGGGCGCGATGCTTTGGGGCGTGTTCGGTTTTGTCTATGCCGCTTTGGCAAGCGGCGGGCTTTTGCTGCCGTGGCGGTGGATGAGCGTTGCCGCGGTGCTGCTTTTTTGTCTCAATTTCCTGCCGCTTTTGTTTGCGCGGGGGCTGAGCACGCGGCGGCTTCTCGTGTGTCGGCACAGCGTGTGCTGTCTGCGCGGCTTTCTGTTTTCACTGCCCGTTTGCGCCGCCGCGCATGTTGTCGCGCTTGTCTGCGGATTCGGCTGGAAAACGGTTTTGGCAAGCGCGGTGTTTTGCGTCATTGCCGAGAGCGTGCTTTTCTGGAACGGCATGCTGTGTGCCTACGGTGCATCGGTGCAGCTGGGGCTGCGGCACCGCGCAGTAGGCATTTTGTGCGGGCTCGTGCCCGTTTTGCATCTTGTCGTGCTTGTGCGTATGGTGCGTGTTGTGGATGCAGAGGTCGATTTTGAGGAGCGAAAAAACCGCCTTGATGAGGAAAGACGGGCACAGCGCATCTGCGCGACGCGCTATCCGCTTTTGCTGGTGCACGGGGTGTTTTTTCGCGATTTCAAGTTCCCGCCCTATTGGGGGCGCATCCCGACGGCGCTGCAAAGAAACGGCGCACAGGTGTTCTATGGGGGGCACCAGTCTGCCGCCGCCGTGGCGGACAGCGCAAAGGAGCTTGCCGCACGCATCGAGGCGGTCTGCGCCGAGAGCGGCTGCGAAAAGGTCAACATCATCGCCCACTCCAAGGGCGGGCTGGACGCCCGCGCGGCGGCAGTGCTTTGCCCCGACCGCATTGCGTCCATCATCACTGTCAACACGCCGCATCGCGGCTGCGGCTTTGCCGATTTTCTGCTTTCGAAGGTGCCGACGGGCGTGCAGCAGCACATCGCGCGGATGTATAACGCTGCGGCGCGCGCCCTCGGCGATCCGACGCCGGATTTTCTCGCCGCTGTGCGCGATCTGACCGCTGTGCGCTGTAAGGCGTTTGACGAAACGCACCCCGTCCCTTCGGGCATTTTCTGCAAAAGCATCGGTTCGGTGCTGCGGCAGCCGTCGGGCGGAAAGTTTCCGCTGAATTTCACCTATCGCCTGGCGGGGTATTTCGACGGTCCGAACGACGGGCTGGTCTCGGTGCCGTCCTTTCGCTTCGGAGAAGATTTCACCCTGCTCACCCCAAGCGGCAGGCGCGGCATTTCCCACGGCGACATGATCGATCTGAACCGCGAAAACATCGAGGGGTTTGATGTGCGGGAGTTTTATGTGCAGCTGGTGCACGAGCTGAAAGAAAGAGGGCTGTGACAGACAATGTTACAGCCCTCTTTTCTCTCCCTCAGTCTTTTGCTGCGCAAAATCCGGCTCCCTCATCAGAGGGAGCCGAGGGGCGGTTACCGCTTCACGCACTGTGCAATGCGCTGATAGTCGTTTGTCAGAATGACGTCGATGCCCATGTCCAGAAATTCCTGCGTTTCGTCCGGGTCGTCCGACCAGAATACCGTGCACCGCATGCCGTGTGCGTGCGCCTTTTCGACCATTTCCCTGTTGAGGCAGGGCTTCAAAAACTGCACCTTTTGACAGCCGCAGCGGACAGCGCGCTCGACGATGTCCCACGGTGCGTCCCCGCCGCCGCAGCAGCGGCAGATGTCGGGGGCGATGTCGCGCAGCTGCTGCAGCACGGTGTCGTTGCCGGTCATGAAATAGATGTATTGACGGCAATCGTATTTGTCGATGAGACGGATAATTTTGCGCAGATAGGCTTCGGGCAGCGGGTCGGTGTTGTTTTTGGATTTGATATGCACGTTCATGACGGTGTGGCAGGAGAATTTTTTGAGGATATCCTCAAAGGTCAGGATGCGCAGCCCCTTGAAGGCTTCGCCGTGCTTGACACCGAAATCCAGCGTTTGCAATTCAGAGAATGTTTTTTCATAGACAAAGCCGTGCCCGTCGCTGACGCGGTCCAGCGTCGGATCGTGAATGGACACGACCTCGCCGTCCGCGGTTTCCCAAAGGTCAAATTCGATCTCCTCCGCGCCGAGCGCCACAGCAGCGCCGAAGGCGGGCAGGCTGTTTTCGGGCGCGATCGTGTTGAAGCCCCTGTGCGCGCAAACGCGCGGGTAGGGCATGTCGGCGTCAGGGCACACAATGGCGCTGCCTGCGGGACGATATTTCCACGGGCGTCTGCCCTGCTCGATATAGGCATAGTGCGGCGCAGGGGGATTGCCGAAGCCGGCGGGCTTGTTGTATTTTTTCGTTATGTCGATCTCGACCGTTTCCATGCCGACGCGGCTTTCCATGTTGCACAGCACCGTGCCGTCGGGTGCGACGACCATGCTCCCGCCGCCGATGTCGGAATGTGTATCCATGGAAACGGAGGAGCGCAGCACATAGGCGTTGGTGTTGTATGCCAAAAACTGCGACATGATCTGCAGCGCCTGATGCGTGTCGCTGCGCTGATGGGAGCAGCCGATGATGACATCCACGTTCTGCCGCGCGATGTTCGCGAAATTCTCATAGAAATAGAAATCATAGCAGACCAAAAAGCCGAAACGGATGCCCTCGATCTCAATGACGGTCGGCTCGGAAAACGAAAAGGTATAGTCGCTGTCAAGCTGCATCCGCGACACCTCGCCGGGGGTGAGGTGCTGCTTGTAGTATTTCCCCGCGAGGTTGCCGTTGCGGTCAAAGGCATAGGTGGTGTTGCGCTGTCCCTTTTCGCTTTCGCTGCGGGCGTTGAGAAACAAAAGCGCATGACAGCGCTTTGCGGTTTCTGCCGCTTCTTTCAGCAGGATTTCCCTGTATTTTTCCGAGCTTTGCTCTGCCTGCTCTTTCGTTTTCGCAAGCGCCGGACAGTCGCAGGCTTCGGGCATGACAATGATGTCCAAGCTCTCGTCGCATTCCCGCAGATAGCGCAGCTCTGCGGCAAACAGCGCATCGGACTGACTGTAGTCGGTGGAATAGGCGGGCTGAATGATGCAAACCTTCATGAAAATTCCCCCTCCCTTTGCACATGCGTTCACAACGCTCATTGTACCATGCTGCCGCGCAAAAAGCAAGGGGGCGGAAACCGTGTTTCCGCCCCCTTGCTTTATTTGTGTTATTCTTCAGAACGTTTTTTCTTCCTGCCGAAAAGGATGGCGCCCGCCGCGCCTGCCGCGGACACAAGGAGCAGGACGATCCACGGGTTCATCGCGCCGTTGTCGCCCGTTTCAGGGGGCGTGGGGGTTTCGGTCTTTTCTGACGCAATGACAAAGTAGCCGCTTTTTGCAAGGGTAAAGGCGACGGTGCTGCCGTCGCTTTTTGCCGCAAGCGGCGAAAGCGTTCCGCCGGCGGAAATGCCGGCGGCTTTGAGCACGCCGCTCTTTGCCAAAGCGACGCTTATCTCGGTCGGCGTATGCACGTCCACGCGGTTGCCGTATGCATCGATATAGTATACCTCATAAAACAGGGGAGCGGTGCCGAAATCGGCTGCACAGGCGGAGATCCACCGATATGCCTGCTCATCCTGCTCGGTGATCGGCACGATCACCAGCCGCAGAGAGGGGGCGACGGATTTCGGAGTGAGCGTGATCCTGACGCCGTCGGGAAGCTTGGCGACATGATCGCCGTCGGCATCCGCTTTTGTCTCAAAGCAACCGACGGGAAGCGTGTAGACCGCTTTTGCGAACACGTCGATCGTCGTATTGCCGTCGGCAAAAACCGATACGGCACAAAAAACGGACAGTATGAGGGCAGCAAGAAGAACAGCCGCTTTTTTCATATACTCAACCTCCCACAGTGGTATTCAGTGTCACCGCTCCGGCGCTGTAATAGGTTTCCGGCTCGTATGCCATGATCTTGAGCTTGACGCTTGCCCCGTTTTGGGGGAGCGTGTCAAATGTCACCGCTTTGACATATTCATGCGGTTTCAAAAGCCCCGTTTCGGCAAGAATACGGTCTTCTTCATCAAGGATGCGCAGCTTCAGCCAAACCGTATTGTCGGCATCGTTGGTAAAATAGACATCCGCCGTGTTCCCTTGCAGGATGATCCTGCCGCAAACATGGGCGGAAAAGCCCATCCCGTCTTTGCAGATCTGCGTATAGCTTTCGTCCGCCGCATCCGGCATGCCGCTTTGCGCCGCCGAGTCAAACGGCGGCGGGGTAAAGGCAGCCTGTTCTGTTTTTTTGCCCGTCAGGGCAAGGGACAGGATCATCCCGAGAACCGCCAAAAAACAAACAGCGGCAGAGAAACAAACGGTTTTATACTTCATATGTGCAGACTCCTGTTTTGCGTCCGTCATCCTTCATGTCCACCCATCGGCGCGCCGATGAACAGAGATCAGGGGTGACCTTCACCGCGACACAGGCTGCATATCGGCACGCAGCCTGTGCCGCGACGGCGTTATTCGTTTGCGAGGGTCACGGTCACCGTGCCGATCTTCGTCGGAGCGGTCTTGTCGGAGGAAAGCGCGCCGGAAAGCGTGAGGGCTGTTTTGCCCGTGGGGGCTTCTGCATACGCCGTGTCCACGGCGCTGTCAAGCGTCAGCTTGGCATCATCGGAGAAGGAGCCGGTGATGGCATAGCCTTCTGCGGGCGTATAGCCAAACAGCACGGTCACGCCGGTGTTGGAGTGGTTGGTGACGACGATCTCATTGTCGCCCTTTTTGCAGCTCCACGCAGCGGGAACAGCATTGTCATAATCATGCGTTTCGGGATTCCATTTGCCCTCGGAAGTGTCGGTATAGGTGAATTCCATGCTGCCCCAGGCGACGTCGATACTGTAGACCGTGTCGGAGGTGCCGCCTGCGACATAGGTGCCCTTGACCTCGGCGGAGTCACTGTTGCCCTTGCCGGTGATGGTGCTTTCCGCAAAGGCGGTCACAGCCGTCGCACAAAGCAATGCCATTGTGAGAACGAGTGCCGGTGTTCTTTTCGTCTTCTTCATTCCTTTCAGAAAATATATGTCAGCTGAGGGAAACGGTGACAGAGCCGACCTTTGTGAATGCAGAGTTAGAGCTTGCAAGAGAGCCGGAAAGGGTCAGATAGGTGCTGACGCTGTCGGCGCCCTTTACATTGCCCGCAACACCGGCATCGAGGGTGTCGGATGTCACGTTAAACGTGCCGGTGATGTCGCTGTAGCCCTCGGCGGCTGCATAGGCGAAGTCGACCGTCACATCCACATTGGAATGGTTCACGACGGTGATCCCGTTGCCATCCGCGACCCAGCCTGCGGTGGTCTTGTCGGCATACTCATGGGTGACGGGATTCCATTCACGGGTGCCGGAAACGGAATAGGTGAATTCCATCTTGCCCCACGTCACGTCTACGCTGTATACGTCCGGGGTGAGCGCACCGCTGGCATATTTGGCGTTGACGTCAATGGTCTTGCTGCCGTTCTTGTCCTTCACGGTGGCGGTGTCCGCCGATGCCGACAGCGCCGATGCGGCTGTGAGCATCATCGCCAGCGCCAAGGCGGCGAGCTTCTTCAGTTTCTGCATAAAAAACTCCTCCTGTCATTCTGACATAGTATTCTTGAACTGTATATTTTACGCCCGGCGGGCACGCCGTCGGTCACCCCGGCGGGCGCCCCCCTGTGGGCGAAAAACATCATGCCGTTACCGTCACGGTCACGGGGATCTCGGTGTTGACCATCGCTTTTTCTCCGCTTGTGCGGTCATAATACAGGACAACGAATTTCCCGTTATAGCCGCCCGCCGTGAGACGCTTTTCGACACCGTCCGAAAGGTTCAGGGCGGTGACCCTGTTGCCCGGCTCCAGTCTGCCCGATTGCAGGACAACGACATCCTCTATCACAAGCTGAAGCACCATATCCTGATTGGACTTTGTCGGATTGGCAAACATCAGCGTTGCACGCTTTTTTGCAAGGCTGATGCCGACCTCTCTTGCATAGGTGAGACTGACCGCTCCGCCGCCCTCGGGCTGCGAGAGCTTTTCATCCCCGCTGTCCCCGATCGGTTCGGCGTTTTCCTCGACCTGTCGCGGTGCATAGTCGGGCGCAAGGACGGGCGCGCTGTCCCGAAACCATATTGCCCAAACGCTGACGCAGACGGCGGCGATCGTGATCAACAGCAAGAGCAAGATCAGCAGATATTTCTTTTTGTCTTTTTTCTTGTCATCCGCCATTTTGATCCTCCTCAATCGTGACGGTCACCGCGCCGAGCACATCCTTTTTGAGCGAGCCTGCCGGCTTTCCGTTCAGGACAAGCCACGCAGACTTTTCTTCTGCGACGGGCAGGGCGATCGGGGCGGTGATGGGGGCGTCCCCGTCGGTGAAGCCGCCGGATACCGCTGCGTTTGTCGACGTGTAGCTGTAGGATATGCCAAGCGGGATATCGCCGCTGTTGCGCACGGTGATCTTGTTTCCGTCCGCCGTGTCCGGTTTCCAGCCGCGACCGTCATAGGTATGCTTTGCCGCGTTCCAGTTCCCGTCCGCATAGGTAAACTCCATTGCCGCCCATGTGATGTCCACAGAGACGATGTCGATGTGCAGCTCCTTGCTGGTGACAAAACGGTTTCCCGCCTTGTCCACGGCGGTCACGGTCACCTTGACATCTCCCGCGGGCAGCCCCGTCAGCGCAAACCCGACGTCGCTTTCTCCGCTTGTCGGTGTGCTTCCGGTTTTCACAGTCTCTGTGCCGCTTTCGATCTGATAGGTCACCGCAGCAAGTCCCGATGTCACCACGCCGTTTTTGCCGTCTCTTACCGTCACGGGCAGTCCCGTGTCGGCGGCATATGTGCCGAAATCGACCGTGGGGGCGGTCTTGTCGATCTGCACGAGGGCGAAGCCTTCGGCTTTGTTGGCTTCTCTGCTCACCTGCGTGTCGCCCGCGTTATCGTAGATCTTGTAATAGATGTAATACTGTCCCTCGTCGCTGACGGTGACGGTGTTGCCGACAAGCTTCGTCAGTCCCGCGGTCGGAATGCTTCCGACATCGGAAACGATCGCATACCATTTTTCTCCGACGCCGCTTTGGCTGTCGCTTGCGGTGATCGTAACGGTCTGATCGTTTTTCGACCAGCCGCTCGCACTGCCGCTGACATCCACGGTCGGCGGGTCGAAGTCCAGCTTGTCGACCTTCGCGGTGGCGCTGTTTTCTCCGCCGTAGGTGAGGTCGCGGACGGTCACGGTGTAATCGCCGTTCTGCCGCGCCCAGACCTCACCGCTTGTCTCGGTGCTTATCCTGCCGTCCGGCAGGATGACCTCAAACCGCTTTCCGTCATGATCGGCAAGCTGCCAGGTCAGGGTCGCCGTGTCGTTCGTCCACGCTGTCGGCTCGCCCGTTATGGTGATCGTCGGCGTGTGTGTCTCGACCGTCTTTTGCGAGATCACCGTATACGGCGATGAGCAGGTGGTATAGACACGCCCCACATTATCGGTGACCTTGATGTGCAGATATTTGGCGGTCTGCGCGGTTTCACTTGCCGTATAGGTGACCGTTTTTGTGCCTGTCTGGAGCTTTGTCGAAAAGGAGGTCGGCGTTGTCGCGCTGTTTGTCCACCGATAATAGACGTCCCGCACGCCCGAATCTGCGTCGGCATAGGTGATCGGCAGGACGAGCTTCGTGTAAACGTCGGGTTGCGGCGACAGGAGCGAAGCGCTTGTCGGCTCTCCGACGGAAGCCGTGGGCTTTTTCAGATCGAGACGGCTGACCTCGACGGCTTTGGTGATGACTTCCTCTCCCGCTGTCAGCAGGAAGGTATAGTGGCCGTTTTCATAAACCGTGACGCTTGTTGCCGTCTTGCTCAGCGTTTTCCACGCGGTGTCGCCCGACTTGCGGTATTGCAGCTTTTCCGCGCCCGTTGCCGCAATGGTTATCTTTCTGCCTGTAGCCCAGCTTGTGTTGATCGCCGAAACGGTCAGGGCGGGCGACGTGCTGCCATCTGCGGGCTTTGCCGCCGTGCCGAAATCCAGAACGGCGTTGTCATAAACCGTAGCGCCCGTTGTGTCATAGACCGCTGTCACATGGAGATACCACTTGCCGTTGCTGACACCGCTGCCCGGCTCCTTGCGGATGGAGAGGGGAAGCCCGCCGTTTTTCGCCGTATTCAGCTCGGCGGTCGAAAGCGGGATCCAGCCGTTTGCGGGCGGGAGTGAGGAATCCGACCAGGCATAGCGCATGCCGGTGGTCTTTTTCTGATCTGCGTTCACCGTTACCGTCGCCTTGCCGACACCGTTTGTGATGCCGTTTGCCGTGACGGTGAAATGCGGCACGGAGGTGTCCACGGTCGCCTTGGTGTCCGGCGTGTCCCGGATATCCTTTGTGGCGACATAGGTGTCGTCGTCGCACATATCTTTGATATACTTTGTGCCCGAAACGCTGTTGATCGTCAGCGTTTTGCTTGCATTTTGTGCCACCGTCCCTTGGAAATAGAGGACATTTGTATCCACACCGCCGACATAGGAGGCGGTGCCCCAGGTCGTATTCACCGTGACCTTGTCGATGTTCACGCTGTTGACACTGTCCACGATCTCGTCAAAGATCAGCGAGACGGTGAAGGGGTCGCCCGGCTTGTAGACGCTGTCCGCCATGGGAGCGGCTTTGACAAACTGCGGCTCGCGGAAATCCAGCAGCTTGATGTAATGGAATTCATCCTTTTCCGCCCATTTGTCGCTGCCGCCGCCGCTGGCGCTGTAGCCGATGGAGATGTACTTCGTGTCGACGGCGAAGAGCAGTGCGTTGCCCCAGCTGCTTTTTTTAAGCTCGGTCGTGGGCTTTCTCGCCGATGTTCCGGCTGCGTAGGGGAAACAGTAGGTGCCGTAGGTCTTGGTTATGCCGGTGGCACCCCCGTGCTCCAGCGTCATCGCGTAGGCAGCGGGATCCATGGTGCTGAAATTAAAGTTGCCGGAACCGTTGTAAAGGTATTTTCCGCTTTCCGGATAGAACGCGGTGTTGATCTTATCACCGGGCGTGATCTGAATGTGCTGATATCCGGCTGCAACCTCTTTGATCTTGACCTGCATATAATACGAAAGGCCGCCGGCAGTGTTCCGCCAGTAGTTTTCGCTAAGCCCCGGTATGCTGATCGTCACCAGGCGGGCATCGGCGCTTCCCCGCACATTTTGATACCAGCCCAGCCCGTCTTTCTCATAGTCGCCGCGCTCCACCTCGTCGGTGTATGATGCAAAGCGTTTATAGTCGGTATAGTAGTTGCGGTTCACCTTGAAATCCGCACCGGTTTTCAGCGTTCTCGTGGCGATCGTCTGCTCGCCCAGGCTTGCGCCGCCGTCCACGCGGTAAATTTCCATCGAATAGACGCGATCCGCGTTGCTGTAGGCGATGGAGGGCTTGCCGTAGCCCCATGCGTTTGCGCCTTTTTCGGTGACGGTTACGGTTTTCGAGGTCTGTCCGGCATAGAAGGTCAGTGTGCCGCCGGCGTGCTTAAAGTACGTGCCGCCCGCCGCCGAACCGTTGACGGTGCGGTAATAGACCGTTTGCTTGCCTGCCGTGCCGCCGGTCCTTGTCACCGTAAAGGTGTTGTTATCATTGTTTTTGATCGTAAAGGTGCCGTATTCGAGAAGATCCAGAGTGATTTGGATCTCCTCGCTGTAATAGGTGATGCCGTCGGCGGTGATGTACGCGCGGGCATAATAGGTCAAGCCGTTTTGCAGGTTGCTCGCCGTGACGGAGAGCGTGTCGCCCGCCTTGCTTGCCACGGTGGATGTGGCGGCAGAGCCGTTGTTCACGGTGAGGGTGGGCGCGTTCATAATGCCCCACACAAAGCCGCTTTCCGTGATGGCATCCATGCCGGGGTTATGCAGCGTGGCGGTGAGCTTTTTTGTGCCTTTCGTAAAGACCGGCCTCGAAATATCCACATAGGAAGAAACATAGACCGTGCATTTCACCGTTGCAGTGTTTCCCGCCTTGTCCGTGGCGGTCACCGTGACATCCTTGTTGCCCGGTGTTTTAGTGAAGTCTTTGGGAACGGTCACGGTGACCGTACATTCCGAGACAGGCTCGTTATCCGTGATCGTGAGGGCGGCGCGCACCGCACTTTCCACGGCGGCATCGGTTTCGCCCGTCATGACCTGCGTGGCGGTATAGCCGATGGTCGGCGCCTGCGTGTCCTTCCACTGGGCAAAAAGCTGCATGGAGCTTGAGGCGGTGAAGGTCTGTCCTGCCGTATACGTCTTGTTGGCAGCCGTATTCTTCCAGTTCACAAACGCATAGCCGGAGCGGGTGAGCTTTTGAGAGGAGACGGTGCTGCGCTCTCCCGCCCATGCTGCCTGAACGGCAGGTGTGTTGAACGCATTGGCGGCGTTCCCGTCGTAGCGTATCGCGAGCGGGCTTTGGAAGTTTGCCGTGATGGCATTGCCCACGCTGTCCGAGATCACAAAGGTGACATGGTCGGGTTCGGTGAACGCGACCGTATAGCTCCCGGGATCCAAAACCTTGGTTTTGTTTCCGTCGTAGGTGATGGTGACGGTGTAATCCGCCGAATTCTCCGAGCCTTGCTTTTCGATGCTGTTCAGCTTAGCCGACACGCCGCCGAAGGTGACGCTCTCCTCTTCATAGGTATAGGCATAGTACGGCCCGCAGTTCTGTGCGCCGCCCGCCTTGCAGAAATAGCGGTATTCTGTGGGGGTGCCGGAGTTTGGAACCTCATACAGTCCGCCGGATCTGCAGTGGTCAAAATCCTTGCCGGGTGTTGCCACATTCACATATACCTTTGCCTTGGCATCCACGCCGTATTTGCACGCTATGTAGAAGTCGCAGTTATTTGTCTTGACATAGGTCGTTGCCTGCAGGATCGCGCCCGCGCCGAGCGAGGACACGGCATCCTCTGCCCCGTAAATGCCGTTCAGGAAGGCATACGTTTCTCCGACGGTGAACGTTTTCGTTTCCGAAAAGCTGTGATAGATGAACGCTTTTCCGCTGCCGTCGATCCTTCGAAGCGCAATGGGCGCAGCTTCCGCGTGGGCGACGTTCCACGGCGTCGAGCCGAAAAGCGGAGAAAGTGCGGTAACAAGACACAATACCACCGCCGACAGGCGGCTTATCATGCTTTTTTTCTGCTTTTTCACCATGCGTTCTCCTTTCGTTAAGCCTCATTTTCCGTCTGTTCCAAAAGCATTTGATCGGTTTTCTTGCGCAAGAGGAGCAGCATATCCAGCTCCTTGAGCGTCAGATCAAAGCCTTCCGCATTGAACAGCGCCAAAAGCTCGGCGAGATACCGTCGCCTGCTCATTTCGCCCCGTTGCAGCGAGAGGTTTTTCAGCGCTGTTTTCAGGCTTTCGTTGGTGTCCAGCTCATAATTGAATTTTGCTGTCTTGTCAAAAGTCAGCTTTTTCCTGCCGAAAAGCACGCGCCTCACCTCCGCTTCATATATTTAAGTACAGAATAACAAAAAAGCCATCCAAACGGATGGCTTTCGGCATAATTGGTTGTTTTCGGAGCGTAAATGGTCAGGTCTTTAAGATCACGCACAGGGTGAGGATGCCGTTTTCCAGGCTGTAGCTGATGTCGCCGTCGTATTTCCTCGCCGCTGCCAGCATGCTTTCCATGCCGACGCCTTTCGGTTGGAGCATGCCGTTTTCGATGACGATCCCCGGCTTGCAGGGGTTGCTGCACACGATAACGGTCTTGTCCGAGACGGTGCGGAGATTGACCGTTATCTCGCCGTGCGCACCGCATTCTTTGCAGCCGTTAACGGCGTTTTCCAAAAGGTTGGAGAGGATCGCGACAAAATCCATGTCGCGCACGGCGGTTTCTTCCTGCACGTCCGCCTTGACGGAAACGGCGATGCCGTCATTTTGCGCTTTGGCGCAGAAGCTGCTGAGGATGGCATTCACCGTCACGTGGGGGCAAAATTCCTTGGGCCTTGCTGCGTCGAGGCTTTCGTTATATTCCTCTATATAGCGCAGGGCTTCCTTTGTTTCGCCGTTTCGGAGCATGGCGGCAAGGTTTTGGTTGTGATGGCGAAAATCGTGCCGAATGGTTTTGGCAAACCGCTCGTTTTCCCTTGCGGCTTTGAGCTGTCCCTGCAGATACTGCATATTTTTTTCGATCAGCTCCATCCGACTTTCCTTGATCATATAGCGGATCATGCCGAAAATGATCCACAAAACCGAAAAATAGATCAGCACCGTGGCGGCAAACAAAAGGCTGTACCACGCTCTGAAATCGTTTTTCATGGTGTAGATAAAGCAGAATATAGTGAAGACGATCAAAAACAGCAGGGACACCAGCGAGATGGAATACCAGATCTTTTTGTTGGATCCCGGCACCTCCCGCATCGCCGGACGCAGAAAGACGATATACAGCCCTATCGTCGGCAGATACAAAAGGGTGCGGATGATCGTTTTCGCGTAAACGGCAGCAGCGCTGTATGCGTCCTGAAACCAGATGCTGCTGATCATGGCGGAGCAGCAGAAAAAGATGCAGAAAAGCGATGCATAGCAGAGAAACAGAAACACCTTTTTGCAGGCGGGGTCTGTCGAGGTCACCATGAAAACGGCAAACGACACCAGCATGGTGCTCACAAATGCAAGAGCAGCGGCAGGGAAAGAATGAATGTCGAACAGCACGCGGGAAACCAGCACGGAAAGCAGAACAAAGACCGTCAGAAATACGGTATACAGGAAAACGGTCTTTTTCACGGAGTATTTCCGCTCGGTCATGACCGCAAAGCAAACGATGTGCATAAGGACAGTGAGCGTCAAAGCTATCAGCTGCCGTGTCATTTTCCCGTTGCCTCCTTTGTGTAAAAATCAAAATACTGCTTTTTCAGCTCGCCTCGCAGCCGTCGGGGAACGGGGATGCGATCGCCGTTTGACATTTCCAGCGTCGTTTCCAGCAGACTTTGCACACAGCGCAGATTGACGATATACGATGCGCCGACCCCCACAAAGCCGCTCGCCGTTCGAAATGCATCCTTGAACGCCGTGAGGGTCGTGTGCGTTTTCAGACAGCTGCCGTTTTTCAGGTAAATCTCCACGTTGTGGTTTTTCGCTTCCGCATACAAAACGGTATACAGATCGACGCGATGCATTTCCTTGCCGCACGCAATGGGGAAGTATAAGCGGCTGCGCCGCTTTTCGATCACCCTGTCCAGCGTGTCCGTCAGCCGCCGCTTGTCATACGGCTTTGTGAGATAGTCGCCCGCATGCAGCGCAAACGCTTCCACCGCGAAATCGGGGCTTGTCGTCAAAAAGATCACGTCGGTGTCCTCGGCACTTTTGCCGAGAATTTCCCGCGCGACCTCCGTGCCCAAAATGCCGGGCATACAAATGTCCAAAAGCGCAATATCGGGCGCGCCGCTTCTGTCGATCTCTGCCAGCAGATCGAAAGGATTTTGGAAGCATTTTACGGAAAGCGAAAGCGCGGCATGTGCAGCGGCATAATCGGAAACGATCCGCCGCATGGTGTCAAGCTCGCTTTGTTGGTCGTCGCAGATCATGAGATTCATACAAGCCCCCCTTTCCTTTTGGATTTTAGAAAAATGGGCAATTCCGATCGGAATTGCCCATTCTTTCAGTACAGCTTTGCGCCGGCGGGGATGTGCGGGTCGACCATGAGCAGATGCAGCTTTTCCTCGCCCTCTTCTTCGTGGATGGCGGAAAGCAGCATGCCGCAGGAGTCAATGCCCATCATGGCGCGCGGCGGCAGATTGACGATCGCGATCAGCGTCTTGCCGACCAGCTCCTCCGGCTCATAGAATGCATGGATGCCGGAAAGAATGGTGCGGTCAGTGCCCGTGCCGTCGTCCAGCGTGAACTGTAAAAGCTTCTTGGATTTCGGCACGGCGACACATTCCTTGACCTTCACGGCGCGGAAATCGGATTTGGAGAAGGTGTCAAAGTCCACAAAGTCCGCAAACAGCGGCTCGATCTGCACCTTGGAAAAGTCGATCGGCTCGTCCTCAACCTCAATCTCGACCGTGCCCTTGGCACCGCCGATGATGGTGATTTCCTCGGACTTTTTCTCCGCCTTGGATGCGCCCTGCGATTTCATGGTCGGAAACAGCAGCACGTCGCGGATGGCGGCGGAGTCGGTCAGCAGCATGCACATACGGTCGATGCCGTAGCCGATGCCGCCTGTGGGCGGCATGCCGATCTCCAGCGCATTGAGGAAGTCCTCATCGGTGTGGTTGGCTTCCTCGTCGCCCTGCGCAAAAAGCTCTTCCTGGGCGGCAAAGCGCGCTCTCTGGTCGATGGGGTCATTCAGCTCGGAATAAGCGTTTGCCATCTCCCAGCCGTTCATGAAGAACTCGAACCGCTCGACATAGTCGGGATCGGTCGGCTTGCGCTTGGTGAGCGGGGAAATTTCCACCGGATGATCCATGACAAACGTCGGCTGGATGAGGTGCTCTTCCACAAAGGTCTCGAAGAACAGGTTGAGGATGTCGCCCTTTTTGTGGTGCGGTTCATAGGCCACCTGGTGGGCATCGGCGGCGGCACGCGCTTCTTCCAGGGTGTGAATCTCGCGGAAGTCCACGCCGCTGTATTGCTTCACGGCGTCCGCCATCGTGATGCGGGCAAAGGGCTTGCCGAGATCCATCTCCACCCCGTTATAGGTGATGACGGTCGTGCCGAGCACTTCCTTGGCGACATAGCGGTACATATCCTCGGTGAGATCCATCATGTCGTGGTAATCGGCATACGCCTGATACAACTCCATGAGGGTGAATTCGGGGTTGTGCCTTGTGTCAAGACCCTCGTTTCTG
>URNF01000012.1 GCA_900549155.1 uncultured Oscillospiraceae bacterium | reverse complement strand
GCAGCTTTTTGCCCACGCGCGGCAGGCGCTCCAAAAGCAGCACGTCCCCGTGCAGCTCTCTGCCGAGCAGCACCGCCGCCACGAGTCCCGCCGCGCCGCCGCCGACGATCACCGTTTTCTTTCTCTCCATCGTTTCCTCCGTTCAATCGGACAGCATGTCCCCGCCGTTTTCAAAAAGCGCTTCCACCGCCGCGCGCAGGGCGGCGTTTTCCGCTTTCTGCAAATGCGGATCGTTTTTCAGCACCCGCTCCGCCGCCGCGCGCGCCCTTTGCAGCGTCTCCATGTCCCGCGAGAGCCGCGCTATGCGCATCTGCGGGAGCGCCCCGTGCTGGCGGTCGCCGAAAAAGTCGCCGGGGCCGCGCATTTCGAAATCCTCTTCGGCAATTTTGAAGCCGTCGGCGGTGCTGCACATGGTCGCAAGCCGCCTTCTCGCTTCCTCGTTTTCGGCGTCGGAAATGAGCACACAGTCGGACGCCGCCTTGCCGCGTCCGACGCGCCCGCGCAGCTGGTGCAGCTGCGACAGGCCGAAGCGGTCGGCATCCTCGATCACCATGAGCGTCGCGTTCGGCACGTCGACGCCGACCTCGATCACCACTGTCGCCACCAGCACCTTCACCTCGCCCGCCGCAAACGCCGCCATCGCCGCTTCCTTGTCCTTTGCGGACATCTGCCCGTGCAGCAGCGCGACGGGAATGTCCCGCAGCGCGCCGCTTTTGAGCATTTTATAATACGACACCGCGTCGACGGCGTCGCTTTCCTCGCTTTTTTCCACCAGCGGGCACACAACATACGCCTGCTGTCCCGCCGCAGCCTTTTTGCGGATATAGGCATACACCCGCTCGCGCAGCGCCGTGCCGACCGCAAAGGTCTTGACGGGCTGCCGCCCCGCGGGGCGTTCGTTCAGAACCGATACATCCATGTCGCCGAACAGGAACATCGCCAGCGTGCGCGGGATGGGGGTGGCGGACATGATGAGCAGATGCGGATGGACGCCCTTTTCCGCAAGCGTCGTCCGCTGCTGCACGCCGAAACGGTGCTGCTCGTCGGTGATGACAAGCCCGAGATCGGAAAACCGCACCGTGTCCGACAAAAGCGCGTGCGTGCCCACGACGATGTCGGCGCTGCCGTCCGCAATCGCGGCAAGTGCCGCGCGCTTCTCGGCAGCGGGCAGTCCGCCGATCAAAAGCACCACCCGCGCGCTGTCGCCGAGCATATGCCGCAGCGTCTGCGCGTGCTGCTGTGCCAAAAGCGCCGTCGGCGCCATGAACGCACACTGCCACCCGCTTTGCACCGCCGACAGCATCAGCGACGCCGCAACGGCGGTCTTGCCGCTGCCGACATCGCCCTGGATAAGGCGGGACATCGGCTTGCCGCTTTGCATATCCCGCACGCCGTCCGCGATCGCGCGTTTTTGCGCGCCCGTGAGCGCAAACGGCAGCATGCCCTCAAAAGCGGCGGACGCGTCCGCCGTCAGCACCCTGCCGCCGACGGCGCGCAGCTGCGCGCGCCTGCCGAGCAGTCCCAACTCGAACAGATACAGCTCGTCGAAAATGAGCCGTTCTCTTGCCTTTTTGAGCGCTTCCCCGCTCTCGGGGAAATGGATGTTGTGCAGCGCAAAGCGCGCGGTGCACAGCATGAGCCGCGCCCGCTCCTCCTCGGAAACCAGCTCGGTCTGCGGCGTTTTGTCATATTCCGCCAGCGCCGCCTTCATGTGCCGCTCGGTGATGTGGCTGGACAGTCCCGCCGTCTGCGGATAAATGGGGCGGATATACCCGCCCTCGGCGGGGGACTTTATCTGCGGCGCGAACATCTGAAACCCGCTGCGCGTGCGGGTCACCGCGCCGAAGAACAAAAACGTCTCCCCCGCGCGCAGGCGCGCCGCCGTATAGCCCGCGTTGAACAGCGTGACGGTGAACAGACACACCCCGTCGCTTGCCGCAACGCTGTACATCATGCCGCCCTTTTGCATCGGGCGCTTTTGCAGGTCGCCGACGATCTTTGCCCGCACGCAGCAGGGCGCGCCCGCCGGCGCCGTCGGCACGGTTACCTGCTTTGACCAGTCCTCATAGGTGCGGGGGTACAGCCGCAAAAGCTCACCCACGGTCGTAACCCCGAGCCTTGCATATTGCTCCGCCCTGCGGCTGCCGACGCCGGCAAGCGCCGTGATGCTCTTTTCCGTCATACCTGTCCCCCCCTTTTTTTCTTACTGTCGTCCGTACACATGAAAAAAGCGACGCCCTCTGTGGGCGTCGCTTTCTCGTGCCTTATTTTGCGTAATCCACAGCGCGGTTTTCGCGGATGAGATTGACCTTGATCTGACCGGGATAATCCATGTTCTCCTCGATCTTTTTGGCAATATCCCGCGCGAGAATGACCATCTGATCGTCGTTGACCGCTTCCGGACGCACCAGAATGCGGATCTCACGTCCCGCCTGAATGGCAAAGGAGCGCTCCACGCCCTCAAACTCGTTGGCAAGCTCTTCGAGCTTTTCAAGACGCTTGATGTAGTTCTCCAAATTCTCACGCCGTGCGCCGGGGCGCGCCGCCGAAATGGCGTCCGCCGCCTGCACCAGGCAGGCAACCACCGTCGTGGCTTCCACGTCGCCGTGGTGCGCCTGGATGGCATGCACCACCGCTTCGTTTTCCTTATACTTGCGGGCGATGTCCACGCCGATCTCGACGTGCGAGCCTTCGACCTCGTGATCCACCGCCTTGCCGATGTCATGCAGAAGACCTGCGCGCCGCGCCACGGTCGGGTCGATGCCCAGCTCGCTCGCCATCATGCCGGACAGGAAAGCGACTTCCATCGAATGGTCAAGCACATTCTGTCCGTAGCTGGTGCGATAGTGCAGTCTGCCCAAAAGGCGCATGATCTCGGGATGGATGCCGTGCAGTCCCGTTTCCAGCACCGCGCGTTCGCCCTCCGCCTTGATGGTCGCCTCGACCTCGCGGCGGGATTTTTCCACCATTTCCTCGATGCGCGCCGGATGGATGCGCCCATCGGTGATGAGCCGCTCCAGCGACAGACGGGCGATTTCCCGCCGCACCGGGTCAAAGCACGAAAGCGTGATGGCTTCCGGCGTGTCGTCAATGATAAGGTCAACGCCCGTCATCGTCTCGATGGCACGGATGTTGCGTCCCTCTCTGCCGATGATGCGGCCCTTCATTTCGTCGCTCGGCAGCGGTACGACCGACACGGTGGACTCCGCCACCTGGTCGGCGGCAACGCGCTGAATGGCGTGCGAAATGATGAACCGCGCCTTCTGATCGGCTTCTTCCTTGAGCTGATTTTCGATCTCCAGAATTTTCAGCGCCTTGTCGTGCGTCAATTCGTCGGTGAGCTGCGACAGGAGATATTCTCTCGCCTGCTCCTTTGTGAGACCGGAAATGCGCTCTAACATCTCAAACTGGCTCTTTTTGAGATCGTTGACATCCCGCAGGCGGTCGTCGATCTCCTTTTGCTTCTTTGTGAGAGCTTCCTCTTTTTTCTCGCAGTTTTCAACCTTGCGATCCAGCGCCTCTTCCTTTTGCTGCACGTGACGTTCCTGACGCTGCACCTCAACGCGGCGATCCTTGAGCTCCCGCTCCGCCTCGTTGCGATAGCGATGGATTTCGTCCTTTGCTTCCAAAAGCGCTTCTTTTTTCTTTTGCTCTGCTGCGCGGGCTGCTTCCTTGCGGATGCGGTCCGCTTCCGCCTCGGCAGAACCGATGGCGGCTTCCGCTTCTTTTTTGCGATGCGCAATGCCTGCCTTGAATGCGACGAACGCGGCAACCGCCGCGCCGACGGCGAGACCGCCGACACACATCAAAACGGCAATCAGCATACTGATCTGCGGCAAATTCATGCACCTCCTGCTGTTTTTGGGGAATGCGCGAACAGCAGAAGACAGACGCTTCCTGTCGGAATTTACTCATAACATATTCAAAAATACTTATGAAAATCCGCAAAATGCGGAGAAAACCGGAAAGAAGAAATCTATCTTCTGTGTCCAAAGCCGTCAAAACGGCGTAAAACTTTTTATATACAGTAGAGACAGGCACAAAAGGCGCTCTCTCCGATATATATAAACGGTCGTTTGTCGGCACTGCGACAAAACGATACCACCTACACTATACCGCATTTTGTGCAATTTGTCAAGAAAAAGAAACCGCAAACGAGGGGCTTGCAAGGCGGCGGATTTTATGGTATTCTGTCAGTATGAAAGATCTACATCCGATTATTGCCGAAAATCTGGCCTTGCTGCGCAAGAGCAGCGGTCTCACACAGGCACAGCTCGCCGAGCGGCTGGGGTATTCCGACAAGGCGGTCTCCCGCTGGGAAAAAGGGGACGCGCTGCCGGACATCAACGTGCTGTATGAGCTGTGCGACTTCTACGGCATCCGCATGGACACGCTGCTGGAAAAGGGCGGCGGACAGGATGCGCGCCAGGTGCGCACCAAGGACTCCATGCAGTATTCCGTCGTCGTCTGCCTTTTGTCGGTCGCCATCGTGTGGCTCATCGCGACCGTCTTTTTCGTGTACCTCAACACCAAAAGCGGCTTCAACTTCTGGCAGGCGTTTGTGTGGGCGATCCCCGTGTCCTGCCTTGTGGTGCTGCGCATGAACCGTCGGTTCCGCAGCCGCGTTCTGGTGTTTATCACGGTGTCGCTGTTTGTGTGGACGCTGCTCACGGCGGTGTATCTGCAATTTTTGCAGTATAACATTTGGCTTGTGTATCTGATCGGCGTGCCGGTGCAGATCATCTGCATCCTGTGGCTGTTCATCAGACACTATAAATGAGTTTTCTCCGGCATTGCCGTTGAAAAATAAAATCATGAAAACGAGGAGAGGAATTTTATGAAGTATTGCACCCATTGCGGCAAGGAAATTGACGACGCCGCCGTCATCTGCGTCCACTGCGGCGCAGCCGTCGCCCCCATGCAGCAGCCGACCGTCCCTGCGACGGACGACGCGCCGAGCGGCGGGTTTGCGGTTCTCGGCTTTTTCTTCCCGATCATCGGTCTCATCCTGTATCTCTGCTGGAAGGACCAGCAGCCGCTCAAGGCGAAAAGCTGCGGCAAGGGCGCGCTGATCGGTGTGATCGTTGCGGTCGCTCTGTCCATTCTCAGCGCCATCTTCGTCAGCATCTTCGCCGTCGGCGTCATCGGCGCTCTCGGCAGCTACGGCGCCTAAAAAGAAGTACCATACGGAAAGGGAGCGCTTGCGCTCCCTTTCTTACAGGAGAAAACGATGGAAGAAAAAAGAGAGCGCATTGTCTTTTTGGATCTTTTGCGCATCACGGCAATCTTCGCCATGGTGCTTTTGCATGTTGTCGCCGGCGATTTTCTCGGCAAGGACAGCGTCTGGCGCACGGCGGCGCCGAACACCGCCGCATGGCAGGTTTTCAATGCCTATGACTGCCTGGTGCGGTTCTGCGTGCCGATCTTTTGCATGATCTCCGGCATTTTGTTTCTCGATCCCGCGCGCGACATGCCGATCAAAAAGCTTTTCACCAAAAACATCCGCCGCATCGTGCTGGCGTTCCTTTTCTGGTCGCCGGTGTATGCACTGCTGGGTGCGCTGCTGCGCAGCGAGGGCTTCGGGCTTTCGGTCATTGTCGACATGGTCAAGCGCACCGTTTTCGGGCACTATCACCTGTGGTTCCTTTTGATGCTGCTCGGGTTCTATCTCGTTGTCCCGCTGCTGCGCAAAATCACGGCGGACAAGCGGCTGACGGAATATTTCCTCATTCTCACCTTTGTTTTCACATTCCTGCAAAACGCGCTGCTGCTCATCCCGCCGTTTCGCAACGTCATCGACATTCAGGCGGGGAAAATGTCGCTGTATATGGTGACGGGCTTTGTGGGCTATTTTGTGCTCGGCAGCTATCTCTATCGCTATCCGCCGCGCACGGCGGTGCGCCACGGCATCTATCTGCTCGGCGTCCTGTCCTTTGTCGGCACGGCGGCGGCAAGCGGCGTCATTTCGTTCCTTTCGGGCAAGCCGAACAGCGAGCTTTACGGCTATCTGCTGCCGAACGTGCTGTTTGAAGCGGCGGCGGTCTACCTGTTCTTTGCGACGCATTTCGGCAGCCGCACCTTCTCCCCGCGCGCGGTCGCGCGCATCGGGACGCTGTCCTCGTGCTGCTTCGGCATCTATCTTGTGCACGATCTTCTGAACATGCTGCTGCACAGGCTGCACATCCTGCCCGTGTTTTTGCCCGTCCTGTCGGTGCCGGTGCTGGCGGCGGCGGTATTTGCGGCAAGTTTTGCCATCACATGGCTGTTACGCAAGATCCCGCTGTTCAAAAACTATCTCACATAAAAAACGGCAACAAAAAAACGCGTCGCTGTGCGACGCGTTTTTTGTTTTATTCTTCAATCATGCGCACAAGCTGCCGTCCGACGCTGCACATGAAACGTGCCGCTTCCGCGTGCAGCGGCTGCGGAAAAGGCACCAGGAAATTGTCCGCCTCAAAGGTGAAATCGCCCGCATAGCCGATGTCCGAAAGCGCCGCCGTGAACGCGGCAAAGTCGAACTTGCGGGTGAAGGGCAGCATGTGATCGTCGCCGTGCAGATCGTTGTCGTGCACATGCAGCGCCTGCAGCCGCTTTTTGCCGAGCGTTCTGACAAAATGCGGCAGATCCTCATCGGTCAGCCCCGCGTGCCCGATGTCAAGGCAGGCGACCACAAACGGGCTGTCCACCGCGTCGAGATAGGCACAGAATTCCTCGGGGCGGGAGCAGGTGCTGTCGATGATGCGCCCCGCCGCCTTATTATACTGCCACATGTTCTCGCACGCCACCTTGATCCCGAACTGCTCACAATACGGCACCAGCGTGCGATAGAACTCCACATTCATGTCGAAAAGCGCTTCCTTGCAGGTCGTATACGGCAGATGCTGCTTCGGGTGCACAACGATGGTCTTTGCACCGAGCATCGCCGCCGCCTCGATGCTGCGCACGATGGCGTCAAAGCGACGCCTGTCGTCGCTCTCGTCGCCCGTGCTGGATGCAAACGGTGCATGCGCCTGGTTGCACACGATGCCGCACGCATCCGCCGTCTCGCGCAGCGAGCGGACATAGTCCCGCCAGCCGTCACCGTTCATCGGATAGTCCTTGTTGCCGAACATCTCAAAAAAGCTCATGTCGAAGGCATCAAAGCCCGCCGCCTTGATCATGCGGATGGCTTCTTTGTCACCGTAGACCCTGCCGAAAAAATCCGTTTGCGTGGATAACAGCATAAAAACACCTCATTTCACGATGTCGCCGACACCGTCCAGAATGTATTTCGGGCGATAGGGGAAGCTGCCCACTTCCTCGCGCGATGTGCAGCCGGACAGCACCAGCACCGTATCCAGACCCGTTTCGATGCCCGCGATGATGTCGGTGTCCATGCGGTCGCCGATCATGACGGCATCCGCCGAGTGCACGCCGAGCAGCTTCAGCCCCGTGCGCATCATGAGCGGATTGGGCTTGCCGACAAAATAGGCGGATCTGCCGGTCGCAAGCTCGATCGGCGCGATCCAGGCGCGGCAGGCGGGCATGATGCCCTGCTCGGTCGGACCGGTGAGGTCGGTGTTGGTGCCGATGAGCTTGGCGCCGTTTTGCACCAGCTTCACCGCGTGCAGCACGCTTTCATAGGTGTAGTTCGATGTCTCTCCCACGATCACATAGTCGGGGTTGACGTCGTTCATGGTGATGCCCGCCTCATACAGTGCGTTCACCAGTCCCGGCGCGCCGATGACATAGGCGCTGCCGCCCGGCGCCTGGTTGCTGATGAATTTCGCCGTTGCCAGCGCACTGGTATAAAAATGCTTTTCGCTGACCTCAAGCCCCATGCGCGCCAGCTTTTGCTGCAATTCGCGCGGCGAGCGCTCGCTGGAGTTGGTCAGAAACAAAAATTCCTTGTCGTTGTCATACAGCCACGCCACAAATTCCTTGACCCCCGGCAGAATGCGGTTGCCGTGATAGATGACGCCGTCCATATCGCAGATAAAGCCGAGCTTGCTGCGTAAGTTTTCCATGCATCGTCCCCCTTTGTCCATATGCATCATGATACCACATCTCCCGCAAAATGGCAAGAAAAAACGCAGTAAAGCTCTCGCTTTACTGCGTTTTGCATATGCTCTTTACCCGATCACATAGACGTTCATCGTGCGTCTGCCGAACTTGGTGCATTCGCCGTAGGTGTCGAAATAGAGATCGACCAGCAGCTTGCCGCTGCGCACACCGCCGCCGGTGTCGCCCGCGATGGCATAGCCATACACCCACTTGCCGTCCTCGGAGACGATCCACAGCTTTGTGCCGTAGGGGATGACGCGCGGATTCACCGCCACAATGCCGACCTGTGCACGGTAGCCGCAGGACGTGTGTGTGCCGGAGTCGCCGCGATCGCTCGTATAGGCGGTCGCCTTGCCCGTCAGCTTCTTCTTGAAATTCAGCGGCTGTCCCGCGCCGTCCAGCGCGATGGCAAACGGCGCTTCGGAAACGACCGCGCCGACCTTTGTGCCCTTGAGCACCACCTTCGACACCGGCGCCTTGGTGACTTCCTCGCTCACCTTGACGGTGGAAACCACCTTACCGTTTTCGATGCAGTCGCGATAGGTGATGGTCTTGACGCCCTTGACGCCCTGACGGCTCACCTTGGACGCACCCTGGCGCAGCTCATTTGTATACTTCACCTCGGTGGCGAAAGCGATCGCCTGGGTCTTCGTGTATTCCTTATAGGTGACCCGCGTCACCTCGACCGACAGCCCGTCGGTCGCATACTGCGTGTCGGCGACATTCAGCCGATCCTCGGCGCCAAGCGTCACGTCCGCGGCCTCAAGCGCGTCCGCCACCGTCTCCCCTGCCTCAAGGCAGAGAACCTCCGTGTTGTCGTCCGCCGTGACGGCCACATTGTTCAAAACTGTCGGCTCGCCGGCATAGACCGCTGTCTTTTGTACCGTCGCCGCGTCCATCGCCTCAAGGTTGCTTTCGAGCAGCTTGAAGGTGCAGCGCACCACCGTCGCCGCGCCGATCGTCTCGGCGTCCGCCTCGGCGGTCACCGGCACGCCGAGCAGCGTTCCCGCCGTCACCGCCGCCAGCAGCGCCAGCGCGAGGAAACGGTCGCCGCACAGTCTTTTAATGCGTCCTGCACACTGTGCCGCTTTGTTCAGTATCTTTTCCATTGCGTGTCAATTCCTTTCTGTCATCCGCGATCCCAAATGGATCTTCCCGAAATTTCCAAAGGATAAAAATAGTCTGCCGTGAACTGTATGAAAATATACAAATTCCGGCATGTCACAGCATGTAACAAAAGCGAATGACGCGTGGTTGTGAACACGTTCAGTATTATACGCACCAAAAATCCACTTGTCAAACGGCGTTTTTCTGTGGAAACTTGTGCAACATGTCCAAAAGTCGCCGCCGTATGCCGTCGAAAGAAGGAAAGAAACGGTTTTTTACGCAGTGCCACCGCTTGACGCAAACTTGACAATTCAAACGCCGTTTTACAAACAAGACAGGCGTTTGAACAGACTTTTTACAAATTTTGTCCGATCTTTTGGGACAAAAAAAGACAGAATTTACCAAATATGGGGGCAAAAACGGGATTTCCGATTTTTGCCCGAAACTTTGTGCAACCAACCAAAAGCGCCCTGACAACCGCCGCTAACCTGCATCGAATAACGATAAATCCGCAGAAAAATTCCACGATCTTCCTTTTCTCACGCTGAAATTCATGCATATTTCATTATTTTATATTATAAATATACATTTTCAACGAGAATTACCAGTTTTGAACAACCGCGCTTTACTGCTTTTTATGTAAAATTTTTTCTGCCCGCACCGATCGCCCGCATTTTCGACGCGCTTTGTGCGGACAATTCTTGTCAACTCCTATATAATAAGGATAATAGAGACAAAGCCATCAGTGGTGCAATAGCTTTTTTCGGCAAACGCTGTTTGCCGAAAATCTTCGACCCGAAACGAGAAGATTATTTCGTTTCGGAAGTCGAAGAACGCAGACATGCTCTGTGTATTGCAAGTGACGAGACAGACAAAACGGGAAAATATTCCGTTTGGGGAACGGTTGCACCCCTGATTGGTTTGTCTGCGTTCGTGTCGAAAAAAGACTTGACAAACCATGCGGCATGCTGTATAATGTGTAAAGTGTTTTTCTTTACAGGTTAAAGGAGGCAGCGACCATGTCCAAAAATATGGAGATTTCCTTTTTGCTGGACTTCTACGGCGACATGCTCACCGAGAAGCAGCGCAGCATGGTAGACTACTATTATAATGAGGATCTGTCGCTGGCGGAAATTGCGGAAAACGAAGGCATCACGAGACAGGGCGTGCGCGATTCCATCAAACGTGCGGAAGCGCAGCTTCTCGAAATGGAGGAGCGGCTGGCGCTGGCGGCGCGGTTTCGTCGGATGCAGGAGGAGCTGCTGACGGTGCAGGAAAATGCGCGGACGCTGCGTGCGGTGAACGACCGCAACGGGCGCATCCCCGAAATCGAGGAGTGTGCGGCGAAGATCGCCGCTGCCGCCGACCGTATGGCAGAAGCGTGATTTCGAAAGGGTGAAAGCATGGCATTCGAAGGATTGTCCGACAAACTGGCTGCTTCGTTCAAAAAGCTGCGTTCCCGCGGCAGACTGACCGAGGCGGATGTGCGCGACGCCATGCGGGAAGTGCGCCTGGCACTGCTCGAGGCGGATGTCAGCTTCAAGGTCGCCAAGGATTTCACCGCGCGCGTCACCGAACGCGCCGTCGGCGAAAAGGTGATGGAGAGCCTGACCCCCGCGCAAATGGTCATCAAGATCGTGAACGAGGAGCTGACCGCGCTCATGGGCGGGCAGACCGCGCGTCTCGCGACCGCCAATCATCCGCCTTGCGTGGTGCTTTTGTGCGGTCTGCAGGGATCGGGCAAGACCACTCACGCCGGCAAGCTGGCGAAAATGCTCAAAGGGCAGGGGCGGCGACCGCTTTTGGTCGCCTGCGACATCTACCGTCCCGCCGCCATTGATCAGCTGAAATCCGTCGGTGCGCGCGCAGGCGTGCCGGTTTTCGAGGAAGGCGCAATCGACCCCGTGCGCATTGCAAAAGACGCCATTGCGCACGCGAAGGATCACGGCAACGACTATGTCCTTTTGGACACTGCAGGCCGTCTGCATATCGACACGCAGCTCATGGATGAGCTGAAGGCCATAAAGGACGCGACAAAGCCGCAGGAGATCCTGCTGGTGGTGGACGCCATGACCGGTCAGGATGCCGTCAACGTCGCCACCGCGTTCAACGATGCACTCGGCATCGACGGCGTGATGCTCACCAAGCTGGACGGCGACACGCGCGGCGGCGCGGCGCTGTCGGTGCGTGCCGTGACCGGCAAGCCGATAAAGTTTGTCGGCGTCGGTGAAAAGCTCGAGGACATCGAGGTGTTTCACCCCGACCGCATGGCATCCCGCATCCTCGGCATGGGCGATGTGCTCTCGCTGGTGGAAAAGGCGCAGCAGCAGGTGGACGAAAAGGAAGCCGAGGCGCTGGCGAAAAAGCTGCGGGAGGATCGGTTCGATCTCAACGACATGCTGGATCAGTTCCGCCAGATCCAAAAGATGGGCGATCTCAAAAGCATGCTCGGCATGATCCCCGGTATCGGCAAGCAGCTCAAAGACGTCGACATCGACCCGCGGCAATTTGCACGCGTCGAGGCGATCATTCTCAGCATGACGGCAAAGGAGCGCGAAAATCCGTCCGTTTTCAACCCCTCCCGCAAGCGGCGTGTCGCGGCGGGCAGCGGCTGCAAGGTGGAGGATGTCAACCGCCTTTTGAAGCAATATGACAGTATGCGTCAGCTCATGAAGCAGTTTAAAAAGCAGGCAAAGGGCGGCAAGCGAGGCTTCGGTGGTATGCGTATGCCGGGCGGGCTTGGCGGCTTCGGCGGCAAGGGCTTCGGTTTTTGAATTCATCCGGCATGACCGGTTGAAGATATATACACATCAGTAATGAATTTTTGGAGGTTCTCAGTATGGCAGTAAAAATCCGTTTGCGCCGCATCGGCGCGAAGAAAGCACCGTTCTACCGTGTGGTTGTGGCGGACTCCCGTTATCCGCGTGACGGCCGCTTTATCGAAAAGCTCGGCACCTATGATCCGCTGGCGGAGCCGCCGGCAATCAACATCGATGTCGACAAGGCAAAGCAGTGGATCGCCAACGGCGCGCAGCCGACCGACACGGTCCGTGCATTGCTGAAAAAGGTCGGCGTCGAGAAGTAATTGCTTGTGACTGCACGCCGGAAAGGATAATGCGCGAATGAAAGAGCTTTTGATGACCATTGCGCAGGGTTTGGTTGAAAATCCGGACGCTGTCACAGTGGAGCAGGACGCACCGGCAGAGGACGGCACCATTGTGTTTCATCTGCACGTTGCGCAGGAAGACATGGGCCGCGTGATCGGCAAACAGGGCCGCATTGCCAAAGCGATGCGCACGGTGGTGCGCGCCGCGGCAACGCGTCAGGATGTCAAGGTCGCGGTCGAGATCGACTAATGCAAAAAAAGAAGGGGTGTCGCGCGACGCCCCTTCTTTCACTGTAAGGAGAAAACTATGGCAAAAGCGGCATTTTTGGAGATCGGCGAGGTGGTCGGCACGCACGGCATCGCCGGTGAGATGCGGGTGCAGCCGTGGTGCGACAGCGCCGCTGCCTTCTGCAAGCTGTCGGTGCTGTATGCCGACGCGGCGGGAAAACAACAATTTGCGGTGAAAAGCCGCCCGCACAAAAACATCGTGCTGATGAAAGCGGCAGGCGTCGACACCGTGCAGGAAGCGGCGACCTGGCGCGGCAGGCGGCTTTTTGCCGCCAGAGCGGACATGCCGCTGCCCGACGGGCGGTATTTCATCTGTGATCTCATCGGCTGCGCCGTCTCCGACGCGGACACGGGCGAGGTCTATGGGCACATCACCGCCGTCAGCAACAACGGGGCAGGCGACATCTATCACATGCAGAAAGCGGACGGCACGTTGGTGCTCATCCCCGCCATCCCCGCCATCGTCGTCGCGGTGGACACCGACGCGGAGAGCGTGCGCATCCGCCCCATGAAAGGATTGTTTGACGCGTGAGATTTGACATTTTGACGCTGTTCCCCGAGATGTGCGACGCGGTGCTGGAAACCAGCATCATCGGCAGGGCGCAGAAAAAGGGCGCGATTGAGGCGCACTGTCACCAGATCCGCACCTATACGCAAAATCGGCAGATGCAGGTCGATGACTATCCTTACGGCGGCGGCAAAGGGCTTGTCATGTTTGCCCAGCCGATCGCCGACTGTTTTCGCGCCGTCTGCGAGGAGCTGGGGCACCGTCCGCACTTCATCTATATGTCCCCGCAGGGCAAAACGCTCACGCAAAAGCGCGCCGTCGAGCTGTCCGAACTTCCGGAGATCTGCATTTTGTGCGGACACTATGAGGGCGTGGACGAGCGCGTGCTGGAAGCGCTGGTGGACGAACAGATCTCGGTCGGCGATTATGTGCTGACGGGCGGTGAGCTGCCCGCGCTGACGCTGGTCGACTGTGTCGCCCGCATGGTACCGGGCGTGCTGGCGGACGCGGAGTGCTACACAGAGGAGAGCCACTTTGCGGGGCTGCTCGAATACCCGCAGTATACCCGCCCCGCCGTTTGGGAGGGGCGCGAGATCCCCGAGATCCTCACGACGGGACACCACGAAAACATCCGCCGCTGGCGGCGCGAGCAGGCGCTGTTGCGCACGGCGCGGCTGCGGCCGGACATGCTGGCAGGCGCTCAGCTCACCGAAAAGGACAGGGATTTTCTGCGACAAAACGGTTTTTCCCTCGACTGACACACCGCTTTTTCGACAGATGCCGTTTCGTGAGTGCCAAAAGTTTTCCACATTTTATGGCAAAAATCACAAATCGAAATTTTTCATTTCGCCAAAAATCGGTCACAAAACCGAAATTGCACAAAACGCATTGACGAAGCATAAAAATGTGGTATACTAATGGCAGTAATGCGTGGTATATTTTTCTTTCCGATATTGAAAAGGGGCGTCTGATTATGTGTGTTAAAGATGTAGTGGTGCAGAACCAGGTTGGTCTTCACGCGCGTCCTGCGACTTTCTTCATTCAGAAAGCCAACGGCTATAAGTCGTCCATCTGGGTGGAAAAAGAGGATCGCCGCGTCAACGCGAAGAGTCTGCTCGGCGTTTTGTCGCTGGGCATTGTGGGCGGAACGACCATCCGCATCATCGCCGACGGCGCTGACGAGGAAGCCGCTGTGAAGGGGCTTGTCGATCTGGTGGAGTCCGGTTTTTCCGAATAATCGCTTGAAACTGCAGCGCGCAGCCTTTCGGCTGCGCGTTTTTCTTTGGAGGACGCTATGGAAATTTTCGATTCTCACGCGCACTATAACGACGCCGCCTTTGACGCAGACCGCGACGCGGTGCTGGCGGAACTGCCCGCAAAGGGCGTCGTCGGCGTTATCAACGCGGCGGACAGCCTTTCGAGCATCCCTGCGTGTCTTGCCCTTGCCGTGCGGTATCCGTTTGTGTTTGCCGCTGTCGGCGTGCATCCCGAGGCGGCGGCGACGGTGAACGCAGCGACGCTGCCGCAGGCACTTTTGCCGTTTTTGTCCGAAAAAAAGGTGGTGGCGATCGGCGAGATCGGGCTTGACTATCACTATGAGGACGCCTGCCCGCGCGAACAGCAGCTGGCGGTTTTTGAGGCGCAGCTGCAATTTGCCGTCGAACGGGATCTCCCCGTCATTGTGCACGACCGCGACGCCCACGCCGACACCCTGCAGCTGCTCACGCGCTATCGTCCGCGCGGCGTGGTGCACTGCTTTTCGGGCAGTGTCGAGATGCTCCGTGAGGTCACGGCGCTCGGCATGTATATCGGGCTCGGCGGCGCGGTCACGTTCAAAAACGCCAAAAAGCCGCTCGCAGCGGCTGCGGCCGTGCCCGCCGACCGTCTGCTGGTCGAAACGGACGCACCGTATATGGCGCCGACGCCCCATCGCGGCGAGCGGTGCAACTCGGCGATGATCGCCCATGTGCTGGAAACGATCGCGGCGGTGCGCGGCGTTTCCGCCGACGCGCTCGCAGCGCAGACCGCGCAGAATGTGCGCACGCTGTTTCGCATCTGACAAAAGGAAAATGCGGGAAACTGATTTTCAGTTTCCCGCATTTTTTTGCAGTCTTTCCGCAAGCACCTTGTCCGGCGTGACAAACAGTGTGCGGTTTTTTTCAAAAATGACAAACCCCGGCTTTGCGCCCGACGGCTTGTGCACATGCCGTACCTCCGTGAAGTCCACCGGCACCTGTCCCGAGGACGCCGCGCCCGAATGGAGCGCCGCCAGCATCGCCGCCTGCCGCACCGACTGTTCGGGCGGCGTTTCGCCGTTTGTGACAAGAATGACGTGCGAGCCGGGGATATTCTTCGTGTGCAGCCAAATATCGCTGCCGCGCGCATCCTTGGTGAGACGGTCGTTCTGCACGTTGTTGCGCCCGACCAAAACGGTGAACCCGTCGTCGGTCACAAAGGCTTTCGGCGCAAGCGTCGGCGTTTTGCGCTTTGCACCGCGCGGCGCCTTGACATAGCCGCCCGCTTCCAGCTCGGCGTGCAGTGCGGCGATTTCCGCCGCGTCGTCGGCGCGGGACAGCGCATCCGCCACCGTTTCAAGATAGGCAAGCTCCGCCTCGCCCTTTTCGATCTGCTCGGCGAGCACGCGTCCCGCCGTCTGCGCCTTGCGGTAGAGCTTATAATACCGCTGGGCATTCCCCGCCGCCGACAGGGCGGGGTCGAGCGGCACGGTCACCGTTTTGCAGTCGGGATCATAATAGTTGACAAGCTGCGCGCTTTCCGCGCCGCGTTCGATGGCATAGATGTTGGCGTTGATGAGATCGGCATAGATGCGATAGGTGTCGCGCTCCCCCGTCGCCGCCAGCTCCTGCCGCTGCTTTGCGAGCTTGCGCTTCAGACGCGCCGTGTCGGTGTGCAGCAGATGCGCGAGCGCCGCCGTGCGCTGCTTTTTGCGCTGTGCCGCGTCCCGCTCGCCATAGAAAGCGTCAAGCGCCGCGCCGAAGCTGTCGAACACTCTGCCCGCCGCCATACCGTATTGCAACAGCGGCAGCGGCGAAAACGCGATCGGCACGCCGTCTTCATACAAAACCAGCGGCTGTCCCGCTGTATAGTCGTCGAAAATTTCCCGCACGCGGGCAAGTCCCGCCGCGAGCTTGTCCCACGCTGCGGCGTCAAGGCGGTCACAGGGCACATCCGCGTCCCCCGCCGCCCGCAGCGCCAATTCGCGGCACAAAACGGGGGCGATCCCCTGCGTCGTCGCCGCCAGTGCCGCCGCCAACGGGCGGGTGTCGGTCTGAAGCAATGCGATCATGTCCGCAGGCGACGTCTTTGAAAGGTCGTGCCGCCCCTCGGGCGGCAGCGGCGGTGCATACGGCACGCCGGGCAAAATCGGGCGCGCCGTCGACATGGCAAGATCCACGCGCCGCAGCGCGTCGAGCACCCTGCCGTCGCTGCCGATCAGGATGATGTTGCTGTATTTTCCCATCATCTCCGCCGCCAGCGTCAGCTGCACCGTGTCGCCCAGCTCGTTCACACATTCAAAATCGAGATACAGCGCCCGCTCCGCACCCTGCTGCCGCACGGCGATCAGCTTGCCGCCCGCCAGATGCTTGCGCAGCAGCATGCAGAACATCGGCGGCTGCGGCGGATTTTCCGCCCGCAGCGCCGTCAGCTGGATGCGCGGCGCGTTCACCTGCGCCGAGAGATACAGGCGATAGCTGCCCTCTCTGCCGTGAAAGCTCATGAAAAGCTCTTCGCGCGAGGGCTGCGAAATTTTGTCCGCGCGCAAGCCCAAAAGCGCTTTTTCGATCTCCCCGCGCAGGCAGGAAAGATACAGTCCGTCCAAAGCCATTGTTTCAACCCTCTGTTACCGTATACGGTGCGGTGTCCGCAAACACCGCCACCGTCAGTGCGGGAAATGCTTCCCGCAGCCATTTTTCCAGTGTATAGATCACCGGCACCTCGGTCGCATAGTGCCCCGCCGCAACGGCGCAAAGCCCCATCTCCCGTGCCGCCAAAAATTCGTGATGCTTCATTTCGCCCGTGACATAGGCGTCGACCCCCGTCGGCAGCGAAAAAACGCCGTCCCCCGCGCCGCCGCCGCAAACGGCGACCGTTTCGACGGTGCCATCTCCGCAAAACGCGACCGATGCGGAAAGCGCCGCCGCCACGTCCTTTGCAAAATCCGCCGCCGTTTTCGCTGTCGGCAGTCTGCCGACGCGCGTCATGCCGTCGGGAAGCGTCGTGACATCGACAAGTCCCAAAAGCGCCGCCAGCGTGTCGTTGACGCCGCCCGCCGCCTTGTCGAGATTGGTGTGCAGCGACAAGACCGACACGCCCTTTGTCAGTGCCGCGACCGCGGGGGTGTCGGGCGTCAGCCGCTTTAGCGGGTGAAAAATCACGGGATGGTGCGTGACAAGGAGCTTTGCACCCCTTTTCGCGGCAAAGTCGATCGCCGCCGCCGTCGCATCCAGTGCGACGCACACCGTGTCCGTCTCCTTATTTCCCGCGTCCGCCAAAAGCCCGACGTTGTCCCAGGCTTCCGCCGTTCCTGCGGGCGCTTTTTTCTCCAAAAAATCGATGATCTCCGCAAGCTTTGTCATATGCACACCCCTTTTCATAATGCCGCCAAACGGTCGGCAATTTCCGCAAGCTGCGGCTCGCCGTGTGCCGCACGCACACGGAGATATGCCGCCGTTTTTTGCCAATAGTCCCGTCCGTCGGGCACAGAGAACGCGCCGCGCCAGAAAAGAAACGGGTCGTCGATCGGCGGCAGATCGGCAAAATGCGCGCACAAAACGACATAGTCATGTCCGTCCCGCACCAGGGTCTCCCTGTCGATCGCAAAGCCGCCCGTCAGCAGAAACGCGTGCAGCACCTCGGCCTTCGACATCGGCTGCAGGATGAGGCGCAGCCGCCCGTCCCGCACCCACGGGGCGGCGGCAAGAATGGCGGCGACGGTCTCGCCGCCCATGCCCGCGATCACGATGTCGTCGACCTCATCGGGCAAAACGGACGAAAGCCCGTCCCCAAGCCGCACCGCGATCTTGTCGGTAAGTCCCGTCGCTTTGACCGTTCTTTCGGCGGATGCGCACGGTCCTTTTCGCAGATCCGACGCGATCGCGAACGGGATGATGCCGCTTTCCACAAGATGTACCGGCAAAAAGGCGTGATCCGTGCCGATGTCGGCAACGCGGCTGCCCTGCCGCACCATGGCGGCAACCGCCGCAAGCCGTTTACTCAGCATATGTCCTCCAACAAAAAGTAAAAGCGGGATCGCCGTAAGGCAATCCCGCTTTCTTTCGGTTTACTTTCCGGCAAGATGAGCGTTGATCTTCTCCACCAGCGTGTCGCAATCGACGCCGTGCACCTCGCACGCCTGCTCCAGCGACTCACCGCGGGAAGCGGGACAGCCGAGACAATGCATCCCCATCTCCAAAAAATACGGAGCGGTGGTGCTGTCCATATCGAGAATATCGCCGATGAGCGTTTCTTTTGTGATCTGCATAGGATGACTTCCTTTCCGTTAAACTGTCTATAGTATACCACACACCCTGCCAAAAATCAAGAAAAAGGCGCCGAAACCGACGCCTTTTTCCGAGCGGACCTGTAAGCCGAGTTCTGTCGTGAACAGTCATCTATCTCGACTGCCTGTTGCCAGACAGCTCAAGCCGCCCGTCGAAGCACATCGGGCAAATGTATCGCTTCTGTCGGCGTTGCTCCGGATAGGGTTTGCAGGGCCGCACCGTCTCCGATGCGCCGGTGAGCTCTTACCTCGCCTTTCCACCCTTACCGCCGCAAAAGCGGCGGCGGTATATCTCTGTTGCACTTTCCCTGAGGTCACCCTCGGCGGCCGTTAGCCGTTATCCCGCCCTGCGGAGCTCGGACTTTCCTCATGCGTTGCCGCACGCGACTGTTCAGTCCGCTCGGTATTCTATTGTAATGCCTCGCCCGACAATTTGTCAAGACAAAATAAAAAAGCACGGTCTGTTGACCATGCCCTTTTGTGTGTTGGCGCCCTCTTATTTTCCCGGGTCGCTTCCGACCGAGTATCTTCAGCGCAAGTGAGCTTAACTGCCGTGTTCGGTATGGGAACGGGTGTACCCTCACCGCCATCAGCACCAACTGTCGTTCCGAATGGAACGTCTAATACTATAGCACACCTTTTTTCAAAATGCAAGTGTTTTTTTCAAAAAAATCAAATTTTTTTGTTTTTTCCAAAAGCAGCGCCCGCACAGGCGTTCCGTCCGCGTCCTTGATCTTCAGCGGCGCGGCAAACAGGAAATAGACCCCGTCGGAAACGGCGTGCAGATCCACACCCTCAAGCAAAAACACATCCCCGCCGAGCAGCTGACGGTGCACGGCGGCGTTGCCCACCGTCTGTCCCTCAACGCCGACAAGCCGCACCTGGCAGTCGGACAGAACGAAAGCGGCGCTTTCGGTGATCTCCACATTACCCTTGAACAGCACCCGCTCGCGCAAGGACGGCTGCAGCCGCTCCGCGTCCGCACCGGTCAGAACGCCGTCCCACGAAACGACCGAGCATTCGCCGATCACGGCGTCAAGCGGCACCTGTGCCGCATCGTCGCCGTCGGCGAGAAAATGGCGCGGCGCGTCAAGGTGCGTGCCGTTGTGCAGACAGGCGTGCAGCACCGACAGATTGCAGATGTCGCCGTCTTCGATGCGCTGCACCGACTCTAATTCCGGCTTCGGGTCACCCGGATAGACCGGCGCACCGAAAAGCTCTCTCGTGATATCCACAACCTTCATGAAAACCACCGCCTTTTTCTACTTTGCTTTATTATATCATCCTTCATCGACATTTTCAAGTCATCAGATAGATCCGCAGCTCCCCGTTTTCGTCGCAGGTGGCAAGAAAGACGTCGGAAAGGTCGATTTTTTCGGCGGCGAGCTTTTCTTTCACCGTTTCCTCGCTGATCCCCACCGAGGAAAGCCGCTCGGAAAGAATTTTTCCGTCCCCCACCACCGCGATCGGCGCGGCGGACGACGTCGGCGCTTTGCCGAGATCCTCGGGCGTTGCGGGACGGCAGCGGTCATACGGCAAAAACGAGATGTCCCCGCACGGTTCAAGGATCGCCAGTTTGATGTCGCTCACCTTGAAATAACCCGCCAGCCGACTGCGGGACAAAAATTCGTCGAGATCGATGTGCCCGCCCTTGAAGCTCTCCCGATGGAACACACCGTCTTCAAGCAGCACCTGCGGCTTGCCGGTCGCAAGATAGCGAAAGCGGCGCGATTTGTCGGTCAGAACGCTCACGAGCAAGGTGAGCAGCGCATACAGCACCATGGCAAGCAGCGGCTTCCAGAATTCTTCCAGCTCCGTCGCCATTTCGGCGGCGATGGAGCCGATGGTGATGCCGTTGATATAGTCAAAAGCGCTCAGCTGCGAGATCTGCCGCTTGCCGTTTAAGCGCATGAGCACAAACAGCACCGCAAACGATCCGACCGCCGTGCAAAACAGTTTCAAAACATCCATGTCCGTTCCCCCTTTTCAAAAAGTATGCCCGAAATTGTTCCCTTTTACCGCAAGATATGCTACTATATAGGAAAAAGGGGGCGACCATATGCTGCAATTCATTTTGGGGCGCGCAGGCAGCGGCAAAACAACAGAGGTGTTTTCCCGCGTCGCGGCGGCGCTCCATGACGGCAAAAGCCCCGTTTTGCTCGTGCCGGAGCAGTTTTCCTTTGAAACGGAGCGTGCGGCGGTGGAGCGATTCGGCATGAAGGATGCCGCGCGCGTGCAGGTACTCAGCTTCACCCGCCTTGCCGAACGCGTTTTGCGGCAGGTGGGCGGCGTTGCCGAACAGGTGATGAGCGACGTCACGCGCACGCTGCTTTTGAGCCGTGCGCTGGAGATCCACACCGCCCCCGAAAACGCCCCCGACGGCGGCGGAGAAAAACCGAACGACACCGCCTACCTGCAGGAGGCGGGCGCGTTTTTTGCCGAATGTCGGCAGTGCGGCGTGTCGCCGCGCCTTTTGACGCTTGCCGCAAAGGACATGGAAAAGGGCAAGCTGCGCGACAGAGTCTCCGATCTTGCCGCACTTTTTGACATCTATGACGGACTGCTTGCCGTCGGCGGCGTCGATGCCGCAGGACGGCTGCAGATGGCGGCGGACCGTCTCCCCGCCGTCACCGTTTTCGACGGCGCGCCGATCTTTGCGGACGGGTTCAAGGGGTTCACGGCACCCGAGCTTGCCATCCTTTCCTGTCTCATGCAAAAGGCGCAGCTCACCGTCACGCTGTGCACCGACCCCGAAGAGGGTGCGCCGCTTTTTGCCCCCGTCGCCGATGTGATGCGCGGGCTGCAGGCGCTTGCGGAAGAGGCGGGCGTCGCGGTGCTGCCGCCCGTCACGCTCACCGAAAACCGACGGGCGCTCACGCCCGCACTGCGGGCGCTGGAGCGCGGCTGCTTTGCGCCGACGCCGACCGTTTTTGACGACGACGCAAAAGAGGTGACCGTCACCCCCTGTCCCGACATTTTCACGGAATGCACCGTCTGCGCCCGCACCGTGCGCCGTCTTCTGCGCGAAGAAGGCTTGCGTGCGCGGGACATCGCGGTGGTGGTGCGCGATCTTTCCGCCTATGACGGCATCCTCGATGCCGCCATGCGCCGCGCCGACGTGCCGTTTTATATGGACACCGCCGCCGACATCTACACGCTGCCGCTGCCGACACTCATGACGGCAGCACTGCACACCGCCGCTTTCGGGTTTTCCACCGAAATTTTGCTGCGTATGCTCAAAACCGGCATTCTCTCCTTTGACGAGACGGAGACGGCGCTGCTCGAAAACTACACCTATACCTGGCGCATCGACGGCGCACGGTGGGAAAAGCCGTTTTCCGCCGACCCGAACGGGCTTTCCGAAAAGTGCCGTTTTGACCGCGAGGGGCTGAAAACGCTCGAAGCGCTGCGGGTGCGGCTCATTGCCCCGCTTCTCGATCTGCGCGATGCGCTGCGCGACAAACCCGACGGCAGAACCTTTGCCTCCGCCGTCTATCGCTATCTCACCGCTGTCGACGCCGCCGACGGGGTGCGGCGACTTTTTGCCGCCCTTTCGGACGACGGCATGCCCGCCGCAGCGGATCTGACCGCCCGCATCTGGGACGAAATGATCGGGCTTCTCGACGAATTTGCGGTGATCTTCGGCAAGGATCATCTGTCCTGCCGCCGCTTTGAGGCGCTGTTTCACATGGCGGCGGGTCTGCTGCGCATGCCCGCGCTGCCGCAAAGCCCCGACGCTGTGCAGATCGGCAGTGCCGACCATGTGCGTCTGTCCTCGCCTGCGGCGGTGCTCATCCTCGGCGCAAACGAGGGCGTTTTCCCCGCCGCGCCCGCCGAAAGTCCTCTTTTCGGCGACCGTGACCGCGAAACGCTGGCAAAAAGCGGCGTGCGCCTTTCCGGCGATCGCCTGCAAAAGGTGAAGGAAGAGCGCCTTTTTGCCTATCTCACGTTGGCAGCGCCCCGCCGTTTCCTTTTTGCGTCCTATCTCACGAGCGGCGCACCGTCCGCCGTCATCGACGCCATCGACACCGTTTTGCCGCGGCACGCCGTCGGATGTGTTGCTGCTCCCGACGGCAGCGACATCGAATCCGCCGCCGAGGGGTTTGACCGCCTTGCCGCCGTGTGGCGGGAGGAAACGCCGCTGCGCGCGACGCTGTCGGCGGCGCTGTGCGACCGCGCGGACTATGCGGCGTTTGCCGCGGGGCTGCAGCGGGTGACGGAAAAAGCCCCCGCCGCCCTCACCCCCGCGCATGCAGAAGCCCTTTTCGGCAGCGATCTGCGCCTGTCCGCCAGCCAGGCGGACACCTTCTATCACTGCCGCTTCAAATATTTCTGTCAATACGGGCTGCACCTCAACACGCGCCGCATCGCCGATGTGGACGCGTCGCTGTTCGGCACGCTGACGCACTATCTGCTGGAAACGCTGCTGCCGCGCTATGCAAAAAGCGGCGCTGCCCCCGATCTTGCCGCGCTGCGCGGCGAGGTGCACGACACCCTCATCGCCTATATCGAGCGCGAAATGGGCGGTCTTGCGGACAAGCCCGCCCGCTTTGCCTATCTTTTGTCGCTCATTGAGCGCACCTGCGTTTCGCTTTTGTGGTTTTCCGCCGCCGAATTGGCGCAAAGCCGCTTTTCCCCCGTTGCCTATGAATTGCAGATCGGCACAGATGCGTTCCCCTCGCCCACCCAGCCGCTTGCAGACGGCGGCAGCGTCCGCCTTGTCGGCAAGATCGACCGCGTCGACGTCTATCGCCGCGGGGACACGGAGTTTCTGCGTGTCATCGACTATAAAACGGGTACAAAGGAATTCCGCCTTTGTGACATTCCCTATGGGCTGAATATGCAGCTGCTTTTGTATCTTTTCGCCCTGTGCGACCGCGCCGTGCCTGCAGGGGCGCTCTATCTCCCCGCAAAGGACATCACCCTCAAAAACGGCAACACACCGCCGGACGCGAGCCGTCTCAAAATGCTGCGCATGAACGGGCCGGTTCTGGCGGATGCGGACGTCATTGACGCGATGGACGCAGGCGGCAGCGGCGTGTTCATCGCCGCCGCGCTTAAGGACGGTGCGGTGAAGTCGGGCAAGAACATTCTGCAGCGCGCGGATTTTGCCGCCGTGCGCGCACTGTGCGACCGTCTGCTGCTGCAGATGGCGGAGACGCTCAAAGCGGGCGACGTTGCCGCCGTGCCGACGGGCGAGGAAAACAAGCTGCCGTGCAGCTATTGCGATTTTTGCGCCGCCTGCGGGCGGGAAGAGGACGGCGATGCCGTCACGGTCTTGACCGAAAAGGACGAAGCCGTTTTGGCGGCACTGCGGGAGGGGGAGAGCGATGGCAAGGACATGGACTGACGCGCAAAAGCACTGCATCGAAGCGACCGACGGCACGCTGCTCGTTTCCGCCGCGGCCGGTTCGGGCAAGACCTCGGTGCTTGTCGAGCGCGTTTTGCGCCGCATCACGACAGGCGGCGACATCGACCGTCTGCTCATCGTCACCTTCACCAAAGCGGCTGCCGCCGAAATGAAGCAGCGCCTGTCGGCGGGGCTTTCCGCCGCCGTCGCCGCATCCCCCGAAAACGCGCATCTTCTGCGGCAGCAGCTGCTGCTCCCCTGTGCGATGATCACCACGATCGACGGCTTTTGCGCCGCCCTTTTGCGGGAGCATTTCGACATTTTGGGGCTGTCGCCGCGCTTTCGCGTGCTGGAAGACACGGCGGGGACGCTCATGAAAAACGAAGCGCTTGAAGAAACGCTCGAACAGTTTTATGCCGCGCGCGACCCCGATTTTCTGGAGCTTTGCGATCTTTTAAACGGCAGACGGGACGATCGCGGCATCAAGGACGCGGTGCTGTCTGCCTATGCCTTTATCAGTGCCGAGGCGTTTCCGCTCACCTGGCTGCGGCAAAGCTGCGGCGCGCTGCCCGACGGCACGGCGCTGTCCGACACGCCGTGGGGCAAAATTCTGCGGCGCTATGCCGCGGAGCAGATCGGCTTTTTTGCCGAACAGATTGAAACCGTCGCCGCGCCGTTTGCGCCGCTGCCCGAAGCGGCGGGATATTATGACCGCCTGATGACCGACGTGCGCCTTTTGGAGCAGTGTGCGCTCGCGCTGTCCGACGCGGACAACGACTGGGATCGCTGCATCTATCTGCTCGGTGCCGCCGTGCCGGGGCGGCTGCCTGCGGCAAAGGGGCTGGACACAGAATGCGCCGACGCCGTGAAAGCGGCATACAGCACGCTGCGCGACGCCATCCGCAAAAAGCTTTTGCCGCTTTTCGGTGAAAGCGAAGCGGCGGCGCGCGCGGACATCGCGGCAACGCTGCCGCGCCTTGCTGCTTTTTGTGCGCTTGTCGAGGCGTTCGACAGCCGCTATCTTGCGAAAAAGACCGCAGACGGCGCGGTGGATTTTTCCGATCTTGAGCACCTTTCCCTGCGCCTTTTGTGCGACGAAAACGGCGCGCCGACCCCGCTTGCAAAGGAGATCGGCGCGCGCTTTGACGAAATTCTCGTCGACGAATATCAGGACACCAACCACGTGCAGGACACGCTGTTTTCCATGCTGTCCAAAGGCGGCACGCCGCTTTTCATGGTGGGCGATGTCAAGCAGAGCATCTATGGCTTTCGGCAGGCGATGCCCGCAATTTTCATGCAGAAAAAGGCGGCGTTTGCGCCCTTTGACGGGGTGCACTATCCCGCCGTCATCACCCTCGGCGAAAATTTCCGCAGCAGAAAATCCGTCACCGACACGGTAAATTTTGTGTTTTCCCAGCTGATGACCGCGCCGTTTTGCGGCATTGACTATAAAGACGGCGAGGCGCTCATTCCGAAAGCGGACTATCCCGCGGCGGACTGCACTGCCGAGGCGCTTTTGATGGACAACCCCTTTGCAGACAAGGAGATGAAAGCCGCCGAGCTGGAAGCGCGGCTCATCGCCATGCGCATCGGCGAGCTGATGCAGTCGCAGACCGTCACCGAAAACGGCAGTCTGCGCCCGCTGCGCTTCGGGGACATCTGCATCCTTTTGCGCAGCCGCTCCGACCATGCCGCGACCTATGCCGCCGTTTTCGAGCAATACGGCATTCCCGCGTCCACCGACGCGCCCACGCCGTTTTTCGAGACGACCGAGGTGCGCACCGCCGTCGCGCTGCTTGAGGTCATCGACAATCCGCTTTTGGATGTGCCGCTTTTCACCTCCCTTTTGTCGCCCGTGGGCGGCTTTTGCGCCGACGATGTCGCCGCGCTGCGGATCGCACAGCCGTCGGGTGCACTCTATATCGCCCTCACCGCCGCTGCGGCGGAAGACGGCGCGCTTGCGCAAAAGGCGGCGACATTCACGGCAACGCTGGCGCACTTTCGCCGTCTTGGCGCGACCGTTTCGGCGGGCGAGCTGCTTGCCGCCCTGTTTGACGAGACCCCGCTTCTTGCCGCTGCGGCGGCGGAGGTCGGCGGTGCGGTGCGCGTTGCCAACCTGCGACAGCTGTTGCAGATGGCACACGACTATGAGCAAAACAGATTCAAAGGACTTTCCGGCTTTGTGCGGCAGCTTGCCCGTCTGCAGGCGGAAAATCCCTCTCTTGCCGCCGCCGCGCCCGCAGGGGGCGAAAACGCCGTGCACATTATGACCGTGCACGGCTCAAAGGGACTGGAATTCCCCGTTGTGTTTCTGTCCAATCTGTTCAGAAAATGCGGCGGCGACATTTCCCGCCGCTCCCTTTTGCTGCACAGCGCGGCGGGCGTTGCCCTTTCCGCCGGCGACAGCGACACCCTCACCGCCCGCCGCACCGTGTCGCAAAACGGCGTGATGACCGCCGTGAAATACACCTCTGCGGCAGAGGAGCTGCGTGTTTTATATGTCGCCATGACGCGCGCGAGAGAAAAGCTCATCGCCGTGTTTCTGCAAAAAAACCTGCCTGCGCGGCTGCAAACGCTCGCGCGCTGTCTGCCGCGCGGCAAAACGCTTGACCGTCCGCGCATGATGGCGCACCCGTCGTTCGGCGACTGGCTGCTTTCCGCCTTTCTGCGGCATCCGGACGCAGTGCTGCTGCGGGATATGGCAGGAAGTCTCGTGGAAACGCTTCCCGCCGCGGGATCGCTTTTCTGCCGTCTTGTCGATGTAAACGTTCTGCCCGCCGCAAACGCCGTCAAAACGCCGCCCCCCGCCGATGCCGAAACGGCGGCGGTGCTGAAAGCGCACATGGCATACCGCTATCCCTTTGCGGCGCTGTCGGGCGTTCCCGTCAAGCTCGCCGTTTCGGCGCTTGCCCATCGCAAGACGCAGGCGGACTATATCGCCTCCCGCCGTCCCGCCTTTTTGGCGGAGGACGGCATGACGCCCGCCGAGCGCGGCACGGCGCTGCACACCTTCATGCAATACGCCGACTACGCGGCGGCAGCCGCCGACGTGAAAGCGGAAGCCGACCGTCTGCTTGCCGACGATTTCCTCACCGCCGCCCAGCGGGACGCGCTCGATCTCGACCGCCTTTCGCGCTTTTTCGCGGGTCCGCTTTTTGCCCGTATGTGCAAGGCGTCCCGCCTGTGGCGAGAATATGCTTTCACCATGCCGCTTGCCGCAAAGGTCTTTGACCCGACACTGCCGAAAGCGGCAGAAAACGAGCCGCTCATGGTGCAGGGCATCGCCGACTGCGTTTTTGAAGAGGACGGCGCGCTTGTCATCGTGGACTACAAGACCGACCGCGTGCGCGATCCCGCCGTTTTGCGCGAGCGGTACAAAGAGCAGCTTTCCCTCTATCGCCGCGCCCTTTCGGAAACGCTGTCCCTGCCGGTGAGGGAAACGCTTCTCTATGCGTTTTACACCGGCGAGACCGTCGAAGTATAAAAAAATGACCGCTTTCGCGGTCATTTTCTTTTCAGAACGATTATTTTCTTTTCTGATATGCCGTCGGCGTGCAGCCCTTTTGGCGGCGGAAAACGCGGGAAAAATAGAGAGGGTCGTTGAACCCGACCGAGCCTGCGACCTGCGCCACGGTCAGCGTGCCGCGCCGCAGCAGCGTGCACGCCTCGCTGATGCGATAGTTCTGAAGATAGGCGTGCGGCGACATCTGAAACTCCGTTTGGAACGCGCGGTAAAGCTGGCTGCGGGACACGCCGACAAAGTCGGCGATGTCGCTGACGCTGATGTCGCCGCCGTAGTTATGCTGGATATACCGCAGTGCCTGCGCAAGATAGCCCCCTCTGCCCGCATGCTGCACCGCGTCGCCGTTGCAGCGGATAAGCTGTGCCAAAAACAGCTGCAGATAGCCCGCCATGGCGACGTCGGCGGACGGCGTGTTGCCGCTGGCGCGATAGATGCGCAAAAGCGCCTCGCGGATGGCATCGTCGGTGGCATGCAGCACGGGACATTCCGTGGAAAAGCCCGCCATGGACACCATGCGGTGTGCGTCCGCGCCGTTAAAGCCCACCCAATAATATTCCCACGGCGTCTTTTCCGACGCGTGATATTCCACCACCTGCGCGGGAAAAATGAGAAACAGATCCCCCTCGTGCAGCACATAGGTCTGCCCGCCGCAGCAATAGGTTCCCTCGCCGCTGGAGACATAGTGCACAAGATAGTGATCCCGCACACCCGGCCCCCACTGATGATCGGGGCAGCATTTTTCATAACCGGTGCGATACACCGAAAGTCCGGTGTTCTCCTTGAGCGTATCTTTGAAAGAATACTTGAAATTTTCCAACCCTATCACCTCTCCCTTTTATCATATACCAAATTGCAACATATGTCCATACAAAAGCACAAGAAAGGCTCTTGTTTTTTTTATGCCGCCTTTATATAATAAGAATAGATTATTGTGAAAGGACTGACCGCTATGCCTCCTTCCTCTGTTTTACTGAAAAAATTGTCCGACGGCGCTTATGACGCGCGCTTTGCCCGCCTTTACGGCAAAGAGCAGGTCGCGGCGCAGCGGGAGCGGTATGCCGACGCCGTGCGCGGCTTTGTCGCGACCTTCGGCGAGCCTGCCGGAGAGCTGATGCTGTGCTCCGCTCCGGGGCGCACCGAGATCGGCGGCAACCACACCGACCACAACCACGGCCGTGTGCTGG
>URNF01000011.1 GCA_900549155.1 uncultured Oscillospiraceae bacterium | reverse complement strand
AACGCGCGAGACGTCGGCGCCCATGATGAGCAGCGCGCCGACCTTCATGCCGTCGGGGTTTTCGAGCCGCAGGATGCCCCCGTCCGCCTTTTCGCTGACAAGGCGGAACGCACCGTCGTCGGAAGCAAAGTGCACCATCTCGCGGCGGGACACGGCGGGCGTGACCATGAGTGCCGCCGTCTTTTCGACCGTCTCCATGTTTTCACAGGGGGCAAGCGTCTCTTTCGGCAGCGTGAGCGGCAGGATGGCGCCCTCGCGCAGGAAGACGGGGATGGTCTCAAGCGGTGCGGACAGGAAAAGGCGTCTGCCGCCGACCGTCACATCGCCGCTCCAAAGGGAAGTCCAGTTTCCTTTCGGGAAATAGACGGGCTTGAATGTGGTGCGATCGATGAGCACGGGGGCGACCAACAGCTCGCTGCCGAAGAAATATTGATCCTCGGTGTGGGCGACCGCCTTTTCCTGCGGATACACAAGCGGCATGGCGCGCATGATCGGCGTGCCGGTCTTGTGGTTGAAGATCGCCGCACTGTAGATATAGTCGAGCATGTTTTCGCGCCACCAATAGAGCTTTTTGAACTGCTCCACGGCGAGATCGCCGAACTCCCACGGCTCACGCATTTTTTCGAGCGACTGGGAATGGGCGCGCATGAACGGGGAGAACGTGCTGTATTGCAGCCAGCGGACATACAGCTCGTCGCTCGGCACGCCGCCGAGTCCACCGATGTCGCTGCCCCAGTTGGAATAGCCGCTGGCGGCGGCGTTGAGTCCCGCATAGAACGCCTGCTGGATGCCGCGATAGGTGCAGGGCTGATCGCCGCCGAAGTGGGAGGCATAGTGCTGTGAGCCTGCGCAACCGGGGCGCTGGAACAGCACCCAGTCGTTGCCGCGCGCCGCCGTGAACACATCGTGCATGACCTTGGCATACCAATAGGCGGACTCGTTGTGCATGACGTTGCCGTCCTTGCCGTTATAAAACACGCCGTCCACCTTGACCTGGTCGCCGAAGTCGATCATCGCGCCCGCCAGTCCTTTTTTGAACATGTCGCGGTAATACCGCTCCACAAACAGCGGAGCGTTCGGGTGGGTGAAGTCGGTCATGGTGCCGCTTGACGGCTCATAGTCCGTGCCCTTTGTGTAAATGATGGGCAAAAGCGCGGGATCGGTGCTGCCGCACAGCTCCATCATCATGTCGTCCTTTTTGCCGAGGTGGTCGTGATCCTCAAAACGCACGGCGGGATAGTTCCAGTGAAACAGGCGGATGCCGTATTCCTTGGCAATGTCGAACGTTTCGGGGATGTTGGTGATCCCCTCGGCATAGCAGGCGGCAAGATCGCTGATGCCGATCGCCTTGTAGCCCTCAAGGATGTTGCGGAATTTTTCGGTGCAGGGGATGTCACCCTTGTTCCAGGAATACCAGGACGAGCCCATCCAATAGCGGAATGCCCACTTCGGCGGCAGCACCTCTCTGCCGGTGAGCTGCGTGTAGCTGTCCAAAACGGAAAGCGGCGTGCCGACAAACAGGAACATGTCGATGTCCGGGGTGTTGAAGTCGATGCGGGTGACGTTCGGCTCTGTGCCGCCGAAGTCCGCCCAGCCGCCGTACATGGTGTTGATGAACACGCTGTAGCCTGCGGTGTTGTGCAAAAGCGGAATGTTTTGATAGGAATCGCGCTCATCTCTGCCGAAAACGGTGTCCTCGTTCCAAAGATAGGCACAAGCGCCGATCTGATTGATGCAGTTGAACCGCTCGCCCATGCCGAACAGCACGTCGTTTTCGGAATCAAAGGGGAAGCGATAGAGCGCCTTACGGCAAGCGCCCTCCTCATCATAGCCGAGCGCCAGCGTGCTGCCGCAAAGCGTGACGACGGGTGCACCCGCACCGTCGAGCAGCGAAAGGGTGAAAAGCTCTTTCTCGTCGGGGGTGAAAACAGCGGCTGTGTTGCCCGCAGTCATTTTGCCGTCTTCGCCGTAGGTGATGGGGAGCGGCTCCGATTTGAAAAAGCCCTCGCGGTCAAAGATGCGCACGCCGCCCACCGCGGGGAAAGCCACATGCATCGTGACGGCGGTCTTGCCGTCGGTCAGCGTGAAGGTGAGGGCGGCCTCTTCCTTTTTAATGTCGGATATGGCGGTAAAGGTTGCCCATTTCACCGGGATGATCGGCATGGGGGTTTTGTCTTCGATATACGGCATAAAAATCTCTCCTCTCGGAAAAAGCCGTCGCTTTGGAGGCGGCGGCTTTCTTCAGCTGTGAAGCAGTTTTGTTCAGAAAATTTCAACGGTCTTGAAGCCCTTGTCGGTGCGCACAACGGTTTTGCCGTTTTCGGCGGTGAAAGCGGCTTCCTTGCCGTCCACCAGCACCTTTTTCGCCTCCACGCCGAGCGCCAGCACGGCGGAGAGCTTAGCGCCGCTCACGTTTTTCACGGTGACGGCAGCGCCGTTTGCGTTGTCGGTGACAAAGTCGGCAAAGGTCTTTTCGTCAAAATAGTGCCGCACGGTGCGCTTTTTGTCCGCAGGCGTGACCAACAGAGCAGGGATCGCCTTTTCCGCTTCAAACGGCGCGGTCAGCTCCAGTGTGTCGCTCATGCGCAGCACCATCGCCGCGCCCGCCCGCAGATAAACGGGGATGTCAGCGTCGTTTGCCTCGACCATCATCTGACGGTCGCCAGCGATCTTTTCCGCCGTCCACAGGTTAAACCAGTTGCCGGCGGGGAAGTGCACCATCTTGCAGCGGCGTCCGAGGTCAATGACGGGCGCGACCAGCAGCTCGCTGCCGAACATATACTGCGTGTCCACATGATCGAGTCCCTGACGCGGGAATTCGATCGCCATGGCGCGCATCATCGGCTCGGCGGTCAGGTGGGCGTTCACAGCGGAGCTGTAGACATAGTCGAGCATATTCTCACGCCACCAATAGAGCTTTTTGAACAGCTCCACCGCTTCGTCACCGTGCACCCACGGGTTGCGCGGATTGCCCACGCCGTGCGCCCGCATGAGCGGCGAGAACGTGGCAAACTCCAGCCAGCGCTTGTAGGTCTCGTCATCGGTGGAGCCGTTGTAGCCGCCGATGTCGCTGCCCCAGATGTTGAAGCCGGAGGCACCCATGTTGACGCCCGCATAGAACGCCTGTTTCAGACCGTACATGAATGCCGCCTGGTCGCCGCCGAACTGACCGGCGAACGCCTGGCTGCCTGCGCAGCCGGAGCGTTCAAACAGGATGTAGTCGCCGTTTGCGCCCTCGTCGAACACTTCCTTCATGGTCTTGGCATACCAATAGGAATGCTCGTTGTGCATGGCGTTGCCCGGCTTGCCGTTATACAAAAGGGCGTCGGGGGTGACAAATTCGCCGAAGTCGATCATGGCGCCCTTGAGTCCCCAGGAGAAATATTCCTTATAGAATGCTTTCAGCACCTTTTTGGCGTTGGGATGGGTGAAGTCGAGCCAGTTTGTGCAGTTGATGGCAAGGCAGGTCTTTTTTCTGCCCTTGGGCATGAGGAAGGGCAGCTCGTTCATGTCGTCCGTGCCGAGCACCTTTTTGGCAAAATCGATGCCCTGACTCGGGTGATTCCAAATGAGCATCCGCATGCCGGATTTCGCGGCGATCTCATAGCCCTCTTTGTTCTTGGACGGTCCGCCCTCGCCGTAGCACGCGGCGACATGATGAATGCCCATGGCGGCATAGCCGTCGATGTATTCCTGCAAAACGTCCTTGAAGTCTCTGTCATCGACGCGCCAGGCGGGTGCGCCGCCGCCCATCCAATACTGGAACGCCCACTTCGGCGGGATGATGCTGTGACCGGTGAGGTCGGTGTAGGACTTGAGGTTTTCTTTCGGCGTGCCGACAAACACAAAGAAATCGGCAACAGGGCCGTTGAAGTCGAGGGAGAAGCGGTGGGGCGTCTTTTTGCCGAAATCGAACCACGCGCCGTACATGGAGTTGACAAACAGCATATACCCGCGGTTGCTGTGCAGCACGGGAACGCACTGATAGGTCTCGTTGTGGTCGACGCCGTTGTCTCTGCCGCCGCCGTGAATGGCGGTGTCCACGTTCCACATCAGTGCGTCGTGACCGACCTGGTTGAGCGTGTTGTACCGCTCGCCGAGACCGTAGAGCACTTCGTCGTTCGTGAAGTCGCCGAAAAGCTTCATTTTCGCAAACTTTTTGAGCTTGTTGCCGGAAAGACCGAACAGGATGTCCGCACCGGTGAAGGTGTAGACCGTTTCGCCGTCGGCGTTCTGGATGTGCAGCATGAAGCCGCATGCGTCATCCTTGCAGAAAACGGCAGTGCGGTTGCCGCTTGTCAGCTTCAGATATTTCTTGCCGCTGTAGGTGATGGCGCCGTTGTCGGTGCAGTCGAAAAAGCCTTTTTCGACATTCACGGCAGTCAGCCGCACACCGCCGACGGCGGGGAAGGTGACCGCGAAGGTCACCGCCTTGTTCTGCACCTTTGTGCGGAACAAAAATGCGTTGCTCTCTTTTTGGATCGATGTCAAATGGTCATTGTCATGCCACTCAACCGGAATGACCGGCATGGGCGGGCATTTTGAATATGCCATCAGACGCACCTCTCTTTCTCTGACGGTACCCCCGTCTTTTCTGAGGCTATTGTAGCATGTGAAAAATGAAAAAACAAGCGGTTTTACAGGGTTTTTGCCGATAACCCGCCAAGAGTTTTCCACGAAATTTGTGCAAAACAGAAAATCCCGGGTGAAACCTGCTTCACCCGGGATTTTTGACGGTCGGTCAGTTGCCGCACTCTATGCTGATGCGGTTGAATATCTCCAAAAGATCGTCGGTGACGACGCGCTCCTTTTCCGCGCCCGCCTTGTCGAGCACGATTCTGCCGCTGTCGAGCATCAGAAGACGGTTGCCGTATTCCACGGCATAGCGCAGATTGTGCGTCACCATGAGCGCGGTGAGATGCTTTTCCCGCACCACACGGTCGGTGATCTCCATGATGATGTCGGCGGTGTGGGGGTCAAGCGCCGCCGTGTGTTCATCCAGAATGAGGATGTCCACGGGGGTGAGGGTCGCCATGATGAGCGCGACCGCCTGCCGCTGACCGCCGGAGAGCGAGCCGACCTCGACATCCAGCTTGTCTTCCAGCCCCAGCCCGACCTCGCGCAGCTGCTCACGGTAGAAGTCGCGGCGGGCGCGGTTGACGCCGCGGGAAAGTCCGAAGCGCTTGCCCTTGTTGTCCGCAAGCGACATGTTTTCAAGAATGGTGAGATGCGGGCAGGTGCCGGCAGCGGGGTTCTGATACACTCTGCCGATGCGGCGATAGCGCTCGTACTCTTTCAGCCCCGCAATGTTCTTGCCGTCGAGCAGCAGTGTGCCGCTGTCAAACGGCATACTGCCGCAGATGATGTTGAGAAGCGAGGTCTTGCCGCTGCCGTTGCTGCCGACGACCGACACAAATTCGCCGTCGGCAACGGTGAGGTCGAAGCCGTCAAAAAGGCACATCTCGGTGACGGTTCCGGCGTTGTAGGTCTTGGAGACCTTTTGCAGTTCGATCATGCTGCCGCCCCCTTTCTGGCGTTTGCACGCTTGGCGGTGAGGGCGGTGATGCGGTCATGGAAAATGAGGATGAGCGCAAACATAACGGCGTTCAAAAGCTTCAGATAAATGCCGTTGCTGTCCACCAGCACCAGATAGTTGAGACACAGGGAATACAGCACCGCACCGCAGATGACGGCGGTGGTGTCCTTGACAAAGCGCACGCGGGAGAAGATCGCCAGCCCGATGATGACCGACGCCAGCGCCAGCACCACCTTGCCGCTGCCGCAGGAGTTGTCATACTGCATATACAGGTGCGCATACAAGGCGCCCGACACGGCGACAAGCCCGTTGGCAAGCGCCAGCCCCAAAATCTGATAGCTGCCGACATCCTTGCCGAGCGTCACCACCAGCTTTTCGTTGTCGCCGGTCGCCCGCAGCATATAGCCGAGCTTTGTCTTGAAAAACAGATCGAGGAGCAGCTTGACGGCGACAACAAACACAAGCTCGATGCCGAGCACGACATAGTCGCGTCCGCCCGCGCCGAGACGGGTGGCAAGTGCGCCGTTGAACACGCCGGTGAGCTTCTGACTGCGATAGGAGAAAATGGTGGTGGTCATGCCGTTGTCGGTCAAAAGCGTCGTCAGCGCCAGCGTCACCGACAAAAGCGCCGTCATGACGATGATGCCGCAAAGCAGCTTGGAGATGCGGCATTTCACGTGCAGAAAGCCCGTGACCGCTCCCGCGGCAAAGCCTGCGAAAAAGGACAGAAGAACGGCAGGCAGCGGCGGGACGCCGAGGCGCAGCATCAGAATGGTGCAGACAACGCCGCCGAGCGGGAACGTGCCGTCGACCGACAGATCGGCAAAGTCCAGAATGGAATACGAGATGTAGACGCCGAGTGCCAGAACGGCGAAGCACAGCCCCATTTGCAGCCCGTCAACGGTGGTGGCAAAAAACAACATAGCGTTCGATCCTTTTCAAATGAGATGGGTTCATTTTGCGACATCGGTCGCCGTGAGTGCGGAGGGGACGGTCAGTCCCAGCTTCTCACAGGCAGTGCCGTTATAGTAGATGTTCGGGTCGGTGATGACGGCAACGGGAATGTCGGAAGCAGCTTTGCCGTTCAGGATCTCCGCCGCGGCTTTGCCTGCTGCTTCGCCGACGGGGATGTATTCGATGGAAGCACTCGCCACACAGCCGAGCTTCACCTGCTCAATTTCCGAGCCGAACACGGGGATCTTCTTTTCGTCGGTGATGGGAAGAATGTTGGTCTGCAGCTTGCCGACAACGGTGTTATCGAGCAGGTTCACAAAGCAGTCCACGCCGCGGTCGATGAGCTCGTTTGTCTTGGTGTCAATGGTGTTGATGTCCGCGACGGCGCTTGCGAGAATTTCCATGCCGTCATATTTTTCGGCAGCCTTCTTGAGGTTGTCGACCTGGACGGGGGAGCTGGACTCCTCGGTGGAATACATGACGCCGATCTTGAGCGCGGTCTTGCCCATGAAGCCGGTGACGACTTCGAGCTGCTTTTCAAAATTCGGAATGTCGGACGAGCCGGTCACATTCTGATAGTTCTCCATGACGGCGGGATCGGTGATGGCACAATAGACCACCGGTACGTCCTTGTCGGCGGCGGCGTTTGCCGCGGCGACGGCGGAGGGGGTGGCGATGGCGATGATGACCGCCGCTTTTTTGTTCACGAGGTTGTTTGCCTGCGTTTGGGAAACGGAAGCGTCAAAGTTGCTGTTGACATATTCGAAATCGTATTTGTCGGCGTCGATGCCGCTTTCGGTCAGCCCCTTCATGATGCCGTCATAGCAGTTGTTGAGCGAGGCGTGCGAGCCGAACTGGATGATGCCGATGGTCTTTTTGCTGCTGCCGCAGCCGGCGAATGCCAAAAGCATGAGCGAAAGTGCCAAAACGAGAGCGACGGTTTTTTTGATGGTTTTCATAATAATACAACTCCTTAAAACTGTGGAAATGAAGATATACGGTTTTTGCGGTTTTCAAAGCGGACGCCGCGCCGCCATCGTATCAGACCCATATGTAAGCATCCACCTTTCAAAAATTATCGGAAATAAAAAAATAAACCCCTGCCCCAACCATGGGACAAGAGCTTTCCTGCGGTACCACCCAAATTCATCGGCTGCGCCGATGCACCTCATGCACAATCATGCACTGTCCGCTGTAACGGGCGGCACCCGTCTTTCCTACCCGCCGCAAGCGGCGCTCGGATCACCCTCCCGAGTCCATTCGATGCGTCATCCGCCGCCACGATCTCACCACCCGTGGCTCTCTTGGGGCTTCACGCCGCATGTACTACTCTCGGTCATCGGTTTCTCTTTTTTCTCAATATAGCACGCAGTTTTCGGTTTGTCAACAGGTTTTTTCAAAAATTTTTCGCAAGCGGTGCGGTCGTGTGCCGCACGATGAGACGGGGCACCATGCGATAGGTGCGCGGCGTCGGACGGCGGCGCACCACGTCGTCCAGCAGGTCGTCGATCGCACGGGAAAGCACGGCGGTGTCGATGAGATCCACTGTGGTCAGTCCGCCGAAGCAATAGGCGGACAGCGGGATGTTGTTGATGCCGATGACGGATATATCCTGCGGTGCGGTCAAGCCGCTTTTTTGCAGCGCGTCGAGAAAGCCGCAGGCAAGCTCGTCATAGCCGCAAATGACGGCGGTCGGCTTTTCGCCCCTGCGGGTCAGAAAGCGCTCTGCCGCTTCCTTGCCCGCCGCCTCAAACCGACGGGTGCCGATGAAAACGGCATTTTCGTCCACGGGCAGGCGGCGCGCCGCCATCACCCTGCGGAAAAGGGTGAGCTTGCCGCTCACCAGCGCTTCGCCGACAAAGCCGATGCGGGTGTGCCCGCCCGCGCGCAGATGATCCACCGCCAGCGCGATCCCCTCGTTCATCTGCATGCGGATGCTGCTGCGGGAAGCGGTGTTCTCAAACAGCAGCACGGGCGTGTGGTTGTCGGGCGGAATGTGCAGCGGCGCCGTTGCCAGCGAAATGACGGCGGCGATGCGCGGATCGTTCAGGCATTCGTCGAAAACGGGCTGCACGGTCTTTTCGGAAAAGCCGGAAAGATAGAGAATGCTTTTTGCCCCGCGCGCGGCAAGCGTGTCCGAAAGGACGGTGGTGATGTGGGAATAGTGGATGCTGATGATCTCGGGGCAGATGATGGCGACGGTCGGCTCGCGCAGACTGCTGTTTTGCATGCGCGTGGCTTTTTTGTCGGTGAAATAGCCCGATTCGGTCGCGATCTTCAAAACCAGCGCGCGCGTCTCGGGAGCGATGTCATAGGAGTCGCTGAGCGCTTTGGAAACAGTGGAAACGGAAACATTGGCAAGCTCGGCAATCGCTTTGAGCGTCACGGCGGCTCCCCCTTTCTTTTTCGATAATTTCAGTATACACAGGCGTCGGAAAAAGTGCAAGAGATATTTGACAGAAAAAATGAAAAGCAGTATACTTATATATACTTGTATACATACGTTTGCAGGGGAGGGATTTGCGTGCGGCGCAGAGCGGTTGCGGTTTTGACGTGTCTGTTGGTGTTTCTGTGCGGCTGTGCGGTGGATGTACAGTCCTATTTGCAGCCGCCGCGCGCGCAGGGACAGCAGCAGGCGGTCCAGGCGGCGCTGGAAACGGCGATCGGCGAGAACGGCGAGGGCGCCCCGCGCTATACACTGAAATACCCCGTCGCGGGCGATATTCTGTCCGCCTACATCTTCCTTGACGGCGCCGGAAAACAGACGAGTGCGCAGGAGGCGGAGACCGCTGCGATCCTGTATGCGCCGGAAGGGGCAAAGAACACCCACATCCACCTTCTGCGGCGGGAGCAGGGCGGCTGGCGCTCGCTTGCCGACCTTGTCGGCGCGGGGCTTGACGTGGATCGCGTGCTGCTCGGCGATGTTGACGGCGACGGCACGGCGGAGCTTCTGATCGGCTGGAGTCTCTACAGCACCGAGCGTCAGCTGTCTGCCTATCGGCTGGACGGCAAAACGGCGGTCGAAAGCATCGGACAGTATACCGCCTGCGTGACGGCGGATCTCAACGCCGACGGGCGGGATGAGGTGCTGCTTTTGCGCAGCGATCGTTCGGAAACCATGACGGCGACGCTGTATGCCGTCGAGGACAGCGCGGCAAAGGTGCTGTCTGCGGTAAAGCTCGACCCCGCCATACGCACGGTTTCCCGCTTTCTGTACGGCAAGACCTCCGACGGCGGCGACGCCTTGTATATCGACGCAAAATCTGAGAACGGTGCGCTCATGACGGAGATCGTCGCCTTTCGGGACGGCAAGCTCATAACGCCGCTGCACGCTGCAGGACAACACAGCACGGTCTCAACGCGCGTGGCAAAGGTGGCGGCGATGGATGCCGACGGCAACGGCGTGCCGGAATTTCCGGTGACGTCGCGCCTGGCGGCATACCCGAATGCGTTCGGTGAGGACACCTGGCAGTGGCTGACCGAATGGTACAGCTGGGATATGCAGGCAGGGGAAGCCGAGCGGCAGTTTGCGGCGATCGTCAACCGCACCGACGGCTATTTCATCGAGGTCGAGGATCAGTGGATCGCGACGCTCACGACGCGCTATGACATGAAAAACGGCGTGCTGTGGCTGGACACGGTGACAGAGGAAGGCGCAAAGCCGTTTTTGGCGGTGCAGGCACAGCGCGAGGATGCACAGGCGTCGGTGGACGGCTATGCCTTTGAGACGCTCGGCAGCGGCTCGACGCTGCGCATTTGGTATGATGACACGGCGGCATATCGCCTGACGCCGGAAAAGATCAGCTATATGCTGGTGACACTGAGCTGAGGAGGGACGGCATGCAACAAAGAATTTTGGTTTGTGAGGACGAGGCGGCGATCCGCAGCTTTGTGGTGCTCAATTTGCGGCGTGCCGGCTATACGGTGCTGGAAGCGGACAGCGGCGAAGCAGCTTTGCAACTGTATGCGGCGCAGCCGACGGTGACGGTGGCGCTCCTCGATGTGATGCTGCCGGGCATCGACGGCTTTGAGGTTTGCCGCCGTCTGCGGGATGCCGACCCGACGATCGGCATTGTGATGCTCACGGCGCGCTCGCAGGAGCAGGAAAAGATCGAGGGGCTGCATTGCGGCGCGGACGATTATGTGACAAAGCCTTTCGGCATCGGCGAGCTGTTGGCGCGCATCGAGGCGCTGTGCCGCCGCGTGGAAATTTTGCGCAGGAAAAACGACAGCGGCGATCGGCTGCAGCGCGGCGCATTTTTGCTGGATCTCCGCGCGCACACGCTCGCAAAAAACGGCAAAATTCTGGATCTGACCCAGATGGAATATCAAATCGCGGCATTTTTGTTCACCCATGCCGACAAGCCGCAGACAAGAGACGCGATCTTGCGTGAGGCATGGGGCGAGGGCTTTGTCGGCGACGACAAGGTGGTGGATGTCAACATCCGCCGCCTGCGGCTGAAGCTGGAGGATGAGCCCTCCGAACCGCGCCATTTGCTCACGGTGTGGGGCAAGGGCTATCAGTGGGAGGATTAGGCAGGATGACGGTCAAAAAAACGATCACCCGCCGCTGGCTGTTCTATGGCTTTTCGCTTATCGCCCTTTTCTTGCTGGTCGCGGCGGTGGCACTGATGGTGCTCATGCGCAGCTTTTACTATCAGAGTGCGCAGGACGTGCTGTCGGGGCGCGCCAACCTTTTCGGACGCTCGGTGTCCGCTGTCGTGCAGCAGACACAGGAGCTTTCGGACAGCGCGGCGGCGCTTGTGGAGAGCTTTGACAGCAAGGAGCAGATGGAGCTGCAGGTGCTGTCCGCCGACGGCGTGATTCTGGCGTCCTCGACGGGCTTTGTGCCGGCAAGCGGCGAGGCGATCGAGGATTTCCGCCTTGCGCGCAGCGCGGACGATGGCAGAACGGTGCAGACAAAGCACAACAGCACCGGCGAGCATATCATGGCACTGACCGCGACGGTGACGGACGGGAGCGGCGCGACGATCGGCGCTTTGCGCTATGTGGTGACGCTGCGGCTCATCGACCGCCAGCTCATTTTCGTGGCGATCCTCGTCGGTATCATCGTGCTCATCATTTTGCTGTTCACGGCGATGTCGGGGCTTTACTTCATCCGTTCGATCGTGCACCCCGTCGAGGAGATCGGCAGGGCGGCGCGCCGCATCGCCAAGGGCGATTATGCCTATCGCGTGCAAAAGCGCAGTCGGGATGAGATCGGCGACCTGTGCGACACCATCAACTATATGGCAGCGGAGATCCAACGCGCCGAGCAGCTGAAAAATGAGTTCATTTCCTCGGTGTCGCATGAGCTGCGCACGCCGCTGACCGCCATCCGCGGCTGGAGCGAGACGCTGCAGCAAACGCCGGACGACCCGGAAACGGTGCGCTGCGGTACGCAGATCATCACCGACGAGACGGAACGGCTGTCCGACATGGTGGAAGAGCTTTTGGACTTTTCCCGCATGCAAAGCGGCAAGCTGACGCTGCATTTTGACAGGGTGGACATTGCTGCCGTCGTGCGGGAAACGGTGCTTTTGTTCCGCGAAAGGGCGGAAAACAAGGGCGTTTGCCTGACGCTTGCGGGCAAGGGCACGCTGCCGCCCGTCATCGGGGACGCCGACCGTTTGCGGCAGGTGTTCATCAACGTGCTGGACAATGCGATCAAATATTCCGACAGCGGCGACACCGTGCGGGTGGACTATGCCGCCGTCGGGAAAACGGTGCAGGTGGTCATCGGCGACACCGGCAGCGGTATCCGTGCAGAGGATCTGCCGCAGGTGAAAAAGAAATTCTATAAGGCAAACAACACCCGCCCCGGCAGCGGTATCGGGCTGGCGGTGGCGGATGAGATCATAGAGGGACACGGCGGCACGCTGGATCTGTACAGCAGGGAAGGCTGCGGCACCAGTGTCATCATCACTCTCCCGACCGAACAAAAGGAGCAAGCATAATGGAAAAGAGACAACCGGACATCATCAAGAAAACATCCATCGGCGGACAGGCGCTCATTGAGGGCATCATGATGCGCGGCCCCGAAACGACGGCAATGGCGGTGCGCCATGTGTCGGGCAAGATCATCATTGAGGAATGGGAGACGGCGGGAAAGAACAAGCCGCGCTTTATGCGTCTGCCGTTTGTGCGCGGCATCTTCAATTTCATCGACTCGCTGCGCTTTGGCTATAAATGCCTGATGCGCTCGGCGGAGCTGAGCGGGCTTGAGGAAGAAGAGGAAGAGAAAGACGAAAAGAAAGGCGTTTCGCCGAAGCTGATGAATTTCCTCATGGCGCTCAGCGCCGTGCTCGGCGTGGCGGTGGCGGTGGTACTGTTCGTGTGGTTGCCCGCTTTTCTGTTCCGCAGCCTGTGCAAGGCGGCGCCCGCTTTCAACCATGCGCTGCTGCGCGGGGTGTTCGAGGGCGTTTTCCGCATTGTTTTGTTTGTGGGCTATATCGCGCTGGTGGCGCAGATGAAGGACATAAAGCGCGTGTTCATGTATCACGGCGCGGAGCACAAGACGATCTTCTGCTATGAGCAGGGCAAGCCGCTCACGGTGGAGAACATCCGCCCCGAATGCCGTTTCCACCCGCGCTGCGGCACGTCGTTCATGATTTTGATGCTGCTCGTCGGCATGATCGTTTCCATGCTTATTCCGGACATGAATTCGGTTTTGCGCACGGTCGTGAAGATCCTCACGATTCCCGTGGTGGTGGGCGTCGGCTATGAGCTCATCAAGCTGGCGGGCAGAAAGGACAACCTGTTCACCCGCATCATTTCTGCGCCGGGGCTGTGGATGCAGCGCCTGACGACAAAGGAGCCGGACGACAGCATGATCGAATGTGCCATTGCCGCGATGGAGCGGGTGATCCCCGACGATCCGGAGGCGGACAAATGGTGAGCGACGCCGCGCTGCGGGAGATGACCGACCGCCTGCGGGCGGCGGGCATCAAAAATGCGGCGTTTGAGGCGCAGTGCATCTTTGAAGATCTGCCGCCGGAAAAACGTGCGGCGGCGGTAGAAAAGCGCATCGCGGGCGAACCGCTGCAATATCTGCTCGGCACATGGGATTTCCTCTCGCTGCGCCTTTCGGTCGGCGAGGGGGTGCTCATCCCGCGACAGGACACGGAGCTGCTTTGTGAAACGGCGGCGGCGCTTTTGCGGGATGTTCCCGCGCCGCAGGCGTTGGATCTCTGTGCGGGCAGCGGCTGTGTCGGGCTGGGGCTTGCGTCCCTCAAAACGGATGTGACGGTGACGGCGGTGGAAAAGTCTGCGGCGGCATTTGCCTATCTCGCGGAAAACTGTCGGCGGTATCCGCAATATGCCGTCGAGCCCCTTTTGGCGGACATCTGCGATGTCGAATTGACGGGGAAATATGACGCGATCCTTTCCAACCCGCCCTATATCCGCGAGGCGGTGCTGCCGACGCTGGCAAAGGAAGTGCAAAGAGAGCCGAAAACGGCGCTTTGCGGCGGCGCGGACGGGCTTTTTTTCTACCGCGTGCTTGCCGATCGCTTTGTGCCGCTTTTGAAAAGCGGCGGCTTCATGGCGGCGGAGATCGGGTTTGACCAGCGCGCGGCGGTGGAAACGCTGTTTGCCGACGCGGGACTGCAGGCGGTGAAAACCTGTCGGGATCTTGCGGGGCATGACCGCGTCGTGGTCGGATATAAAAAATAGAACGAATGTTCGAAAATTTTGCAAAATCTATTGATTTCTGTGAAACAATGCGCTATAATGGGGGCAATGGGGCGTTGCCCAATCGAAAAAATGTTCTCGAAAGGAATGGACGGAATGGCAGAAAAGAAAGCGGCAAAGGCAAAGACCGACGCGCAGGACGAGCGCAAAAAGGCTTTGGATGCGGCACTGCAGCAGATCGAGCGCAGCTATGGTAAGGGCGCTGTGATGCGTCTCGGCGATAACATCGGCATGAAGGTGGATTGCATCCCGACCGGTTCGATGGCGCTGGATGCGGCGCTGGGCATCGGCGGTCTGCCGCGCGGCAGGATCATCGAGATTTACGGGCCGGAAGCGTCCGGCAAAACGACGCTGGCGCTGCACGCGGTCGCGGAAGCGCAGAAAAAAGGCGGCGAAGCGGCGTATATCGACGTGGAGCACGCGCTGGACCCGGTGTATGCCAAGGCGCTCGGCGTGGACGTCGATTCTCTTTTGGTGTCGCAGCCGGATGCGGGCGAACAGGCGCTGGAGATCATGGAAGCGCTCATCCGTTCGGGCGCTGTGGACATTGTGGTGCTGGACTCGGTGGCGGCGCTGGTGCCGCGTGCCGAGATCGAGGGCGAGATGGGCGACAGCCATGTCGGTCTGCAGGCGCGTCTGATGTCGCAGGCGATGCGCAAGCTGGCGCCCGTGGTCGCGAAATCCAACTGCATCGCCATTTTCATCAACCAGCTGCGTCTGAAGGTCGGCGTGGTTTACGGCAATCCCGAGGTCACCTCGGGCGGCAACGCGCTGAAATATTATGCGTCGGTGCGTCTTGATGTGCGCCGCGCCGAAACGCTCAAGGTGGGCGGTGAGCCGATCGGCTCGCACACCCGTGTGAAGATCGTGAAAAACAAGGTCGCGCCGCCGTTCAAGGAAGCGGAGTTCGACGTGATCTACGGGCAGGGCATCTCGCACGACAGCGAGCTTGTGGATCTCGCGGTGAAGCTGGACATTGTGCAAAAGTCCGGCGCGTGGTTCTCCTATAAAGAGGATCGCCTGGGACAGGGCAAGGAAAACACAAAGGACTATCTGCGGGCACATCCCGAGCTGATGGCGGAGATCGAGGAACAGGTGCGGGCGGGGCTGCCGAAGCTCAACCCGTCGGCGGTGAAAGCGCCCGCCCCCGTGCAGCAGCCGGTGGAGATCCCGATCGAGGCGGCGGCAAAGGTCACGGCGCCGACCGCGAAAGCGCAGATCGACATTGTGGTGGACGACTGAACAAAAAGCGGCGTTGCAAAATGGCTTGCGACGCCGCTTGCTTTTTTGAGGGGGCGGGGATATGAAGATCACGGCGGCAAAACGCATCCGCGGGCAGCAATATGAGCTGTCCCTCGGCGACGGGGAATACACAGCCGAGGTGGACGCGGCGACATTCGATCACAGCGGGCTGCGCGTGGGGAGCGACATTGACGGCGCGGCGCTGGAAGCGCTTTTGAAAACGTCTGCCTATAACCGTGTGCGGTCGCGGGCGCTCTATTATCTCACCGACCGCGACTATGCGGCGGGGGAGCTTGTCACCAAGCTGTGCCGTATGACCGACCGCGAAACGGCAACGGCGGTTGTGGAGCGGCTTTGCGCGGTGGGACTTGTGAATGACCGCGCCTATGCCGTGCGGCAGGCGCAGAATATGGCGCAGTACCGTTTCTATCCGCGCCGCCGCATTTTGCAGGAACTGCGGGTAAAGGGGGTTGCCCGCGATATCGCCGAGGAAGCGGTCGAGGAGCTGGAAGTCACGGATTTTGAACTGGCTCTTGCACTTTTGCGAAAAAAATATTATAATAAACTGTCAGACGATGCCGCCCGTGCGCGGACGGCAGCCGCCCTCGCCCGCTACGGCTTCGGCTACGACACCGTGCGGCGCGCCGTGGAAGCGGCGACAGAGGATGAGTCATAACGGTCGAAAGGGTTACATAGTATGGCAGTAAAGGTATCGATGGTGTCGCTCGGATGCCCGAAAAATCAGATGGACGCGGAGCTGATGCTGGCGTCGCTGCGGGATGCGGGCATGGAGGTCATCGCGGAAAGCGGTCTTGCCGATGTGGTGATCGTCAACACCTGCGGATTTATCGAGGACGCAAAGAAAGAGTCGATCGAAAATATTTTGGAGTTTGCCCAGCTCAAAAAAGAGGGGCAAATTCAGAAGATCATCGTCACCGGCTGTATGGCGCAGCGGTATCAGCAGCAGATCGCGGAGGAAATGCCCGAATGTGACGCTGTGTTGGGACTGGGCGCCAACGGCGACATCGTGGAGACGGTGCGAAGGGTGATGGGCGGAGCGCGCGTCTGCGCGTTCCCCGATCGCAGCTGCTGGAAGCTGGACGGCAAACGGCTGCAAACGACACCGCACTTTTTCGCCTATCTGCGCATTGCGGACGGCTGCAACAACCGCTGTGCCTATTGCGCCATTCCGAGCATTCGCGGCAACCTGCGCAGCCGCAAAATGGAAACGATCGTGGAGGAAGCGCGCACGCTGGCGCAAAACGGCGTGCGGGAGCTGATTTTGGTGGCGCAGGACACCACTGTCTATGGACAGGATCTCTATGGCGAGAGCCGCCTTGCGGAGCTTTTGGAAGCGCTTTGCGCGATCGACGGACTTTTTTGGATCCGGTTGCTTTACTGCTATCCCGAGCACATCACCGACCGCCTGTTGCAGGTGATGGCAAAGGAGAAAAAGGTCGCAAAATATATGGACATTCCGCTGCAGCACGCAAGCGGCAGGGTGCTGAAGGCGATGCACAGACCCGGCAACCGCGAGACCCTCACCCGCATCATCGCACACGTGCGGGAGACTGTGCCGGACATCACGCTGCGCACAACGGTGATGGTCGGCTTCCCCGGCGAAACGGAAGCGGATTTCGAGGAGCTTTGCGCGTTCATCAAGGATGTGCGGTTTGAACGGCTGGGCTGCTTTGCGTTTTCGCCCGAGGAGGGAACCGAGGCGGAGAAAATGCCGCATCAGGTGCCTGAGCGGGTGAAAAATCACCGCCGCGACGTGGCGATGGAGCTGCAGGCGCGCATTTCCGACGCCCACAATGCGGCGCAGATCGGCAAAACGCTGCCGGTGCTGGTGGAAAGCTATGACCGCTATGCGGAGTGCTGGTTCGGACGCAGTGAGGCAGACGCCCCCGACATCGACGGCAAGGTGTTTTTCCCGACACCGACCGATGAAAACGGCAAGCGCATACCGATCGCGGCGGGAGATCTGGTCGCCGTGAAAATAACCGATCGTATGGATTGGGATCTGATGGGAGAGTATGAGCATGAACTTACCGAATAAACTCACCATTTTGCGCGTGCTGCTCGCACCGCTGTTTTTGCTGCTGCTTTTGTGGGACTTCCCGTTCCACTATCTCGCGGCGGGGCTGACCTTCGGCGCGGCGGCGCTGACCGATCTTTTTGACGGCAGGATCGCCAGATGCAGAGGGCTTGTCACCAACTTCGGCAAATTTCTCGATCCGCTTGCCGACAAAATGCTGACAACGGCAGCGTTCATCGGCTTTTTGGCACAGGGACACATGGATGCGTGGGCGCTCATGCTCATTCTGTCCCGTGAATTCATGGTGACCTCGGTGCGCCTGCTTGCCGCAAAGGGCGGCAAGGTGGTGGCTGCCAGCATGTCGGGCAAGCTGAAAACGGTGATGCAGTTTGTAGCGATTTTGTATATGCTCGCCGCTTTGGAATTCTGCTCGTGGCGCACAGGTATTCTCTCCGCTGTCGCCCTGCCCGACGCACTGTTTACGGGATTGCTCATTTTCGGCAGAGTGCTCATTTGGATTGCCGCCGTGATGACGGTCATCTCGGGCTTTCAATATGTGTGGGACTGTCGGGAATTTCTCAAAGAGGGAAAATAAAAAAGTGTGGACAATTTTGCAAATATCGTATATACTGTAAAGAGAAAATGTAATCGGCAGGAGAAGTATCCGTCAAAAGCCGCACAGAGAGCGCGCGCCGCGGCTGAAAGCGCGCACACAAGGCAGACGGCGGAGAAATGCACCTGACGGCAGAGCGGGGGAAACAGAGTATCCCGCTTCGGCAGCCGCCGTTATCCGGCAGGGGGATTTTCGTCCCTTGAGTGAGAAACAGGAGTGGAACCGCGTTTTGACGCCTCCGGTGGGCTTTTGCCCGTCGGTGGCGTTTTTTGTTTTTATAGGAGTGATGAACCATGTTTGATAAGATGCGGGAGGACATTCGCACCATCTGCGAGCGCGATCCCGCCGCCCGCTCCGCTTTGGAGGTCATGCTGCTGTATAACGGCTATAAAGCGGTGCGTTCCCATGCACGGGCGGCATTTTTCTATCGCCACGGCATGAAGTTTTTGGCGCGCTGGATCTCCCAGCGCTGTGTGCGGCGCACCAATATCGAGATCCATCCTGCGGCAAAGCTCGGACGGCGCTTTTTCATCGACCACGGCACGGGTGTGGTCATCGGCGAGACTACCGAGATCGGCGACGACTGCACCATCTATCAGGGCGTGACGCTCGGCGGCACGGGCAAGGACAAAGGCAAGCGCCACCCGACGCTCGGCAACAACGTCATGGTCGGCGCGGGCGCAAAGGTGCTCGGCCCCATCCACATCGGCGACAATGTGCGCATCGCTGCGGGCGCGGTGGTGCTCACGGACATTCCCGATAACTGTACCGCCGTCGGTATTCCCGCGCGGGTCGTGCGCAAAAACGGCTTTCGCGTGGGCGAGTTGGATCAGATACACGTTCCCGACCCTGTCGCGCAGGAATTGCAGCGGCTGCATGAGGAAGTGGAAAGCCTGAAGAAGAATCGAAAAAAAGAGGGAGAAAATCATGAAGATCTATAACACGCTGACAAGAACCAAAGAGGAATTTGTGCCGATCGAGCCGGGCAAGGTGCGGATGTATGCCTGCGGCCCGACGGTGTATAACTTCATCCACATCGGCAACGCGCGCCCGCTGTGCGTGTTCGACGTGCTGCGGCGGTATCTGGAGTGGCGCGGCTATGATGTGCGGTTCGTGCAGAACTTCACCGACATCGACGACAAGATCATCCGCCGTGCCAACGAAGAAGGCACGACCTATGACAAGATCTCCGAAAAATATATTGCGGAGTTTGAAAAGGACGCAAGAGGGCTCGGCGTGAAGCCCGCCACGGTGCACCCCAAGGCGACGGAAAACATCGACGAAATTCAGAGCATCATCGCGACGCTCATTGAAAAGGGCTTTGCCTATGTCGCGCCGAACGGCGACGTCTATTTCCGTACCCGCAAATGCAAGGTCTACGGCAAGCTGTCCCACCAGCCGATCGACGACCTGGAGTCGGGCGCGCGCATTGCGGTGGGTGAGCAAAAGGAGGATCCGCTGGATTTTGCCCTTTGGAAAGCGGCAAAGCCGGGCGAACCTTTCTGGAAATCTCCCTGGAGCGACGGCCGTCCCGGCTGGCACATCGAGTGCTCGGCGATGGCGCGCCGCTATCTCGGTGAGACCATCGACATTCACGGCGGCGGACAGGATCTCATCTTCCCCCACCACGAAAACGAGATCGCACAGAGCGAGTGCGCAAACGGGGTGCCGTTTGCCCATTACTGGATGCACAACGGCTATATCAATGTGGACAACAAGAAAATGTCCAAATCGCTCGGCAACTTCTTCACGGTGCGGGATGTGGCGGAAAAATACGGCTATGAGCCGATCCGCTTTTTCCTCATTTCTTCCACCTATCGCAACCCCATCAACTACAGCATGGAGATCATCGAACAGGGCATTGCGGCACTGGAGCGGTTGTATAACTGCAAGAGCGCGCTGGCGTTTGCCGCAGCGCACGCGGCGGACGGCGAGATCGATGCTGCGTTTGCGGAAAAGCTCACGGCGCGGCGCGAGCAGTTCATTGCCGCCATGGACGACGATCTCAACACGGCGGACGCGATCGCGGCGCTGTTTGAGCTGGTGCGGGACATCAACCTGATGCTGGCGGACGGCAAAGCGAGCAAACAAACGGTGGCGGCGGCCCAGACGCTTTTTGCGGAGCTTGCCGATGTGCTGGGACTGCTGTATGCCAAAAAAGAGGACGCAGCGGACGAGGAGATCGACCGTCTCATTGCCGCCCGCACAGCGGCGCGCGCCGCCAAGAATTGGGCGGAAGCGGATCGCATCCGCGACGAGCTGAAGGCGCAGGGCATCGTGCTTGAGGATACGCCGCAGGGCGTCAAGTGGCATCGGGGGTAAGCGTATGAACAGAGATGTATATACCGTCACGCTCAACCCCTCGATCGACGTGACCCTGTGGACGGACGGGCTGGATGCAGACGCCGTCAACCATGTGGAAAAGGAAAAGCGCGAAGCGGGCGGCAAGGGCATCAACGTGTCCCGCGTTTTGCACTCCTTCGGCGTGGACAATTTGTGTATCGCGCTGGCAGGCGGGGAAAACCGTCATGAGTTTGCCGGGTTTTTGCAGCATGACGAGCTGCGCTTTGACATCCTTGAGGTGGACGGCGCGGTGCGGGAAAACCTCACGCTGCGCTATGCCGACAAGACGGTGAAGATCAACCGCCGCGGACAGTCGCTGTCGCAGATCCTGCTCGGCGCGCTCATGGCGTATCTCGGCGCACGGGTGCGTGCGGGCGATGTGGTGGTGTTTGCGGGCAGTCTGCCGGAAAATCTGGCGGTGCAGGATTACATCGAGCTGATCCTTTGCGCCAAAAGTGCCGGCGCGCTTGTGGCGCTGGACACCGATTGCCTGTCGCTTGCGGACTACGGACGGATAAAGCCGTGGCTCATAAAGCCCAACATCCATGAATTGCAGCACATCGTCGACAAGCCGCTGACAAAGGCAAACGCCGCCGACGAGGCAAAAGCACTGCTTTCGGTCGGTGTGGAGCAGGTGCTGCTCACCCTCGGTGCGGACGGCATGGTGCTGCTCTCCGAAAACGGCACGGTGGTTGCCGATGCGCCGCAGGTGAAGGTGAAATCCACCGTCGGCGCGGGAGACAGCGCGCTTGCGGGCTTCATCGTCGGATTTGTCAAGGGACATCCGACGGCGGAGTGTGTGCGGCTGGCATCCGCCTGCGGCACGGCTTGCGCGCAGTGCGACGGCACGGGTGTGGCGACAAAGGATGCCGCCATGGCGTGCTTGCCGTCCATCACGGTGGAATAACCGACAGGCTTTTGAAATTTCCGCTTTTTTTCCGCCTTTTTTCAGAGAACAACATAAAAAGTGCCCGCCGTTTGTGACAAAAACGGCGGGCACTTTTGTGTATACTGGGGGCGGTGGTGAGGAAGTTGAAAGAAAAAGCAGTGATCGGCGTTCCCTCGGTGACGCCGACAGAACACAAAGAACAGGGAAATGCCCACGTTGTCGTGACCGTATTGTATATGCTGCTGGGACTCATCGTGCCGCAGGGAATGATCTATGGGGCGCTGGCACCGTTTGGCATCAGTCTCGCGGCGGGCGTGTCCGGTACGGGCGCCGTGCTCGTATACATAGCGACGCTTGTCGGCTATCTTCTGCCGGGCGGGGCGGCACTGCCGCTGCGCTATATGGCGGCGGTCGCGGTGACGGGGGCGGTGCGCTGGACGTGCGGCGTGCTGCCGCGTCTATCGAAAAGGCGGGGCTTTGCACCGCTTTTGGCGTTTGCGTCAACGCTCGTGAGCGGGCTGCTCATGAACGGCACAGGGGCGTGGCTGACGGTGCTGCTGACGGTGGCGGAAAGCCTTGCGGCAGGGGGCTTTGCCTATTTCTTCTGCGCAGCCTTCGGGTTCATGACACAAAGCGGCGAGCGCCGCGCCATGACCGTGTCGGAGCAGACGGGGGTCATATTGCTCGGTGCGACCGCGCTGATGGCGCTGATGCCGTTTGAATGGTACTATTTGTCGCCGGGCAGAGTGCTGGCGGCGGTGATCGTCATGCTGCTGGCGCGCGGGGGACGGGAACAAAGCGGCGCGGTCGCCGGGATCGTGCTCGGCGTGGCGGCGACGCTGTGCATGCCGGAACGCCTGTATATCGGGATCGCGCTGGCGTTCGGCGGATTACTTGCAGGCGTGTTTTCCCGCTATGGACGATTTGCGGTGGCGGGGGTATTTCTGATCGCGGACGTGCTCGTTTGCCTTACGGCAACGACGGACATGGCAGCTGCTGCGTCCATCTATGAGACGGCAGCGGCGTGCGTGGTGTTTGTGGTGCTGCCGCGCGGGATAGACAAGCTCTTGCGGCGGTATCTCGTATATGGGCAGCATATCCCCGCTGTGGAGGGGATGCGGCACGCGATGACGATGCGGCTCGACACGGCGTCCCATGCCATGGCGCAGGTGTCGGAGCAGGTGAATGCCGTGTCGCAGAAGCTGACAAACTACGGCGCGCCCGATCTCGGCACAATGTATCGCTGTGCCGGTGACGGGGTGTGCCGCAACTGCGGGCTGCGGATGTATTGCTGGGAAGAAAATTTTGCACAGGTGATGGATGCCTTCAACGCGTTGACGCCGCTTTTGCGGGAAAAGGGATGCGTGGAAAAAGAGGAGTTTTCGGGCTTTTTGCGGCAAAGCTGCCGTCATCAGCCGGAGATTGCGGCAAGCGTCAATGCGGGCTATCGGGCATATCTCGTGCGCGAGGACGCGTGGCGGCGCCTGTCGGAGGTTCGCGCGGTGATCACCGACCAGTTCTCCGGCATGGCGGACATGCTGTCGGAGCTGTGCGGGCGGTTTGCCGCAGCACAAAAGGCGGACACGGAAACGGCAGGCAGGGTCGTGGCGCTTTGTGAGGACTTCGGCATGCCGGTCGAGGAAGCCGTGTGCCTGTTGGATCGGCGGGAGCGGCTGACGGTGGAAATTCTCGCGGAGGATGTCGGCGTGTGCCTTGACGGCGGCAAATGGTTTCGGGAGCTGCAGATCTGCTGCGGGCGCACATTCGATCACCCGACGGTGGTGCGGCTCGGAAACACGGTGAAGGTCGTTGTGACCGAAAAGCCGTTTTTTGCCGCCGACATCGGCGTGGCGCAGCGCACCGAGGACGGCGAGCGGCTGTCGGGCGATGTCTGCCGTCATTTCACGGACGGCGGACAGGCGACCCTCATCATCAGCGACGGCATGGGCAGCGGCGGCAGAGCTGCCGTGGACGGCGCACTGGCGGCGGGAATCGCGGAAAAGCTGCTGCAGGCGGGACTGTCCCCCGACACGGCGCTGCGCATTGTCAACACGGCGCTTTTGGCAAAGTCGGGCGACGAAAGCCTGACGACGCTGGACATTCTGCAGGTGGATCTGTTTTCCGGCAGCATGCGCAGCTATAAAGCGGGCGCGGCAGCGTCGCTGTTGCGCAGCGGCGGACGCGTTTCCCGCGTGGAGGGCGCGTCAATGCCGGTCGGCATCCTGCGCGACACGGGGTTTGCCGAGAACAGCGACACGCTGTCGGTCGGGGATGTGTTTGTCATGGTGAGCGACGGGGTGCTGACCGACGGCAGCGCCTGGCTTGAGGAGTATCTGCGGGATGCGACGGCGGACAGCGCCGCAGCGCTTGCGGAGAGCATTTTGCAGGCGGCAACCGCCCGCAGACAGGACGCATCGCACACGGACGACATGACCGTTGCGGTCATAAAGCTCAGCCGCCGCTCTGCGGCGGAGAAAAACAGCAGCGGGAAATAAATTTTTCTTGACAAGTGCGCGCCATTTGAGTATAATAACTAGGCACGCAAAACGAGCCATTAGCTCAGTTGGCAGAGCACTTGACTTTTAATCAAGGTGTCCGGGGTTCGAATCCCCGATGGCTCACCAAAAAGCAAACGACAATTTTCGAAAGAAAATTGTCGTTTGCTTTTTGTTCTCTTCCCTTTTCTCTCCTCGTTCTTCTCTTTTCTCTCAAATCGTCGTTCTCGGATAAGAGACGTTTTCAGGTGTATACGATCGCTGCGGCGATCGTATCGCAGTGTGCCGTTTGCCATCAGGTCTTGCAAAACGGCGGCGCGTGTGGTATGATATCCGACAGAGAATAGGGGATGTGCATATGATACGACTGAACAATGACTATAACCGCGGGGCGCTGCCCTCTGTGCTGCGGGCGCTGGAAAGCGCCAATGCGGAGAGCTTTGCGGGATACGGCGAGGACACCTTGTGCCGGAAAGCGCAGGACATCATAAAGCAGCTGACGGCGCGTGAGGACGCGGAGATCCGCTTTTTCCCCGGCGCGACGCAGGCAAACCTTGTCGTGATCGCTGCGGCGCTGTCGCCGGTGCAGAGCGTCATTGCCGCCGACACCGGGCACATCAACTGCCATGAGGCAGCATCCGTTGAAAACACGGGACATAAAATTTTGGAGCTGCCGAACACCGACGGCAAGATCACGGCGGGGCAGATCGCCGATCTGGCAGCGCAGTACTATGACGGCGGCACGCCGGAGCATCTGACCGAGCCGAAGATGGTCTATCTGTCTTTTCCGACCGAAAAGGGAACGCTGTATACCAAAAAGGAGCTTGAGGACATCAGCGCCGTGTGCCGTCGGTATGGGATGTATCTTTTTGTGGACGGTGCGCGTCTCGGCTATGGACTCGGCGCCGACGGAAACGACGTTTGGCTGCGCGATCTTGCCGCGCTTTGCGATGTATTCTATCTCGGCGGCACAAAGTGCGGCGCGCTGTTCGGCGAGGCGGTCGTCATCACCGCACCTGCGCTGAAGCCCCGCTTTAAGGCATATATGAAGCAGCACGGTGCGGTCATGGCAAAGGGATGGCTTATGGGGCTGCAGTTTGCCGCCATGCTGGAAAGCGGCGAATATTTCAGCGAAACGCAGCGCGCCGACGCGCTGGCAATGCGGATCAAGGATGCCTTTGTGAAAAAGGGCGTGCCGCTTTGGGTGGACAGCCCCACCAACCAGCAGTTTGTCATTCTCACCGACGCCCAAAAGGCGGCGCTGGCGCAAAACTATTATTTTGAGGATATGGGTGCTGCCGCAAACGGCTCTGTCGTGCGCTTTTGCACAAGCTGGGCAACGACCGAGGAAGAAGCGGCTGCGCTGATCGCCGACATAGAGAAACTTTGAACAGTCTGAAAGCCCATGAAAACGTCAGTTTTCATGGGCTTTCCTGTATGCTGTGGGAGATGCGCCCGTCGCCGCTTTGAACAGCCTTGAAAAATACAGCGGATCGCGAAAGCCGCAGGAGAGCGCGGTAGCCTTGACCGACTGCCCGTGCTCCAGCAGCTCGCGGGCACCGGTGAGCCGATATTGCAGCAGATATGCCCCGGGAGAGGTGCCGTATCGCTTTGTGAAGCAGCGGTGCAGCGTGGCGCGGCTCGTGCCGAGCGCGGCGCAAAGGGCGGCAATGTCGAAATCCGGTTTGTAAAACTTCCGTCGGATAACGTTCACCGCCGCCGTCGCCGTGTCATCGCCGCTGTCGGCGGCAAGCGGAAAAAGATCCGCATATGTGCCGAGAACGGCAAGCGTCAACCCGTATGCCGCATGCTTTGCCTGCACGGGCATGGCTTCGCACAGCATGTCGAAAAGCGGGCGGATGCGCGCCGACTCGACAAAGCCGATGATGCAGTCGTCCCTTGCAAAGGCAATCTTGTTCAGAAACGGCAGAAAGTGCTCGTGTTCAAATTCCACCCATGTATACATCCAGGGGTCGTCTCTGTCCGGATAATACCACACGGTTTCAAAGGGTCGCATGACGAAGCTCTCTCCGGCGGTCACCGTAAAGCGCTTGCCGTTGCGGATAAAGGTACCTTTGCCTCTGAGGATATAATGAATGACGGTATAGGTGCGCGCGCCGGGTCCCCAGGAATGCATGTCGGCGCAGTCCTGCGTTCCGCTGTAATAGATGTGATTGTTCATGTCAGCCCTCGCTTGAAACAATAGTACATGCTTATGAAATAAAAAGCTATAGAAACAGAGACGTTTTTACTATATAGTCAGTGTACAACATGTATTTGCGGAGGTCAAGACTATGATAAAAAACACACCGCCCATGGGCTGGAATTCCTGGAACACTTTCGGTGAAAACATCAGCGAGGAGCTGATTTTCACAACGGCGGACAGGATGGCGGAGCTGGGACTGCCGGAACTCGGCTATACCTACCTTGTGATCGACGACTACTGGTCGCTGCGGGAGCGCGACGAAAACGGCAGACTGGTTGCAGACCCCGAAAAATTCCCGCACGGGATGAAGGCGGTCGCGGACTATGTGCACGGGAAAGGGCTGAAATTCGGCATGTATTCCTGTGCGGGGAACCTGACCTGCGCGGGTTATCCTGGCAGCTTTGAGCATGAATTCGAAGATGCCGAGACCTTTGCGTCGTGGGGCGTGGATTTCCTCAAATATGACTATTGCTTCCACAGCAACATCATTCACGGGAAATACCTGTATCGCCGCATGGGACTGGCACTCGAAAACTGCGGCAGGGACATTCTGTTCAGCGCCTGCTCGTGGGGTGCGGACAACACGGCGGAATGGATCCGCGAAACGGGCGCCGGTATGTGGCGCTCGACGGGCGACATTTTTGACAGCTGGGAGTCGATAAAATCCCTCACCGAGGCACAGGAGCGCCTGTTCCCCTATGGCGGCAAGGGATGCTTCAACGATATGGATATGCTCGTTGTAGGCATGTACGGCGCAGGCAATGTCGGGCTGGAGAAGCTGACACCCGAGCAGTATAAAACGCATTTTTCCATTTGGGCGCTGCTCGGCTCGCCGCTGATGATCGGCTGTGACATCCGCAAGATCGACGGGGAAGCGCTGAAAATCCTTTCGAACCGTGAGCTTATCGCCATCAATCAGGACGAGGCGTGCCGCCAGGTCTATAAGCTGACGCCTTTCTGGGATAAGAGCGTCAAGGTCTATGCGCGAAATCTGGAAAACGGCGACATTGCGATCGGCATTTTCAACTTCCGCGACGAGCAGGTGCAGCTGCGGCTCAATCTTGACGAATTGGGACTGCCGGAAAGCACGGGCAGGACGCTCGAAATGCGTGAACTATGGAGCGGAGAAACGCAGACGGTCAAAAACGGCACTTCCGTTCACGAGGTCGCGCCCTATGACTGTCTTGTCTATCGCTGCAGGGTGGTGAAGCGGTGATGCAGGGCTGCGTTTCGTGCGGCAGGGAGCTGTCCTTTAACGATATCGGGGCAACAAAGAAGTTCATAAACCGCGCAAGCACCGAGTTTTTTTGCATTCCCTGTCTGTGTCAGCAGCTGCACATTCCGAAAGAGCGCATGCTGCAAAAGATCGAGCATTTCAAAAGACAGGGGTGTACCCTCTTCATTTGATGAAAAAAGCGTCCGTTTGCAAAAAACGGACGCTTTTTTACGTTTCTTTATTGTACACCGAACAGCAGATCGCTGTAGGTCGGATAGGGCCAATACTTTTTGGCGGTGGTGGCTTCCAGCTGGTCGGCATCGACGCGCATGTCCTGCATTGCGGCAAAGACGACGTCGTGATAATAGTTCGCCAGCGCCAGCGCATCCTTTTGCTCGCGGGCGTTGACAAGCGCTGCTTCAAGCGTGTCCATCTTCTGATAGAAGCTGCAGGAAAGGGCGGACAGCTTTTCCACCAGCCGTTCCTCGACCGTGCGCCCCGCATGCGGCAACAGTTGCTTTTTCGCCAGCGCCGTTTCGGTCAGCTCACGCTCATAGCTTTCGACGGCGGGGAGAATTTCCTTTTGCGCCATGTCGAGCATGGTCTCCGCTTCGATGTTCATGACCTTGCTGTAGTTATCGAGGAGAATTTCATAGCGCGAATGCAGCTCCGAGCGGGTATAGATCTTGTATTTCTCAAACAGCGCAATGTTTTCCCCTCGGATGAGATAGGGCAGGCACTCCGGTGTGGAGCGCAGATTGAGCAGTCCGCGCTTTTGCGCCTCTTCGATCCACGCCTCGTCATAGCCGTTGCCGTTGAAAATGATGCGCTTGTGCTCCTTGAGGGTGCGCACAATGAGCGTGTGCACGGCATCGTTGAAATCGGCTGCCGTTTCCAGCTCGGTCGCAAAATCATCGAGCGACTCCGCGACTGCTGTGTTCAGCACGGTGTTCGGTCCGGCGATGGACAGCGTCGAGCCGAGCATACGAAACTCAAACTTGTTGCCCGTGAAGGCAAACGGCGAGGTGCGGTTGCGGTCGGTGTTGTCCTTGGGGAAGCGCGGCAGGATGTGCACGCCGATCTTCATAAGCGGCTGCTCCTTTGCGTCATAGGCGGCGTCTTTTTCGATCGCGTCGAGAATGGCGGTCAGCTCGTCGCCGAGGAACATGGACACAACGGCGGGCGGCGCTTCGTTTGCACCGAGACGGTGGTCGTTGCCGGCGCTCGCGACCGAAATGCGCATCAGATCCTGATGCAGGTCGACGGCGCGGATGACGGCGCACAGGAACACAAGGAACTGCGCATTCTCATGCGGCGTGTCGCCCGGCTCCAAAAGGTTCACACCGGTATCGGTGGACAGCGACCAGTTGTTGTGCTTGCCCGAGCCGTTGACGCCCGCGAAGGGCTTTTCGTGCAAAAGGCAGACAAGCCCGTGCCGTCTGGCGACCTTTTTCATCAGCTCCATCGTGAGCTGGTTGTGGTCGGTGGCAAGGTTGGTGGTGGTGAAAATGGGGGCAAGCTCGTGCTGGGCGGGCGCGACCTCGTTGTGCTCAGTCTTGGCGAGGATGCCGAGTTTCCACAGCTCGTTGTCGAGATCGTGCATATATGCCGCAACGCGGGTCTTGATCGCACCGAAATAGTGATCCTCAAGCTCCTGCCCTTTCGGCGGCTTGGCGCCGAACAGCGTCCTGCCCGTGAACAGCAGATCGCGCCGTTTGTTGAACATTTCTTCCGGCACAAGGAAATATTCCTGCTCCGGGCCGACCGTGGTATTGACAAAGCGGACATCGTCGTGCCCGAACAGATGCACCATGCGCAGCGCCTGCTTGCTGATGGCTTCCATGGAGCGCAAAAGCGGGGTCTTTTTGTCGAGCGCTTCGCCGCCATAGGAGCAAAACGCCGTCGGGATGCACAGGGTGCGATCCTTGATGAATGCATAGGAAGAGGGATCCCACGCCGTATAGCCGCGCGCCTCAAACGTCGCGCGCAAGCCGCCCGACGGGAAGGACGATGCGTCCGGCTCGCCGCGCACCAGCTCCTTGCCGGAAAATTCCATGATAACGCCGCCGTCCGCCGTGGGCGAAATGAAGCTGTCGTGCTTTTCGGCGGTGATGCCCGTGAGCGGCTGGAACCAGTGGGTA
>URNF01000010.1 GCA_900549155.1 uncultured Oscillospiraceae bacterium | reverse complement strand
TGTAGTTATTGCCGCAGCCGTCGCAGTGCCAGTGCGCCACGATACCCGTTTCCGTGCAGGTCGCGGGTTCAGCTGTCACGGCGTGCAGCTTATCGCCGTGCGCCGTCGCATTGATCGGCTCGGTCACATCGTTCAGCTTCACCGTTCCGGCGGCATCGCTGTAGTTATTGCCGCAGCCGTCGCAGTGCCAGTGCGCCACGATACCCGTTTCCGTACAGGTCGCGGGTTCAGCCGTCACGGCGTGCAGCTTATCGCCGTGTGCCGTCGCGTCCTTTTCCACATTTCGTGTGTTTTCATAGCCGCACAGCGAACAGGTGAGCTTTTCCGTGCCTTCTCTTGCACAGGTCGGCTCTGTCGTGCGCTGATAGCTGTCATAGCTGTGCTTGCAGGTCGTCGACCAACCGTCGGCGTTGCGGTAGAGAATGACCGCTTCGGTCAAACGGTAGCCCTTTGCGACATCCGTCGGATCGAGGAAGGTCGTTTCCGCGGGCAGCACGATCTTTTTGGCATTTTTCTGCACCTCATAGACGCTCTGATCGTTGTCGGCAAACTGCAGCGTCAGGCTGTCGCCGTCGGCGTCCAGTTTCAGATCCGTGCGGTCAGCGGTGTCCACCGTCGCGCCGAACAGATAGCGATAGTCCTTTGTCACAAGCTTTTGCAGCGGGTCAGCGTTCACAAGTGCCGTCTCGCTTTGCGGCAACGTTACACCATTCACCGCAAAAGTGAACGTCGACATCCCGTTTTCCGCCTTGCTTTCGGACAGCGTCAGCGCAGAGGCGGGAATTTCGGTCGCCTTGAAGCTCGTTGTCACGGTGATATCGTCGAACCACGCCGCGCCGCTGCCCGCATTCGCCAGGATCTGCAGGCGCATGGACGCGGTCTTGCTCTGCATCGTATGCGTGAATGTATACTGCTGCCAGTCGCTTGCCGTTCCCGTGCCGGTCAGATAGTTACGGCCGGTCGAGGGTGCGCCGAGCAGATTGCCTGCGGCATCGAATTCAAACACCTGCACATATGCCTGCACAGGTGCGTCCTTTTTGCGCCACAGCGAGAAGGTGTAGGCGGTATCGGGGGTGACGTCGATTTTGTTGCTGTAGACAGTGGCGCCGCCGTTTTTGATCTTCAGCGCCGCACTGCCGTCAAGGCCGCCCGTGGCATCGATGGCGGTGAGATCGTCGCCGGTGATGCCGTTCCAGTTTGCCGTGTGGTTTTCCTGCTCAAAGTCACCGTTGAACAGATAGCTGCCCGTCGTCTCGGTGCTGCTGACAAGCGAGAAGCTGTCAAACAGCGCCGAGCCCGTCCCCGCATTGAGACCGATGTCGATACGGATCTTGCCGCTCGTCGGCGCGGTGAACGACAGCGTCATCCGCGTCCAGTCGGCATATTCGTTCATGGTCGCGTCCTGTCTTTCGATCGCCGTCGAGCCGTTGTCGCGCACCGTGATGTATGCCACCAGGCGGGCGGTGGTCTTTTTGTAATAGGAGAGGGTGTATTCCTCGCCCGGAGTGACGGAGACCGTTGCATAGACAAACGCCTGTCCGCTGCCGTCTCTCGTCAGCTTCAGCGCGCCCGAGCCGTTTTGCCCCTCAGTCTCCGAGCGCACCGCCTCTGCCGTGTTGTTCCCCTCGGGATACCAGAATTTTCCCGTTCCGAAGTCACTTGCGCTGTCGAACCCACCGTGCTCCGCAAGCAGGTCGGTCTTGCCCATCCTCGCCTGCAACGCAGACGAAGTGAGCGTCGACAGCGGGATCAGCGCCAGCAGCAGTACCAGCGAGGACACTGTGGCAAGCACGCGCCTGCCGTGTACCGACAATTTCATCGCTTTTCCTCCTCTGAAATGTAATATACTTTCAGCCGCCCGCGGCGACTGCGGAAAACAGATCATTTCAGTCCCTCGCCCGCATCCGTGCCGCGCAGGAACTGCTTGTGGAACACCGTATACAGCACCAGTATCGGCAGCATGGACAGCGTCAGTGCTGCAAAGATCGTGCCGAAATCCTGTCCGCGGCTGAAAATTTCGGTGATGTGCTGCAAGCCGACGGAAAGGGTGTGATGTGCTTCCGTGTAGCCGAGAAATGTTGTTGCCAGCGTGTATTCGTTCCATGTCGCCATGAATACCGCCAAACACTGGAACAGCACGATCGGGCGGATGAACGGCAGAATGATGCGCGAAAACACATACCATTCCCCCGCGCCGTCGATATATGCCGCTTCCAAAAAGCTCTGATCGATCCGCCGCACAAAGCCGGTCACAAGAAAGATCGGCACGGGAATCGCCTGTACCGCATAAATGACCGTCAGCATCGCACGGTTGTCGGTCATGCTGATGCCGGGGTTAGTGCCGGTGATCATTTCGATGAGGCTGTTTATGTGCCCGCCGAGAGACTCCAGCTGGAAAAACAGCGGCACAAGCACCAAAATCGACGGAATCATCATGGCGACAAAATAGAAGCCGCTGAAAAACTTTTTAGCGCGGAAAACATATTTCCCCAATATGTACGAGGTGGTCGTCAGCATGAGGAAGAACAGCGCCGTTGCCCCCGCGGTGATCAGCACCGTGTTCAGAATATATCCGGCAAAGTTCGATCCCGTCCACGCCTGTTTATAGTTGGAAAAAGATAATTCTTTCGGAAGTCCCCACGGGTCGCTTATAAACTCGGTCGGCGTTTTCAGCGAGGAATACAGCATCCACACCACCGGGAACAGCACCAGCACCACCCAGAAAAGCAGCATAATGCGCAGCACCCAGCGCACGATGACCGTGCCGACGGTGTCCCGTTTTTCGGAACGGATGTGCAGCCCCGCATACACCAAAAGTGCCAATCCGCAGACGCCGGGCAGGAACACGCCGATCAAAGAGAGCGTGTCCTCAAAAGCCAGCATCCGATCACCGGAAAAGTGCGGATAGCGCAATCCGCCGCTGCAGGCGATCACAAACAGCATGAGCACCTGCACCGCGACCATAATCAATCCGACGGTCTGCAGCTTTTCGGGAGACAAAAGCGACGGGGTCTTGGACAGTTTTTTCATATCATCGCTCCTCCCTGCGCGCCACCAGCGTGTTGACCGTGCCCGCCAGCGCCACGCTGATGAGCATCAGCACGATCGCCGCCGCGTTCGCATATCCCACGCGCATATCGGTGTAAGCCGCATTGTATACATACAGTCCCATGACATACGATTTCGTACCGGGACCGCCGCCCGTGAACGGCAAAATGAGGTTCAAGTTGGCGGCAAGAGAGCTTGTGAGGATCGTCACGATCATATACCGTATCTGCGGCATGATCGCGGGCAGCGTGATCGAGAACATTTGGCGGAACACGCCTGCGCCGTCGATGTCCGCCGCCTCATAGACCTCTTGTGAAATGTTGTTGATCGACGAGATCAGGATGATCATGAAGCTGCCGATGCCGCACCAGCTTGCCACAAAAATGATGATGGGCAGCGGATAATCGGCAAGCCACCCGTTTTGCGACGTCCAGCCGATGCCGAGCATCTTCAGCAAGCGGTCGAAAAGTCCCAGCTCGAAGAAAAACTTCCACACACGGGTGATGACGATGATGGAGAGGATGTTCGGCAGATAGAGAAGATACCGATATGCGCCGCCCTCTCGCTTACCGAAACGCAGACGCGTCAGGCACATGGCGAACAGCGTCGCCAGCACGACAATGATGATCTCCTTGAAAAAGACGATGAAAAGGTCGTTTTTAACGGAAGTGCCGAACACCGGGTCGGTGAAGATCTCCTTATAGTTCTTGAGACCGACAAAAACCTTTTCACCGTAGCCGTCCCAGTCAAAAAGGCTGTCACGCACCGAGGTGAGCATCGGCACAATGCAGATATACACATACAAAAGGAAGGTCGGCACGCCGAAAGCCCAAAGGAACCCCCGCTGAGAGCGTGTCAGGCGCGCGGGTGTTTTCGACGCCGCCCGATCGGCTTTTTTCATAAAATGCTCGCTCCTTTCGTCCTTACGGCTTCGGTGCAGCCGCAGCGATCGCGGCTATCACCTGATCCACCGATTTGCCGTTGGTGACGGACAGCTCATTGATCTCGGTGGCAATGGTCTCACCGAGAGAACCCCAGCTTTCATGCCAGTAGACCCGCTGCACGCCGCTGCTCATGATGCGGTCAAGCGCCTTGGCGGTTGCCTTTGCGGCATCCGAGCCGCCGCTTTCACGGATGAACTGCGCGGTGTCAAACTTCATGTCCGTGCGCACGCCCATATAGCCGAAGGAATACATCAGCGTCTTCTGCGAGTCCTCCCGCATCAGAAAACGCACAAAGGCAAGCGCATTTTCCTTGTTCTTTGCCTTGGTCGGCACGGCGATATATTTGCTGTTGAGCACCGCCGTCGGCTTTTGATTGCTCTCGATGAGCGGCGAGGTCGTCCAGGTCATATCAAAATTCTTTGCCGCCCACAGCTTGCGCGTCTCGTCGGGCAGCCAAAGACCGTTGGCGATGAACAGCGTCTGATGGTTGATCCACTTTTGCTGCGTGGATGTGTGATCCATGGTCGTCGAGCCGGTCATCAGATAACCGCCCGTGCGGCAAAACGCCGTGTAGTTTTCGAGCACCTTTTTGAACCGCGCATCCTGCATTGCCGCCTTGCTGCCGGAAAGCCATGCGTCAAGATAGCTCTGCCCGTAGGCAGCAATCGCGGGAATGATGAAATTCGACATGCAATAGGACGGGTACAGACCGGGGTAGGTGTAGGTGGAAAGTCCGAGCGTTTTTGCCTTTTTCGCCGTTTCCAACAGCTCGGTGTAGTTCTGCGGAACGCTCAGCCCCTTGCTCTCCAGGAATTTCGCATCATACCACAGACCGCCTGCGATATTCAAAAGCGGCATACGGGTGAGCGCATTGCCGTGATAGCGCAGCATATTCTTGTCAATGACATTCTTGATCTTCGTTTCCGTACCGTAGACATAGCCGTTTTGATACAGATCCGAAAGATCGGCAAATTTTCCCGCCGCCTCATACTGCACGTCCGGGATGCCCGAACCGTCCAGCCAAATGAAATCCGGCGGATTGTCCTTGCGCCATCTGGCGCTCATCATCGTGTTCACGCTGGAGCCGATGTGTGCCGTCACCGCGATGCCGGTCGCATCCTCAAAGGCGTTGATGACCTTCGTCCAGCCGCCGTCGGCAGTCTGTGACTCATTGGTGAAGATCTGCAGCTCCAGCTTGCCGGACAGCTTCGGCTCCTGTCGTGCGGTGTCCGCGGGCTTTGCCGTTGTCACGGTCGTTCTTTTGACAGCATCGGCTTTTCCGCCGGCGTTGCTTTTGTCGGGCTTGACGTTGCCCGCATTATCCGTGACGACGGTTATGTCCCCGTCCGCCGTCGTGCCGTCGGTCGAAATGTCGCCCTGCGACGGCGTTCCGGGCGTGTCACTGTCCATATAGCGTGAGGTCACGGTCTCTTCCAATATAAGGTTGCAGCCCGTTGCCGTCATGCACATCAGCACCGCCGAAAGCAGCGCCAAACACCGTATCATCTTTTTCATGACGTCTCTCCCTCCTTTTCCAATTCTTCCAAAGCGTGTTTTTTCTTGCGTCTTACCAGCCACAGGATCAGCAGCGTGCCGCCGGTGGCAGCGGTCAGTGTGCCGCCGACAATGCCCATGACCGCCGTCATGTTCAGCCGACGGATCACGCGCGTGAACGTGCGGATCACGGGGTTATCGGTCGGCGTGGGCTCCGGCTCAATCGGCGTCGGCTCATCATCCGGCTCGGGTGAGATCGGTGTCGGCGTCGGCGCGGGGGTCGGATCGGGTTCTGTCGGGGTCGGTTCCGGCGCGGGCGTCGGGGTGGGATCGGGTGTCGGCTGTTCGTCCGACGTGCCGATCTTGCTAAAGCGCACGAGGATGCTCTTATTTTCCGTGAGCTGTGCCCAGTCGAGCTTTTCGGTCACATCCACGGCTTTGCCGTTGACGGTCACCGCAGCGATCTCATAGCCCTTGTCCGGCGTGATCTGCAGCGTATAGCCCTTGCCGACAGGCACTTCGGTCAAGCCGTTTGCCGACAGCGTGCCGTGTCCGCCGCGCACACGCGCCACCACCGTATAGGTGTTCGGCGTGGTCAGGCGGAAAAGGTGTGTGCCGTTTTTCTCGTTTTCATAGGTAAAGCTGTCGGCGGACATGGAGACAAAGCGTCTCTCATATACGTCATACACCGCCCGCGTCTCCGGCAGACGGACGGTCTTTGTGCCGTCCGATGCGGAATGAATACCGACATAGGCGCCGTTTGCAAAAACGTTGGCGGAAAGATCGTCGGTGTAGGTATGTACATCCGTCATTTGCATCAGATTGCGCAGCATCGCGACGGGGATGGCGACCGCCGAGGAATAGATGCTGGTCCAGTCGCCCATGTCCTTTTTGATGAGCGCGGGAGCGCCGTTGTCCATCAGCGTGCCGAGCACCTCAAAGGAGCTGTCCAGTCTGCTGCGGTCGCCGTAGATAACAGGCGACTGGCGGATCGGATCGACGCCGTTTTCGACGCCGTAGATCGCACCCTTCATGCCGGTCGTGACAGGACTTGTGTCGTCTGTCACCTTGACATTGACAGCGCCGAGGCGTTCCTCCATCACCAGCGGAATGCCGGTGAGTGCGGTCGCGTGGTCGATGTCGACGGTCTTGCCGTCGGAAACACCGCAGGCATAGATCCACACAATGATCTTGCCGTCGCGTTTCAGCTCGCGGTCGATCGCCGCTTTTTCCTCGTCGGTGAGCTGATAGGGCGAGAAGATCAGGTTGATCTTATGATCGGGCACCTTGCCGTCCACCAGCGATGAGATCTGATAGACATCGAAGGTATTGCCGATGCGCTGCAGCTCGCGGCGCTGGATGCGCTGTCCGCCGAAGTTCAGGATCTGCGCCGAATAGCTTTGATAGTTAAGGCTCAGATACGGTGCGGCTTCATCGGGAATGTAATATGCCACCTCACCGGTCAGATCCTTTTTGAGATACTGCGAAATGTCCCATTCCGCCTTGATCTCCTGTGCCAGCTGATAGAACTGGTCGTCGTCAAACCATCCGCCCTGCATATCGAACATCCACACGCCGTTGCCGGAGACCAGCGCATTTGTCGTGTTCTTTTTCACCTGCAGCAGGAATTCTTCCATCGTGCGGGTGGCGCCGACGCTGAAATCGTCCGCAGCATCCCAGCTCACGCCGCCGAAGTTGCGGATGAGCGGTGTGCGGTGATCCTCTTCGATGACCACCAGCTTGCCGTATGCCTGCACGGTGTCCTGCGCACCCATATAGGAATCGGAGCCGCCCAGCTCGCGTTCACTGTAGACCGCCGGGGACACGAAGAAATCATAGGTGTCATCGCGCAGCATTTTGACAAACGCGGCGTGCTGGCGGGAGATATCGTGCGCGCCTGTGCCTGCAAACAGGTAGCCGTTGAAGCAGCTTGTGAGCTTCTTGCCCTCATGCACATCGTCCACGATCCTGCCCCAATAGAGCATGTTGTCGTTTTGTATATCCATGAGGAACAGATTCTGATCGATCACCTGCTGCTCAAAGCCGTTATTGTTGTTGAGATAGGTCTTGTTGACGCCCTCATATGCCGTCTGTTCGGCAAAGGTGCGGGGACGCACACGCACATTCTTGATGTGATCCCACCAGGTCGGCAGCACCTGTTTCCAGCGTGCGCTTTCCGACAGACCGTCGGTCGTGCTCCAGTCATAGTCGGTGTAGTCATAGAACGTGGTGATGGACGGATCCTTCCACGCCGCCTGCAGCGCTTCCACCGTACCGTATTTTTTCTCCAGCCACGACTGGAATTTTTTGATATACGGTTCGCTGAAATCCGGTGTATAGGTCGTTGAGCCGCCGCCCCAGTACATGTTCTCAAACGATGTGCCGGATGTCACCTGAATGTCGATGACGCGACTGTAATAGCTCTGCGACTTCATGTGCTCCATGAGCTGCCGCAGCACCTCACCCGCCTCTTTCATGAAGGTTTCGGAGGCAAAGGTCTGCGATTCCGCAAAATTGGTGAAGCTGCCGTCGGCATGGCTCACCAGCACGCGATCCTCGGGATGTGTCTCGAACCACCAGCTCGGCGCATACATGCCGACCTGCACATTGAGGAACGCATCGGGATTGTTGCTGAGTGTTTCATAGATCGGCTTGTCGAAAGCGTCAAAGTCCACGACGCCGTCCGCAGGCCAACAGAAATCGAGCGAGTTTTTGCCGAGACAGCCCTGACGCACGGTATAGACCTCCATGCCCGCTTTGCTCATCGCCGCCTCGTGATCCCAGTTGAACTGGTTATAGTCGGGACGGGAATAGGCAAAGAACGACACCGGCTCGCCGTTGACCTTCAAGGTCGGTGCGCCGTTTTCGGTCACGATCTCGGCGACAGTTTCCTCGTTTTCCACCTCGTTCACCAGCTTGAAGCTGATGAACTTGCCGTCGGTGATGTCCTCGTTGGCAATGGAGATATAGGTGTCATCCCACTGCAGGGTATAGCGTCCGCTTGCGAGATAGGACGGCACCGTCATGCGAAACTGCACCGTGAACGCGCGTCCGACGGGCCACTGCGTCATGTCCGTCTCGGTCACCGGCACCAGCGATGCCGCCGATGCCTGATCAACGGAATTGCGCACCCAGATCGCCGCCTTGAGCGGCACGGTGGAGGTGAGTGCCTTTTCCAGCGTCATCGTCATTTCGAAGGTGAACGTGCCGTTTTTGACCGTTGCGCCGTCATTTTTGATGTCGGTGACGGTGATGCTGTTCTGACTGTAGATGGAAGAATTATAGAAAATGTTGCCCCACGGCGTGCACGGCGGCATGCCGAAGGATTTACAGGTATACCATGCGCGATCCGTTTCATAGGCGGTCTCATACCACACCTTGCCGTTTTTCGCGGGCGGCTCGCTGACACCGTCCGACGGCTTATAGGAAATGACCGACAGCGGTTCGGAAATGACCGACAGCTCCGCGCCGTCCGCCAGCTTCCACTTGCCGTCAAACAGCAAACCGCACTCGGACACATTGTTGAACACCTTGAAGGCAAACACGTTTTTGCCCTTGTGCAAATAACTGAACGGCTCGCCGCTTTCATCCGTGCCGGTGAGGTACAGCACCTGCACATCCGCCCAGGTGTCGGTGGAACCGCTCAGGTTGTTGAAAACTTCCTGCCCGTTGACATAGAAGGCGAAATTATCGTCTGCCGTCACCTGCAGCGGCGCAAAGGTCGCCTCATCCGCCAGGTCGAATTCATAGCGGAAATAGCGGTATTGCTGCACGGACGCTTTATAGTCCTCGGGATACCACACCCACTGACCGGACCAGGCGCCCTGTGTGATCGGCCGTCCGGTCTGCAGGATGAAGATGTCGTCTGCATCTACCGTGCCTGCGCCGTTAAGTCCCACCGCAACCGCCGCATAGGTGCAGCTCGGTGCGATGAACGAAACGGAAAATTCACTCCACGCGCCGTTCGTTGCGGGCAGCGCCACGCTCTTTGTTTTTCCCGCAATGCTGCTGCCGCGATAGTCATAAAAACGCACCTCGACAGTCGCCGCCGCATCGGCGCGATAGCGTCCCGTGGCAACATACTGATATTCCGTGGCAATGACGGAGGTCGTCAGCTTCATATAGTTCTCGCCGCCGGTCGCCGTCAGACGGCCGTAGTCGGCGTGATCTTCTTCGGTCTGCACGCCGTTTGCATCGGTGAAAACGGCGATGTTGTCGTTCGGACGGTTGCTGTCCTCTGCGGCGTTGCGCACCGTCAGAGCGGCAGAACCGCTCACATTTTCCAGCGTCCAGCCCGCAATGTTGCCGTCCTGATCCATGGCGTGGAAATCGTTGTGCAGCACAATGTCCTGTGTGTCGTCCATCACGACACCGATGAAAATATCATCCAGCCACACATCCGATTTCGACTGTGTGAAATTGAACTGCACCGAGGCATACACCGCGCCGTCAGGGATCATGGTGCGGGTATACACCTGCGACCAGTTGTCGCGCGTGCTGTTGCCGTTGAGCACCGCCGTGCGCCCGATGATCGACTGCTGCGTCTGTGTGCCGGGCTTGAAGAGCTTTGTGCCGTCTGCGTTCCAGAACACAAGATCCATGCGCACGGTCGCGCGCGGGTCGGCGTTTGCCGACGCCATGAAGAACGAAAATTCATACACAGCCCCCGGCGTGACGCGGAAACGCGCCGCCGAATCGATGGTGCCGGTCTGTGTTTTGCCTTCACGGTGGACATGCATGCTCTGCCGTCCGTCGTGATAAAATCCCGTGTCGATCGTCAGCGACGGATGCGGATCGCGCGCGGTGGAGAGATAGTAGTTGTCGGGGATGCCGTCGCCGTTTGTATCGTTTTCAAAATCCAGGTTCGGCGCTGTCTCTGCACTCGACAGCTCGCGCACCACCACATCGTCGATGATGAAGGACGCGCCGCCCGTCGCCATGAACTGCAGATCGATGCACGCCGCTTCGGTCGACGCCACAAAGCTGTGTCGCATCTGCACGAACTGCGCACTGTCGCCCTGTTCGCCGTAAAAACGGTAATGTCCGAAAGGCGAGACCGCCTTTTCCGCACCGCGGACGATCTGTGTGCGTCCCGTGTTCTTCCACTGGTTGATCTGCACCCAGCCGGACGCCTTGGCATCGCCGATGACCTTGCCGTAGTAGGTGATCTCATAGGATTTGCCTGCCGTCACCGGAATTGCCTGCGACTGGGCAAACACATAGTTCACCGGCTGATCCTCTTTTTCGGGGAAGTTGATCCTGCAGCCGAGCGTGCCGTTCGGGCTGACAACGCTTTCCACCGTGCCTGCGGCGTTGCCGCCGACCGACCAGTTGGCGGGAACCGAACCGATCTCGCCCGCCGTGAAGTCCAGGTTTGCGCCGATCGGCTCTGCCTTGACAAGCTGCAGTGTCGCGCAGTCGATGTCGCAAACCGCCTCACCCGCACCGTCAAACAGCAGGATCGTGACCGCCGCACTTGCCGCACCGTTTGCATCAAACCAATAGTTGATCTTCTGCCAGCTGTCGGTGTCGCTAAGCGCAATATCGGTATAGGACATCGCGCCGACCGCCAGGTTCTGTCCCCCGGCATCTCTGCGCGTGACCATCACGCGGAAACGTCCGTGTGCCGCCGCATTGGCGCGCACATAGAACGAAAGGTGATAAGACCCGTTTTGCTCCGGCAAAACGCTGTTTGCGCTGTTCATGCCGAAATAGTCCCTGCTGCCGCTGTCGCGCTCGGAGGGATCGCTGTTTTTCAGCCGTGCAAAGCCCTTTGTGCCGCCATAGCCCTCTTCGTCCTCAAAGAAATCGAAATCGCCGGCGCGGTTACCGTTGTTCACCGCTTTCCAGGTTGCAAAATCGCGATAGGCAAAGTCGCCGTTTTTCAGCAGCCCGTCGTCGGTGAGCGGTGCGACCTTTTTGAGCGTCATGTCGTCAAAATAGCCGCTGCCGATCAGGTCATTATTGTATAACTCAATGCGCAGCGATGCCGTTTTTTCTTCTGTCAGAAAACGCACGACCTGCTTTTTCCAATCAATATCCACCGTGGAACGGGTGATGTTATAGTTTTTGTTGGACAGTATGCTGCCCGCTGCATCAAACTGATAGATCTGCACATAGATCTGCGCGCTGCCGACGATCTTCTGATAGTAATCAAGCTGATAGTTCTCGCCCGCCTCGGCGGCGATGTCCGCCTGATAGACCGCCTGTGTCGCGTCGGACGCCGTTTTGCGCTCCAAATGCAGCGCAGCGCTGCCGCCGTGCTTTTCATCGCGGGAGACAGACGGCGTGCCGCCGCTGGTCGTCCAGTGATCAAGTCCGCTCTCGAAATCGCCGTTTTTGAACGTGCGATCTTCCTCGGGAACAGGCGCGCTTTCGGTCAGTGACAGATCGTCGAAATAGCCGATGCCGCTGTAATAGTTATTATAGAGATCGACGCGCACGCTTGCCGCAGTGTCCGCCACCGTGAAGGTAAACGAGCGCTGTGTCCAGTCTGCGTCGCCCGCAACGGCGGTGACGTTGAAATTCTTATTGAACACGATCGCACCCGTCGCGTCAAACTGATAGATCTTCACAAACACCTGTGCGCCGCCGACGATCTTTTGATAATAGGAAAGCGTATAGCTCTGCCCCGCCGTCAGTCCCGTCACCGTTTGGGACACACACTGTGTCGCCGTGGTCGCCGTGCGATCCAGCATCAGCGACGCTGCACCGCTGTGATAGATCTCGTTTGAAACCTGCGGCTTCACCGTGGCACTGACATACCAGTTGCCGGAAAAATCGTCTTCAAAGCCGCCGTTTTTGATGTATTCGATCGTGCCCTCTGCGGGAACGGCATAGGTGATCGGCTGAGCCGTCGCAACATAGGCGGTTTTGTCGGACGTGCGCGTCTCGCTCAGCTGCACGCGGTCGACGCCCGCCTCTCCGCCGTTTGCATAAAAGCAAAGCGCGATTTTGGCAACATTCTCCGACACCTTGAATTCCGCCGCGGTGCGCTGCCATGTCTCGGCAGCGCGCACCGTCGCCGTGCCGATCGGCAGACGGCAGTCGGTAAGCTCCGCACCGTTTTCGTCATACTGCCGCACAGCGACCGTCAGTTCATCCGCCGCATAGGCAGAAAAATCCAAACGGTATGCCATGCCCTCCCGCACCGCGATCAGCCGATCGGACGCGGTTTCGATCGCCGCCGTGCCGCCGTCGGGCGTCAGGCGCACAAATGCGCCGCGGTCGCCGCCCTTTTCGACGCGGTCCGCCGCGCCGACAGCACCGTCGACCTGTCTGCTCCAACCGACGGCATAGCCCAGTCCGTCGGCTTCCTCGAACCCGCCGTTATACACAAGTCCGCCCTCTGCCGCATCAACAAAGCCGGAAAGCGACGGCAGCAACACCGCGATTGCCAGCACAAACGCGCCGATCTTTTTGTACATATCGGATGCTGCCGCTTTGCGACACAGGCGTCTGATCCTTTTCCCAAGCTGCATACGAACACGCTCCTTTTCAGAGTTATCGTCTGTTTTTATAAAATGTAAGCGCTTCCATTTTATGGAAGCAAAAGCTCCGTTGCGCTTTTATTGTGAAAAAATGCAACGGTGTGCTTTGCCTGCGATCTTTATTCCCGCAAAACGGTGATCCCCTGCGGTGCAATAATCTCCGTGACGGTTTTTCCGTTTTCCCTGCGGGCGGTGATACGGATGACGCCCAGCGGCGTCGGATAGCATCCCGTGACCGCTTCAAGGTCGCCGAGCTGCGGTCTTATCGCCACCTCACGGCAGCCGGGCGACAGGATCTGCACGCCCAGCACCGTTTCCGCCAAAAACGCCGCCGGACCGCCGCTCCAGCCGTGACACAGCGAGTGGCGGAAGCCCTGATAGCAATAGCGTCCGTTGTCGCCGTGGATATCATAGCCGCCCTCTTGCGGCAGCTTTGTGATGTCCGCGCCGTCACGCAGCCAGTCGAGGTCGAAATCCTCCCAAAAGGTGGTCGCGCCCGCCTGCAGCATGCCGCCGTAGTATTCCCGCAGCATGGCAAGTGCGGCGGCAACGCCCGCCGTTTCGGCAGTCGCTTTCAGGATATAGTAGCTCATGAACGTGGACATGCCGTGTCCGCCGCCCGCTGTCAGCGCTGCAGCGACGTCGCCCTCTGCCAATCGCGCAAGCTGCAAAAGCGCCGTCACCTGCTTTTTCTCCCCCACCGGGAAGTGCACGGTCGCGAGCCGTTCGCATTTCGCATGGCACGCCGCTTTCAATTCCTCATTTCCGATCAAAGCACACAGCCCTGCAGCGGCTCGCAGTGTCAACACCGTGAGGGCATAGATGCCGCCCTCGGCTTCAGGCGAGCCTTTCGAGGGCCAGTCGAGGAAAAATCCCGCCTGCCATTCGTCCTCACGCAAAAGCGGTTTTTCGTCATGCACAAGGGCGAGAACCTCCTGCAAAAGCGGCTGCCAATAGGCGGCAAGCTCCGAAACGAGCGCCTCATCGCCCGTATAGCGGTATTGATCCCAAAGGCACAAAAGAAACCACAAGCCGTACGGCGTCATGCGACACGGCCAGCCGGGCATCGGACTGGTGCGGGCAATGTGCCGCAGCGAGTCGTCCGCGACCGCCTGATGGCCGAACACAGAGCGGATGGTCAAAAGCTCGGGATGCATGTCGCCGATCCAAACCAGTCGGTCGCGCTTGATACCGTCCCACAAAAGCGATTGCATGTTGAGATGCACGGTATAGGCGGAGACGGCATAGATCCTGTCAAGCAGTGCGTCGCCGCCGGAAAACTGCCCGAGATACGGGATGTCGCGATACAGCGCCACCGCCTGCACGGCACGCAGCTTTATAAAGCTCTCGGGCTCGGTCAGTTCCAGGCAGACAAACCGAAAGCCCGTCTGCCCGAACACGGTATCGCTGTTCCACGGCAGCAAAATGTCCGTGTCGCGCACGGCATGATCGTTGCAGGCACCCTTATATCCCAGCGGCGCCATCGCTTCGCTTGCCGATTCGCCGAAGCGGATGTGCAGCGGCACACCGACTCTTTTGCTGCATTCCCGCGTGATGAGGCGGATGCCGCCGAACATCTCACAGCCGAAGTCGAGAAGCAGCAGCGCTTTTTTGCCATCCTCGGTTGAAAGCACCGTCAGCTCGCCGATGCCGATGGACGACTGCGTCACGATGTCGGTCAAAAGGCGATCGGCTTTTTCCGTGCCGTCTGTTTTGAGCAGGATCTTTTTCGGAAGAATATAGGCAGCCGTGCGCGCATCGAAAGCGATCGGCTTTAGCAATTCGTTCATGTCGGCACTCCTTTCGGTTTCAAAACGTATCCCGCCGCACAAGGCGACCGGACAGTATCGTCATGCGTGAAGGCTCTTTGCCGTCGCGCACGTCCAAAAGACGGTTCACAGCGGTGGTGCACAGTTCTTCCAGCATGTTGTCCACGCTGGTGAGCCCCACCGGCAGCATCTCCGCCAGCGAGGAATTGTTGAAGCCCACGATCGGCAGCGATATCCCTTTCCGATACAGCACCTTCAGTGCATAGGCGGCAAGATTGTCGTTGGCGGCAAACACGCTGTCAAAGGTCTGCCCCTCGGTCATGAGACGGTCGATCGTTTCCCGCACGGCATCGGCGGCACACTTGGTCTTCACCATCAGCTCCGCCCGCAGCGGCACACCCGCCTTCACGAATGCGTTTTTATAGCCGTCGATCTTATCCACGTTGCCGTAGTCGCTTTTTTCATACAGATAGAGCGGCGCGGTGTGCCCACTCTCAAGCAGCGCAGTCACTGCCGCTTCGGACGCCTGCCGTTCATCGCACCGCACGCAATAGACGCGCGGCGCATCAATGAGACAGTTCACCATGAAAACCGGCACACGCGCGGCGGCCTTCTCAATGTAGCTGTTATCCTTTTCCTTGAAGACCGTGCCGATCAGAATGACGGCGTCCACATTTTTCTCGATGAGCTCCGTGATGCCCTTTTGCTTTTCCCGCGGCTCATAGCCGGTGCAGACAAGCAGGATGTGAAACCCCTTTTCCCGCAGCTGCTTTTCGAGACAGGACACCGCCTCGGCATAGAACGGATCGCCGAAATCGGTGCAGAGCACGCCGATGAGTCCCATGCTGTTGAAGTTCAGTCCCCGTGCAAAGGAATTGGGGACAAAGCCCGTTTCGTCGATCGCCTTTTGCACCTTGGCACGCGTTTTCTCGCTGACCGCGTCCGTGCCGTTGATGACACGGGACACTGTGGCGATGGACACATTGCACTTCTCGGCAATGCTGTAGATATTCAGATTTTTTGCTTCTGTGCGCTCCACTGCGACAACTCCGTTTCTTTCATCAGCGGTCAAACCGTAACCGCTTACATATCAGTTTCAGTATACCGCCGCTGCTGTCGTTTGTCAAGGCCTGTTTTGGTGTTTTTCATAAATTTACGATGTTTCAGAAAAGAATATTGTGCTTTTATGCAACGATGCCGTTGTCAAAAAATCCCGTCATCCCCTATTGACATTTTTACGGAAATTCGTATACTGATAAATGTAAACGCTTACATTCTATGCACACCCAAGAAAGGAAGCACCGTATGGAGCCGATCGTGACCGGCGAATTTTTCCGCGCCGACGCCGCTTTTTCCGATTTGCATAACGATTTTACCGACAATGCCGCGCTCTCGCCGACAGAGCGGCTGGACTTTTTGACGCATTATGCTGCTTTTTTGCAGCAGCACCATGCCCTGCCCGCGCTGCCGCAAAAGGTCGTCGATCCGAAAGAAGCCAAGGAGCAGCTTTCCCGTTTCGGATTGTTTGAGCCGCTCCCCCGCCTTTCAAAGCGTATCGACATCGACAGTATGCAGACGGCTGTGCAAAAGCAGTGCTCTCCCTTTGACGGTTGGATGCTGTATACGCCGTATGCCGTCGTCGAGGAAGAGACCGTTTGTTTCCGACGGCACGATCTGCCGCCGACTCCTGCCGCCAAATATATTTTCGGCGATAAACGGCTCAAAAGCTTCAGCTTTTCCTTTTATATGGACGCCGCCTATCGCGCACCCATCGCGGGCGGCATTTTGGATATTACGCCCGGACGCACCGTGGAGCTGCGCCGCGGCATTGAGGATATTGTCCGCCTGCAGCTGTATTCCGACGGCACCTGCTGCGCGCGGCTGGCGGACCGCTGCCCCTATCATCCGGAAAATGTGATCGTCGGGCATTTTGCGTTCGACACCTGGCAGACCGTCACGCTCACGCTTTCCGACACCGCCTTCACCGTCACCATGAACGGCAAGACCTCGCCGCCGCTGGCACTGTCCGCACCGTGTGCACCGGACACGCTGTTTGTCAGCTGCGGCATGTTTCATGTGGGGGAATGGAAGTTCCGTCCGCAATCGATGACTTTTGCAGACGGTGCGCAAACGCAGTTTTTCCTGCCGTCGACCGCGACCCCGCAGCCGCCCGTGCCGCTCGGTGTGCAGGCGCTGCCGTTTGTGATCGGCGGAGAGCTCCACCGTGACGAAAAGCTGATTCTCACAAAGGATGTGGACATTCCAAAAGGGGATCGCGTCCGCTTGCATATCGATGCCCTCGATCCCCACGGCGACATCTATGTGAACGATCGGCTTGTGAAGGCGACCGACGGCTTTGCCGCACAGGATATCGACATCACACCATACATACAAAAAGGGCGCAACCGTTTGCGCCTGGAGATCTATCCGCGCGCGCCGGAGGTGCTGTTTTGCTGGCACAGGCAGAAAGACCCCTATAACGGGTGGTTCTGTGAGCACGTCTCCCTCACCGTCACGAACAAAATCGAGATCCGTGCGCTTTCCGCCGTTGCGCAGCGTGTGGAAAACGGCAATGTCACCGCCGCATTTTCCGCCGCACTCGACCGCACGTGTCCCGTCTCCCTGTATATACGGCGCATTTTCCCCACCGAGGGCGAGGAAACGCTGCTCGGCAGCTTTGTCGCCGACGGCGGCAGCTTTGCACAGACGCTGACGTTTGCCGCAGAGCCGTGGTCGCCGGAAACACCTGTGCTGTATGCCGTGCGCCTTGCCGCCTGCGGCGAGGACGGCACAAAAACCGACGATGCCGTCGTCGAGACAGGCTTTCGCACCGTGTGTCAAAAGGACGGCAAGATCCTGTTAAACGGCGTCCCCACCGTGCTGACCGGTGCGCTTCTGATGCAATTTCTGCCGCCGTATGCGCAGACTCCGACCACCCACATCTGTGCCGCATCGTGGCAGATCCTGTGGCAGGAAATGATGCTAAAGCGCATGGGCGGCAACACGATGCGCCTGCACATGCTGGGCTATGGCAGTAACGACAGACGCTTTGCGCGCTTTGCCGATCGACTGGGGCTTTTGCTCATTTGGACAACGCGCTTTATCGACAGCGTCGAACAGCTTGCCCTGCAGCAGGAATGGGCGGCGAAAGACGGCTTTTGCGCGCAGGTGCGCGCACGGATCAACCATCCGAGCATCATCATATGGGAGGGCGCAAACGAGTTCCATCCGACGCTTGCCGACATCGACCGCATCTATCGGGAATTTGTCCCCGCCGTGCGCGCAGCAGACAGCAGCCGCCTGCTCTCGCCCGTCTCACATCTTTACTATGCGGGGGATCTCTACCCCAAGGACGGGTGTGCCTTTTATAACGACGCCGGCACCGCCGACCAGGCGGGCGATCCCGCTGCTGCAGCTGCGGAGTGGAACGATCCGCTGGTGGTGCGCTCGGCGCACACCTATAATCTTCTGCTCGGCTACGGTGCAGATTGGAAAGCCATGCGCACGCAAAGCTGGTCGATGCAGCCGGAGCTGCTCCAAAGCACAAAGCACGCCTATCTCGTTTCCGAATATGCCGTGATCGGGCGGCAGGACCCGCGCACGCCCGAAGCACGGGAATATATGGCGGCATATTCCTATGAAACCCCCGACGAGGACATCCTCGGTTTTCGTTTCACCGACGCGCAGTGGCGGGAAAGTCAGGCATATCAGGCGCTTGCCGCGCAATACTGCACAAAGAAGCTGCGCCTGATCGGCGCAGACGGTATGCTGTGGTGCTGTCTGATGAGCGGCGCAAACGACGGCGGCTACCGCAAGCCGCCCATTGATAACTATGGCTATCCCAAGCTCGCCTTTTACACGCTGCGCGACGGCTTCCGTCCGCTGCAGGCCGTGTCCGATGATGTTGATGTGCTGCGTCCCCGCCGCTTCACCGTCTCTCCGATGCTGCTCGGCACACAGCGCGGCACTGCCTATCGGGTGACGGCGGAGATCCGCGACGAGCAGCACCGCACCGTCGCCGCCTTCTCCTACCCCCGCATCGACGGAACGGGTGCACCGCTCGCGCTCCCCGCGCACGCCGTCGCGCTTCCCGCCGACGGCTACTATGCGCTGATCTATACCGTTTCCCCACTCTCTCATTGATATAAAACCGCATAAAATTTCAGCGGCAGGATAGTTCTCCTGCCGCTGTTTGCTTTCTATGAATGAATACACCTATCGCCCGAGGGGGAATCATTTATGCGAGTGCTTTGCCGAGAGCGTTGCAGGCGATGATCGCTTCCTCATCGGGAGCGTCGTTGCAGATCACAAAGTCGCAAGCCATCACTGCCCCGTCTGCCTTGCAGGTCTCTTCCCAGTTGCGCATCCATTCGCCGTCGCCCCAGCCGTAGGAGCCGAACAAAGCGATCTTCTTGCCGGAGAGCTTTGCTTCGCAAGCCTCAAACATGGGCGCAAATTCGCTTTCCTCCAGCTGCTCCGAGCCCATCGAGGGGCAACCGAAAGCAACGGCGTCAAACGCATCCGTCATCGAAGCGTCAAACTCCGCCGCCGTCAGCAAGACCGCCTCGGCGCCTGCCGATTTGATACCGTCTGCAACCGCCGCAGCCATCGCTTCCGTATTGCCTGTTCCGCTCCAATAAACCACTGCTATCTTACTCATTGTCTTTTCCTGCCTTTCTTTGAAATACCATATATATCAACCGGCTACCGTGAGCCGCTCGATAGACCTGCCGTTTGCAAACTGTGCAGCGTAAATATCGCTGCATTTTTTATACTTGGCAAAGATTTTCTGCGCCGCCTCTGCGTCACCGTACACCTTCCAGCAACCTACGCATTTGCAGCCGTCCGCCCTGTTTTCGATAAAGCCGCAGACATCCTCCGGGGGATAGCCGAGAAACAGACCGATCTCGTGGGGAAATTCCTCGCAGGCGCACAGACGCCTGATCAGCTGTACCACACATCTGTCCGAGGTATCGGTGCAATATCCCCGCTCTTGCAAAAGCTGCTTTGCCGTGCCGTTTTGCAGGTCTGCGGACAGCCGCGATGGCCGATACACATAGATCAGTGCACGTCCGTTTCGAAACCGCAGGGGCAGAATGCGGAGTCCCTTTTTGGTGAGAAGGCGGTTCCAGCAGCGAACACAGCCTCTCATCCCCGCTCTGTCGGCAAAAGAACAAACGAACAGATTTCCCGTTTTCATCCCCGCAAGTGTGGGTGAGCAATGTCGGATAAGCAATTCCTCAGACATTTTTATCTCTCCTTATGTACGGCTCTCCGCCCGTCGCTTGCTGTTTCACTTCTGCATCGGTTAGCATATGCTAACCACTGACTATATAGTCTTTGCGAGAAACCAGTATACCAAAAAGGAAGAGCCGTATCTGCTCCAAAAAGACAGAATACGGCTCCATTCGGACGGTTTTCGCTTTCTGAGTGACATCACACGCTTTCCGCCTGTGCGGTTTTTGCGTTTCGTGTGCGGTATGCTGCAGGCGACATGCCCTTGACCGAACGAAAAGCGTTCGCAAACTTGCTGGAATTGTCATAGCCGTGTGCATCGGCGATGTCGCTCACGGTTCTGTCGGTATACTCCAGCATATAGGCGGCGGATTCCATTTTCTGTGTTTTGACATACGCATAGAACGAAACGCCGAAAACCGCCTTAAAGGACGTTTTGATTGCCGTCGCCGAGGCGTGAAAGGCGTTTGCCGCCTGTTCCAGCGTGATCTTTTCATACATGTTTTCGGTCAGATACTGCGCCACACGCTTGGCAAGGCGCGCCTGAAAGGGCGACACCGCGCGGTTCTCCGATTCCCCGTCTCTGATCTCATAGGCGCTCAGAAACAGCATCAGCTCCAGTATCTTGATCTTTGAATAGCCCTGCCGTATTTTTTCCGGAACGGCATAAAGCTCGGAGAAGATATGCTCGACCGATGAATCGGAACGGGCGATATAATAGCTTTTTTCACCGCAGAACTTTTCTTCGATCGCTTTCGGCTGTACTGTCACATCCTGCAGGAAGCAGGAAAGACATTGCGGCGCTTTGTCCGTGTGGATGCGGATCGTGATCCCGTGGTAGTGCCGCAGCGGAAAATACAGTAAGGAGGACACGTGTGCGGTCTTTACGATCAGCAGATCGCCTGGCGAGATATAGCAAAAATCATCCCCGACGCTGCACTCCATGCGTCCCTCGCGACAATGAAAAATCTCAAAGACATCCCCGTTGTCGGCGTCTTTTTCCCTGCGCGCACCCCACTGCGTGTGCGCCGTGTAATATACGATGGAAATGCCGGGAAACACCGCGTATGCGGTGGCGTGAAATCTGCCGTCGGTCGACATTTCCAAGTCTTTCACATTGTTTTCTGTTCTTTCGGTTTCCGTGTTCATGCTTCTGCCTTTTCTGCCGCCTTTCCTGCCCGTTTCGGGAAAAGCGACACTCCTGCTGTTCAAACTCATTGTGTACTTTCGGCTTGTGATCCCTGCAGCAGATGCGCAAGACACATCTGCTGCATCACAAGTTAGCATATGCTAACCGCTAAATATTGTAATATGTTCCCTGCGATCTGTCAAGCGATCTGTCAAGAAATACGAAAGAAATTTTGAAAAAAGCTGTTTGCGGGAAGGACGCCGAAACCGTTTTATTACAGCCACGCCGCTAAAGGCAAGCCGTCAGCCTTCGCACTCCTTTATCATCCGTTCCAACTCTTTAGCGGCCACGCTCAGTGGCTGCTCTTTTCTTTTTATGAGGACGATGTTGCGCTTGGGGATCTGCTCTTTAAGGCGAATGCGGCAAAGTCCGTCACCGTCTCTCAGAAATTCCTCCGGCACAAAACCGATGCCGAGATCGGCTTCGACCATGGGAAGGATCTGATCCGCCGTGAACGCTTCGATGTCCGGCTTATAGGAAAGTCCGTGTGCGGTGAACAGTGCAGAATAGAATTCAAAGGATTTCGTTTCCTTGCCGAGCGAAATGAGCGGAAATTCCGTCAGATCCGCAAGGGTGATCTGTTTGTCCGCAAGCTTCTTGAAATACGGCGAGCAAACGGCAACCTCGGTGATGGGTCTGACAACGGTTTCCGCAAGCGAGGCAGTGTGCACGGTGGGGGTGGTGACAACGGCAATGTCGGCAGAGCCGTCCTTGAGCGCGGCGACAGCTTGCGGCGTGGAGTGGTTGCTGATGCGGAAGTGAATGCCCGGATACAAAAGACGGTACTTTTTCAGCACCGGCAAAAGCAGGCAGCGCAGCGCCACCTCGCTGGCGGCGATATACACCGTGCCGTTTTGCAGATTGCGGTTTTCGGTCAGCTCCGCCTCGCCCGCATCAATGTGCTCCATGGCGATGCGAATGTGCTCGTACAGTCTTTCGCCCTCCGGCGTCAGCTTCATGCCTTTTTTGGAACGCAAAAACAGCGGGCAGCCCAGCTCGGCTTCCAGCTTTTTGATGGTGCGCGTCATGTTCGGCTGGTTGTTCAAAAGCAGCTTTGCCGCCTGTGACACATTTCCGTATTTTGCCACATAGTAAAACACGCGGTAATAGTCATAGCTGATATACATTGCCGTCGCCCTTTCTTTATATGTCAAAATGACATCATAAATATATCTAACATACATTTTACATATATATCTGTCAGCATTATAATATGTCCGTCATCGGAAGTCAAGGAGTGATACGATGAATTTTTATGATGCGAACACCAAAGCGCTGATATCCGAAAAAGAGGTCTGCGAAAAGGAACTGGAGAAGATTGCCGACAAGGGCATCTCCCTTGATCTTTCGCGCGGGAAGCCGTCGCCCGAGCAGCTTTCGCTCTCTCTGCCGATGCTGGATGTGTTGGATCACCGCAGCATTCTGGACAGCGAAAACGGCATGGACTGCCGCAATTACGGCGGACCGGACGGCATCCCCGAGGCAAGACGGCTGCTTGCCCATATGATGGGGACGCATGTGGTGCATACGCTTGTCGGCGGGAACAGCAGTCTGACACTGATGTATCAGCTGGTCAGTCACGGGATGACCGACGGCATCTGCGGCGGGACGCCGTGGCAGGACGTGAAGGATCGCAAGTTTTTGTGCCCCGTTCCGGGGTATGACCGTCACTTCGCGATCACGGAGCATTTCGGCTTTGAACTGATTCCCATTCGGATGCGGGAAGACGGGCCGGACATGGACGAAGTGGAAGATGGGATAAAAGATCCGCGCGTCAAGGGCATCTGGTGCGTGCCGAAATATCAAAATCCGACGGGCATCGTTTTCAGCGATGCGGTCGTGCGGCGCTTTGCGCGACTGAAGCCCGCCGCTGCCGATTTCCGCATTTTTTGGGACAATGCCTATTGCGTCCACTGCTTTGACGGAGCGTGCGCCGAAATTCCCGATATCATCGAGGAATGTGAAAAAGCCGGAAAAGCCGATCTTGTCTATGCGTTTTGCTCGACAAGCAAGGTCACCTTCCCCGGATCGGGCATCTCCGCCGTGGCGGCAAGCCCCGCCAACCTCATCGACATCCGCTCGTTTATGCAGCTTGCCACCATCGGTCCCGACAAGCTGAACCAGCTGCGTCACGCCCGCTTTTTCAAAGGCAGTGCAGGACTTTTGGCGCACATGAAAAAGCATGCCGCCATCTTAAAACCGCGCTTTGACGCTGTTTATCGGACACTGGAAAAAGAGCTCGGCGGCACGGGCATTGCAAATTGGACGACCCCAAAGGGCGGATACTTTTTGTCCTTCAACACGCTGCCCGGATGTGCCAAGGACGTTGTGCAGATGTGTGCGCAATACGGCGTGAAATTCACGCCCGCCGGTTCGACCTATCCGCACGGCTACGATCCCGAGGATCAAAACATTCGGCTTGCTCCGTCCTTTGCCTCCGTCGAGGAGATCACCGAAGCCATTCGGGTCTTGTGCCTTTGCACAAAGCTCGTCAGTATAAAAACTATAATGAAAGCAAGGTCATGAAAAATGGAACTGGTCTTAGAAATCGTCATGGGCGTGCTGCTGGATGCGGCAATGGGCATTCTTGTTGTACATCTTCTGAGATCCTCGCGCGAGGAGAAAAAAAGCTGCCGTCCCGCCGCTTTGACATTTGCCGTCGGGTTCGCGTTCGGCGCGGTCAGCAAATGTTTTGCCGGCGGCAGCTGTGCGGCGATGATGCTGTATGTGCTGGGATTTATGCTGGCGTATACGGCATTCCTGTTCACTCTCCCGGAAAAGAGGAAGCCGCATGAAGGGCGTTAAACCGTTTCGCGGGCAGATGTCCGACAGCTTCAGGGCGGCGGTTTTCATCATTCTGTCCGGCGGCTTTCAGGACGCCTACACCTATACCTGCCGCGGCGAGGTGTTTGCCAACGCGCAAACGGGCAACATTGTGCTGCTCAGCACGGCGCTGTTTCAAAAAGAGTGGCAGACGGTGCTGAAATATCTGATCCCCGTCGTCTCCTTTTTGATCGGCACGGCGGTCGCGGAATGTGTCCACATACGTCTGAAAAGCTATGAAAAGATCCATTGGCGGCAGATCATTCTTCTCTGTGAGATCCTGCTGCTCTTCGTCGTCGGATTTTTGCCGCTCGCCATCGAGCCGCTGGCAAATGCGCTGGTTTCGTTTGTCTGCGCCATGCAGGTGCAGACCTTCCACAAGGTGCGCGGGCACGCCTATGCCAGCACCATGTGCATCGGCAATCTGCGGGCGGGGACGGAAGCCCTGTGTGCCTATTTCCGTGTGCGGGACAAGGAAATTCTGCGCAAAGCGCTCACCTATTTCGGCGTGATCGCGGTGTTCGGTGTCGGCGCGGGGCTTGGCAGCATTTTGACGCTCACCTTGGGCTTTAAGGCAATCTGGCTTTGTTGTATCCTGCTGTCGGTGAGCTTTGTCATGATGTTTGTGCCCGAAAAAACAGAAACGGTCGCAAGGACCGAGCCATAAAAGAGGGAGGAATGTATCATGACAAAACGCAAACGCACCCTGTTCATCATCGTTTGGGCAGCATTGCTGCTGCTCACCCTTTTTGCTGCGTTTTCGGTCGGCGGCAGCGGTGAAAAGGAGTCCATCAAAGCCGTTATGCGGGATGCCGTGCTGCACGGCGACAACAGAATAAGCCTTTTGGGACTGAAAGAGGTCAATCCGGCATGCATCTCCGCTTTCACGGTTTCCGCCGTGCTGCTGCTTTTTGCAGCGGCAGTGCGCATTTTTGCGATACCGCATTTCAAAATGGTGCCGGGAAAGTTTCAGCTGCTGCTGGAAGAGCTTGTGGGCTTTTTTGACAACCTTGCCAAAACGAACAGCCCGCACCGCAACACCTTTTTGGGCGGCTATGTTTTCGCCGCCGGTGTGTATATCTTCATCGGCACGCTGTTTGAGCTTTTCGGGTTTCAGATCATCACCGTCGGCGGGCTGTCTGTTTCGCTGCCGGCGCCGCTTTCGGACATCAACGCCGCCATCGCCCTCGGCTGCCTTTCCTATCTTGTGATCCTGTCCGGCGGCATCGCGGGCAACGGCGTGAAAGGCGTCGGCCGTACACTGAAGGACTTCTCGCTGCCGATCTCCATGAGCTTCCGTCTGTTCGGCGCGCTGCTGAGCGGTCTGCTTGTGACGGAGCTGGTCTACTATTATCTGAACCTGAGCTTTGTGCTGCCGGTCGCGGTGGGCGTGATGTTCACGCTACTGCACGCATTGATCCAGACCTATGTTCTGACGATGCTCACCGCGCTGTTCTACGGCGAGGTTTCCGCGCCGTCCGAAAAGAAAGCCAAATAAATTCTATATCTATCGGAGGAAAAAGCCATGAAAAAGACAACAAAGAAGATCGTCACCCTTTGCGTTCTCGCACTGCTCATCTGCGCATTCTGCAGCTTCACGGCGTTTGCCGCGACAGCTGACACAACTGCCGCACAGGAGACCGCCGCCGAGACTGCGCAGGCAGCCGACAGCACCACCGGTAACAAGGCGGTTGCCGCCGCGATCTGCGTCGGTCTTGCCGCCGCAGCTGCCGCGGTCGGCATGGGCATCGCCATCGCCAAATCCTCGGAGGGCATTTCCCGCCAGCCGGAGGCAGCGGGCAACATCCGCACCAACCTCATGCTCGGCCTTGTGTTTATTGAAACCGCCATCATTTATGCGCTGATCATCGCGATCCTCATTATCTTCGTTCTGTAAGGAGGGGATTTTCATGGGTGTGCCGTTGAATATTGACTGGCAGCAGATCCTTCTGCATTTGTTCAACTTTCTGATCCTCGCGGGCGGATTGTATCTGCTGCTGTATAAGCCCGTTAAGACCTTTATGGAAAAGCGCAAAACCTATTATGCCGACATGGATGCGGCGGCAAAGGCGAAAATGACAGAGGCGGAGACGGAGCGGCAGCAATATGCCGACCGCCTGAAAGACGCCGAAGCGGAGATTGCCGACATGAAACGGCAAGCCGCCGAAGAAGCCAAACGCGCCGGTGATGCCTATATCGAGGATGCCGAGGCAGAAAAGGCCGCGCTGCTTTTGAAAGCGCAAAAGGAAGCGGCGGCGGAAAAGGAAAGAATGCTCGCCAAAGCGAACGCCGAGATCGAAGAAATGGTCGCAGCCGCCATGGACGAGGCGCTTGCCGCCGACGCCGATCCCATCGAGAGCTTTCTCAGCAAGGCGAAAAAGGAGGGCTGACCGATGGAGACCCCGAAAAACGAGCTTGTTGCCTTTCTGTACAGTCGGTTCGAGCCAACCGCGGAACAGAAAAAGCGTCTGGAGCAGTATCTGGCGGATACGCACAAAGCGCCCGTTTCCCTTGTTTTCAGGTATGATGAGACCGTACAGCACGGCTTTCGCCTGACGGTCGGCTCCGAGGGGGCTGCCGATGAGGTGTTCGACTGGACGCCGACGGGAAAGCTCCGCCAGCTGAAGGAACGGCTCGCACAGACGGCAAAGACGTCGGGAGATGTCATATCGCTGATCCGCCAGACCATCGACACCTTTGAGGCAGAGCCCTGTGCGGACGAGATCGGCACGGTGCTGACCGTCGGCGACGGCATCGCCACCGTGAGCGGACTTGCCGAGGCGGAATACGGCGAGATCGTGCTGTTTTCTTGCGGCATCAAGGGCATGGTGCTCGACCTGCAGGACAGCGAGATCGGCTGTGTCGTTTTCGGCGATGAAAGCGAGATCGTCGAGGGCAGCACCGTGCGCCGCACCAAAAAGACCGCCGGCATTCCGGTCGGCGACGGCTTTTTGGGACGTGTGATCGACGCGCTCGGTCAGCCGATCGACGACATGGGCGACATTGTCGCCGAGGAATACTATCCCATCGAGCGCCCCGCCCCCGGCATCATCGAGCGCCAGCCCGTTGACAAGCCGATGGAGACAGGACTCCTTGCCGTCGATTCCATGTTCCCGATCGGCCGCGGACAGCGTGAGCTGATCATCGGCGACCGTCAGACGGGCAAGACCGCTATCGCGCTGGATACGATCCTCAACCAGATGGGCAAAAACACCGTTTGTATCTATGTTGCCATCGGGCAAAAGGCATCCTCTGTGGCACAGCTCACGGAGACACTGCGTCGTCACGGTGCGCTCGCATACACCGTTGTGGTTGCGGCGACGGCAAGCGATGCGGCGACACTGCAATATATCGCGCCGTATGCGGGATGTGCAATGGGGGAATATTTCATGCACAGAGGGCAGGACGTGCTCATCGTGTATGACGACCTTTCCAAGCACGCCATTGCCTATCGCACACTGAGCCTGCTTTTGGAACGTTCGCCCGGGCGTGAGGCATATCCGGGCGACGTGTTCTATCTGCATTCGAGACTTTTGGAGCGCGCGGCGCACCTGTCCGACGCGCTCGGCGGCGGCAGCATGACGGCGCTCCCGATCGTGGAGACGCAGGCGGGCGATGTGTCGGCATATATCCCGACCAACATCATTTCCATCACCGACGGTCAGATCTTTCTCGAAAGCGACCTGTTCCATGCCGGTCAGCGCCCCGCCGTCAACGTCGGCCTTTCGGTGTCCCGCGTCGGTGGTGCGGCACAGACGAAAGCCATGAAAAAGGCATCGGGTGCCATCCGTCTTGACCTTGCGCAATACCGCGAGATGGAAGTGTTCATGCAGTTTTCAAGCGATCTTGACGAAATGACGAAACGGCAGCTGCGCTATGGACAGGGACTGATGCGCCTGCTGCGCCAGGCGCAGTATCACCCCTACAGCCAGCACGAGCAGGTGATCCTGCTGACAGCAGCGCTGGGGCATGTGTTTGCGGATGTGAAAACCGAAAAGATCCCGTCGGTCAGCCGCGCAATGCTGGATGCCGCCGCAACGGAAATTCCCGACATCTGCGAAAAGATCGACCGCACGGGACAAACGGACGACAGCGACCGCAAAGCCATTCTCACTTTCGCAAAGGGCTTTGTGAGTAAAGCCGAAAGCTGAGGCGGGGATCATGGCAAACACAAAGGAACTGAAGGATCGCATAAAAAGCGTTCGCGACACGCAGAAGATCACCAACGCCATGTATCTCATCGCTTCCACCAAAATGCGCAAGGCAAAGACGGAGCTGGATCAGACCAGACCGTATTTTGACGCTCTGAAAAGCGAGATCAAGCGCATTTTCCGCACGGTCAGGGATGTGAAAAGCCGCTATTTTTATCCGGACGACGGCGAGCCGCTGCTTGACGGCACCTATGCCTGCCTTGTCATCACGGCGGACAAGGGGCTTGCCGGTATGTATAATCAGAATGTGCTGAAAGAGGCGGAAAAGCTGCGCACGACACATCCCGACACGAAGTTCTTTGTTGTCGGCGAATACGGGCGGCAGTATTTTGCCCGCCATAAAATACCGGTGGAGCGCAGCTTTCTGTATACGGCGCAAAACCCCACCATGCAGCGTGCGCGGGAGATCAGCGAAATTCTGCTTGCACTTTTTGACAAAGGAACGGTGCAGAAAATATTTGTTGTCTACACAGATATGAAAAACAGCATGACCGAGGAAGCAAAAACCGAACGCCTTTTGCCGTTCCACCGCAAGGTGTTTGCTTCCAATCAGACCGAAAAGCAGGTCAAGACCCCGTTTGAGTTTGCGCCGTCCGTCGGCGAGGTGCTCGATACGATCATTCCGAGCTATGTTTCCGGCTATATCTACAGCGCGCTTGTCGACAGCTTTTGCAGCGAGCAGAACGCGCGCATGGAGGCCATGAACGCCGCGGGGCAAAATGCCGAAAAGATCCTTTCCGCCCTTTCGGTCGAATACAATCGGCTGCGTCAGGCGGCGATCACGCGGGAGATCACCGAGATCTCCTCGGGCGCAAAGGCGCAAAAACGCAAGGTCATGAGAAAACAACAGGAGGTGTGTGCGCTGTGAGTGCAGTATACGGAAAGATCACGGCAATTTCCGGCCCGGTCATCGACTGCGCATTTCCAAAAGGCAGTCTGCCGAAGATCAAAGAAGCACTGAGCGTCACCGTGAAAGGCGAAAAGCGCGTCATGGAAGTGGCACAGCATATCGGCAAAGACAAGGTGCGCTGTATTCTCTTGGGTGCAAGCGAAAATCTGTCGCGCGGCATGGAGGTGACGGCGGACGGAAAGGGCATTGCCGTTCCGGTGGGAGAAAGAACGCTCGGCAGGATGTTCAATGTTTTGGGCGAGCCGATCGACGGCGAGGTACCGCTGCCCGCCGACACGGAAAAGTGGGAGATTCACCGCAAGGCGCCGCGCTTTGCCGAACAGCGTCCTGCGGCGGAGATATTGGAAACGGGCATCAAGGTGATCGATCTTTTGGAGCCGTATCCGAAGGGCGGCAAGATCGGTCTGTTCGGCGGCGCCGGTGTCGGCAAGACCGTGCTGATCCAGGAACTGATCCACAACGTTGCCATGGAGCACGGCGGCTATTCGGTGTTCACGGGCGTCGGCGAACGCAGCCGCGAGGGCAACGACCTGTGGAACGAAATGAAGGAGTCCGGCGTTTCCGACAAGACGGCGCTCGTGTTCGGGCAGATGAACGAGTCGCCCGGCGTGCGTATGCGGGTGGCGCTGTCGGGACTCACCATGGCGGAATACTTCCGCGACACGGCGGGCAAGGATGTGCTGCTGTTCATTGACAACATTTTCCGTTTTGTGCAGGCGGGCAGCGAGGTCTCGACACTGCTCGGCCGTATGCCGTCC
>URNF01000009.1 GCA_900549155.1 uncultured Oscillospiraceae bacterium | reverse complement strand
GTCATCGGTCACGCCGAGCTCGCGGATGACCTGCACCACGATGATGCCGAAGGCAAGGCTTGCCAGCGCGTCCATCGTGTTGTAGCCCTCAAGGAAGCCGGCAAAAAACGCATTGTCGGCATATGCCTCCTGCGGCACGGCATCGGCAATGCTGCCGGCGGGACGGATCAGCGCCGTTACCGTCAGGATGCCGAGGAACAGCAAAAAGCACGGATTGAGGATCCTGCCGACGTTGGTGAGAATTCTCCCCGGGAACAGCGAGAAAAGCAGCACCGCGACAAAGAACAAAACGGAAAACAGCAGCAGATAGAGCTGCACATTCGCGCTCTCCGGCAAAAGCTGCTCCAGTCCCACCGTGAACGACACGGTGGCGCAGCGCGGGATCGCGAAGAAAGGCCCGATGGTCAGATACAGCGCACAGGTGAAGAACATGGCATACGGCCGTCCCACCTTGCTGCTCAGATCAAAAAGACCGCTGCTGCGGCTGATGCCGAGCGCCGCCACGCCGAGCAGCGGCAGACCGACGCCGGTGATGAGCAGACCGCAGATGGCGGGAAGCAGCTGTGCCCCCGCAAGCTGTCCCATCCGCACGGGAAAGATGAGGTTGCCCGCGCCGAAAAACAAGCCAAACAGCATGCTGGCGATCGAGACATATTCCCTCACAGTCAAATGTTTTTTCATGAAACTCCTCTTTTCACCCCAAATTCCCGCAGCGCGGGATACTTCATCATATCATATTTTCTATATAATGACAAGTCCCAAATTTTTCGAAAATTTTTCGATGGCAAACCGCTTGTCAGCCGAAAAGCGCTATGGTATACTGACTTTGTCATCATGACAAAAGGAGGAAACAGCATGGAAACCTTGAAATTTGACATGCAAAAAGACTGCGGCACTTTCAAACCCCTCAACGCCACCAACGGAGGCCCGCGCCACAAGCGGCACACCAACGATCAGTGGATCACCAACTTTGAGGACTACAAAAAGGCCCGCATCCCCTATTCCCGCAACCACGATGCCAACCTGGCCCGCAGCACCTACGGCGGCCCGTTCACGGTGGACATCTCTGTTATTTTTCCGAACTTTGACGCCGATCCCGAGGATCCCGCGTCCTATGACTTTGCCTGCACCGACGAGTCCATCCTCGTCGCACTCGACGCCGGCACCGAGACCTTCTACCGTCTCGGTCAATCCATCGAGCATCAGGTCAAAAAGCACGACACACGCCCGCCCAAGGATTTCAAAAAGTGGGCGGTCATCTGTGAGCACGTCATCCGTCATGTGAACGGCGATTTTGCCGACGGATTGAACCTCAATCTCAAATATTGGGAGATCTGGAACGAGCCGGATCTCGATCTGTACAGCCCGACAGAGTTAAAAAAGACCTGGGGCGGCACGGCGGAGCAGTTCTATGATTTCTTTGAGATTGCCGCCAACCACCTCAAGGGCTGCTTCCCCGAGCTCAAGATCGGCGGCCCTGCGTCCTGCGGCTGTGAGGAGTGGGAGCTGGCGTTTTTGCAGGAGATGCACAAGCGGAATGTGCCGCTTGATTTCTTCTCGTGGCACATCTATGCCGTCGAGCCGACGCACATCATCGAGCGCAGCGAGCGCGTGCGCAAAATGATGGTCGACAACGGCTATGAAAAGGCAGAAAGCATCTGCAACGAATGGAACTATGTCAAGGGCTGGACGGCGGACTATCTGTATTCCATTGAGACCATCGGCTCGATCAAGGGCGCGGCGTTTGTGCTCGCCACCATGTGTGCGGCGCAAAAGAGCAGCATCGACATGCTGATGTACTATGACACCCGTCCGTCCGTGTTCAGCGGCGCGTTTGACTATTACACCGCGCGGCCGAAGAAGCCGTATTATGCGCTGTATTGGTACGGCATGTTCTATGACTGCGTCAAAGAAGTGCGCTGCAAGGAGTCCATCCCCGGCATCTACACGCTGTGCGGCGTGGATAAAAACGGCAAGCGCATGGCGGTCATCACGCACTATTCCAACAACGACGGCACGCGGGCGCAGGATGTTGCCCTCGATCTCGGCGCGCCGGGCGAATATGACATCTACCGCCTCGACAGGACCACCGACGGACAGTTTGTGAAGACCGTCAGCGATCTTTCCTTCTCCCTGCCGATCTATACCAGCCTGCTGATTAAGGAAAAATAATGATACCTTCAACACCCCTCACCCGTCGCTTGCGCGAGGGGAGCACCCCTCTGTGAAAAGAGGGGTGCCGAAGTGGCAAAAGAGGAACGGCGGCGTCTCCAAAGAGACGCCGCCGTTATTTCATTTCTCTTCTTCTTTTTTCTCACGGTGCACGACCTCGCGCGCAATGTAGATCGGGCGGTTCTTGCCCTGCATATAGGTGCGCGCCAGATATTCGCCCATGACGCCGAGCACCATCAGCTGGATGCCGCCGAGCAGCAAAATCAGCACCACCGGCGTCGCATAGCCGGGAATGGTGATGGACGAGGTCAGCTTTTGGATGATGACCACGATCATGTAAATGAGCGACAGCGCCGCAAAGAATGCACCGATGAACGTCGCCAGCCGCAGCGGCGCAGTGGTGAAGGAGATGAAGCCCTCGACCGCATATTTGATGAGCTTGCCGACCGTCCACTTGCTCTCGCCCGCGTGGCGCGCCTCGGCGTGATATTCCATATAATAGGTGTTGAATCCCACCCAGGAGAAAAGCCCCTTGGAAAAGCGATAGTATTCCGGCATGGACAGCAGCGCATCCACAACCGGCCGCCGCAGCGTGCGGAAATCCGACGCGCCGCTGTGGAACTCCACCTCGCACGCCTTGTTGATGATCTTATAAAACAGCCGCTTTGTCGCGGACATGCCCCTGCCTTCCAGCCGCTGCCCCTGATAGGCAGCCACCGCGTCATACTGCGGATTTTCCCGCAGCACCCGCAGCATCTCCGCGACGACCTCAGGGCGCTGCTGCAGATCGGCGTCGATGACGGTGACGAAATCACCGTCGGCATGCTGCAGACCGGCATACACCGCCGCTTCCTTGCCGAAGTTGCGGGAAAACGAGACAAACGACACCCTGTCGGGATACCGCTCGTGCAGCGCATGCAGCCGCGCCGCGGTCTCATCCTTGCTGCCGTCGTTGACAAACACCACGTCATAGTCCTCGGGCAGGTCGGCAAACGCCGCGATCGCCGCTTCCATGAACGGCTCGACGTTGTCCTGTTCGTTAAAGCAGGGAACCACCAATGTCACTTTCTGCGCCATTTGCAAAACTCCTTATGTTGCTTGCTTCCCCCGCACCCGCTGCTTGGCGGTTTTTCGGACATACATCTCCTTGTCGGCGCGGGCAATCAGCTCCTGCAGCGTTTCTGTCTCACTGCCCCTGTACTCCGCAAGACCGATGCTCACGGAAACCGGGCAGGCGACGGGGCTGCTTGCCAGCCGCTGCTGCAGCAGCTGATAAAATACCGTGGTGACCGCCAAAGCATCCTCGCTGTCGGACAGCACCTGCACCATTGCGAACTCGTCGCCGCCGTAGCGGGCGCAAAAGCCCTTGCTGTGCGCACACATATCCTTGAGGATGCCCGCAATCAGCCGCAATACGCGGTCGCCCTCGTCATGACCGTAGGTGTCGTTGATCTCCTTGAAGGCGTCGATGTCCATGAACAGGAAACAGAGCCTTTCACCTTTTTTGAGATTTTCCGCGCGGGACGTCAGATACAAAAGCAGCTGCCGCCGATCGCTGATGCCGGTGACGGGATCCTGGGACACCATGCGCTTTAATGTGCGGATGTATAATAGTAAAAACGAAACGGTCGCGCCTGCCGTGATGAGCGGCACCTGGGGCAGGAAGATCTGAAAAACCGTCGCAATGAGCAGCGGCGTGGAAAAGATCGCAACCGCGAAAAAGTCGCCGCGCTGGGAATAGTCGCGCGGGCGCAGCGCCAAAAAGAACGATTTTGCCGTGGAATGCAGCAGATAGCTGCCCGCGACCAGCAGCTGCACGGGATACAGCGGGCCGCGGCAGTGCACGTTGTTTTCGTCAAGATAGAAGATCCAGCCGGTGAAGATCGAGCAAAGCAGCAGCACCGTCAGCGCCAGCATCGGCAGGCTGCAGAGAAACACGCGTTTTTTTCGGCGCAGCCAATGCTTTTCAAACGACTCCTGGGCATACAAAAACGCAAAATAGCACATCCCGCAAAGCGAGAAGAAATAGAAAAAATTGAGCACAAGCAGCACAAAGCGCGGCAAAGCCGTGCTGCCGCCGACGAAGCACCACAGCGAATCAAGAAGCGCCGACGCCGCCATGAACCACGTCATCGCCACAAACATGCGGTTGCGCATGGAACGGTCATAGCCGAACGACATCGCGTTCACGGCGATGATCGCCAAAAGAACAATACAAATAACATTCACTTCTACATAAAGCACGGTGGTCATGTGCGTTTTCCTCCCTACACATTCGTATTTTTCCTGTCACCTTATGCTTTACAGCCGTAAAAAGGGTGTCGGAGTTTGTTGCCAACCGCAATCATATGTTCTGTCTGTCTGTCTGTCTGTCTGTCTGTCTGTCTGTCTGTCTGTCTGTCTGGGAGATTGTACATGCGCCCACTCCCCCTGTCAAGCATTTTCAAAAAATCGAAATCACCCATTTTATATACAGTATCATTTTACCGATTGCGCCGTTTTTTGTCAATACTTTCGCGGGAAATGTACCTTTTTGGGAGCGAACTGCAGGAAAGCAAAGCCTTCCTGCTGCAATTCGCGCGCGGGCGGACACCTTGCCCGTGTTTTTTGTGCTGCGCACAAAAAACACGCGAATTGGAATAGCGTCTGCCACTATTTATCATGTAATAATTTTTCCGTCCTGCGTCAAATTCTCCTGACAGGGTAAGCGAAGGGCGGGAAACGTTGTTTCCCGCCCTTCGTCAAACTTTCTTCTTACAGCGATGCGGTGAGGATGTCCAGAATGTCCTTTTCGGCAAGCGGCGCATAGGCACTGTCCAGACCCTCGTTCACGGCGATGTGATGCGCCATTTCCGCGAGGCGGCTCTCGTCAATGCCGACGTCCTTCAGGTGCATCGGCAGCCCCAGCGACACAAACAGGTCATAGGTCGCGTCAATGGTGCGCTCTGCGATCTCCCCTTGCGGCAGGGTCGCGTCGATGCCGAAGATGTGCGTGCCGAAGCTGACAAAGCGCTCGAGCGTTTTGTCGCTTAAGATATGCCGCATCCAGCGCGGCGTGATGATCGCCAGGCCCTCACCGTGGGTGATGTCATAATAGGCGCTCAGCGCATGCTCGATACCGTGGCACGGCCAGCCGGACGGCGACGCGCCGATGGCGAAAATGCCGTTGCAGGCAAGCGAGCAATCCACCATGAACTCCCCGCGCGCATCGTAGTTTTCGGGGTCGGCAAGACAAATCTTTGCGTTCTTTATCAGGCTGCGGATCGCCGCCTCACACATACCGTCGGTGAGGGCGCTGTGCTTCTCGCAGAAATATTGCTCGATGACATGGTTGATGGCGTCCGCCGCGCCTGCCGCCGTCTGCTTTTTGGAGACGGAATAGGTATACCGCGGGTCGAGGATGGACGCGACGGGATACAGATGGGGGTCAAGATAGCCGACCTTGTCGTTTGTCTCGGTGCGGGAAATGACGCAGGCGCAGTCATATTCCGAGCCGGTCGCGGCAAGCGTCAGAATGTCCACAAGCGGCAGCGCCGCTTTGGCTTTCACCTTATAGGTGATGAGGTCCCACGGCTCGCCGTCATACAAAGCGCCCGCCGCGATCGCCTTGGAGCAGTCGAGGACGCTGCCGCCGCCGACCGCCAAAACGGCGTCGATGTGATGCTCCTTGCACAGCTGCACGCCCGCCAGCACGCTCTTTGTGTATTTCGGGTTCGGGTCGATGCCCGCAAGCTCAAAAACTTCAAAATCGGACAAAAGCGCTTTCACTTCGTCATACAGCCCGATTTTTTTGATGCTGCCCCCGCCGTAGGTCAGAAGCACGCGCTTGCCGAGCGGCGCGAGAACGGCGGGCAGCTGTTTTACGGCGTCCTTGCCGAAAATGAGCCGTGTCGGCGTACAATAGGTGAAATTTTCCATCACGCATACATCCTTTCTTATTTCAGTGCTTTGCCCATCGAAAACGCATCGCCGACCGTGTCCCCCAGCACCACATAGGTGTTGTTGAACGGATCGAACGTGATGGGCTGCGCCTTTTTCACGTCCACCTTGCCGTCGGTGAGCACCCGCTCGTCCACGCTGACATTCACGATCTCGCCGACAAGACGGCAGGTCTCCTTGTCATAGCTTTTGAGCTTGCATTCCACCGCGATCGGCAGCTCGTCGATGAGCGGTGCGTCCACAAAGGACGACGGCGTTGCATGAAAGCCCGCGCGGGCAAATTTGTCGGGGGTGTTGTTGCCGGACACGATGCCGACATAGTCGCACGCCGCAGCGTGTGCCGCGTCCGCCATGCTCACCGTGAACGCGCCGCGCTGCAGAATGGCGGCGGTGGTCTTGTGTCCCGCACTGATGCACATGGAGATCTCGTTTTCCTCACTGATGCCGCCCCAGGCAGCGTTCATCGCACACGGCAGATCTCCCTCGCCGAAAGCGGCAAGAATGAACACCGGCTGCGGATAGGTATACGGTTTTGCTCCGAAATTTTTTCTCATGTCGTTCATCCTTTCAATCAATGGTATATATGCAGTATAAAACGAAGGCGATCCCCTGTGCAAGGGAATCGCCCGAATGTTCACAAAAATGTAAATTTCAGCGGCTGCTCGATCGCCTGCAGCAGCGCCGCCGCATAGTGTGCGGCGCCGTCGTCGTTCGGGTGCAGCCGTCTGTCCGCATAAAAGCGCACATCGTGCGGCACAAGCGTCATGCCGTCCACGAGATACACGCTGTATTCATCCGCCGTGATCTGCAGCCGCTGTGCCACCGTTTCAAACGGACCGAACGGTTTTTGCGTGTCGCCGTCCGCGCGGAAGATCGGCGTGATACAGACGATCGTGGCATCGGAATACCGCCGCCGCAGCTGCGCAAAAAACAGCTCGGCGTCCGCCTCAAACGCGTCGGCAGAGTCGCGGGATTTCCAGTCGTTCGTGCCGTATGCCACCGTGACGATGTCGGGCGCCACCGCTTCGTTTATCCCCGCCAGCCCCGGCACCATGATCTCGCCGCCGATCGCCTTGTTATATGCCGTCAGGTGCAGCGCCGCCGCCATCCGCTCGACATAGGCGTTGCGGGGGTGCAGCACGTCATAGCCGTGCGTGATGGAGTCGCCGAACGCCAAAAGGGTGCGCTGCGGCACACTGGACGTCACGGTCGCGCCGTCGTCCAGCGCCAGTGCCGAAAGCCGCGCTTCGACCGACCACGGAAACAGGATCGCCACTTCCTTTTCGCCGTCGCCGAGGGCAAATTCCCCCTCAAAATCGCCAAGCGGAAAATCTCCCGCCGTGTAGTCCGTTTGCAAATCAACGCCGTCAAAATTATGAAGTGATCCGACATATTTCCCGTTCACTGTGACATCCATCGCAAAATAGCGCCGCGTTGTGCCCGGCTGCACGTGAATGCGCAGCTGCAGTCTTTTGCTGTCGGTTTTGAACAGACAGCGCACACCGGCGGTGGATGCGACCTTGCCCGCATATTGCGGGTTGCGGCGCGCATAAAACGCTTCCTGCTCCTTTGTGAAACGGTGAAACACGAGCATGCCGTCCGCTTCCCCGATCCACGCCGCGCCGCAGGTGATCTCTTTTATTTTCGCCGCACACAGGTTTTTCATGCTTTCAAAAACTTCCTCTCAATACTGGATCCAGCCCACCGAGCCCAGCGCCAGGTCGACCGCCAAAAGGGTGATCAGCATCAGCGCCAAAACGGCGGCGACGATACTCAATATGCGCTTGTCCCGCTGCAGCGACTTTTCATATTCTGCAGCGGAAGCCTTGATGTCCGCGATGCGCTTTTCATAATCCGCACGCAGGGCGTCCATCGCGTCCGCCGTGCTTATCGCATCCGTGTTTTCCGTTTGCATCTGCATCTCTCCGTTCTTCATCGCGTCCAGCGACCCGCCCATCGCCGTCACGATCAGCGAGATCGTCTCCAGCCGCGGATCGGCGGTCTCTCCGCTGAAGATCTTGCGGATGGTGGAATCCGGCAGCCCCGTCGATGCGGAAAGGTCCGCCCAGGAAAGCCCCGAGCGCTCCCGCAGAGCCGTCAGATACCGCTGCATCGCATCCGATGCTTCTCCCATGGTTCTATAGCGCCTCCTCATTTTCCGACGGTGTGCCGCACCGTCCTCTATAGTTTACCACATTTCTCAAATTTGTCAAGTAAATTCACAATTAAAGTCCGAATGTCCGCCGCACCTCGTCAAAGGTGCGCAGCGGCCGCATGTTGTCGGCGGGCGGGTTCAGCGTTTTTTCCATATACACGGTGTCGAACCACCGCCCGAACTTATACCCGCTGTTTTCGATGCGTCCGGCAAAGCGATAGCCCATTTTCTGATGAAAATGCATGCTGGGATAGTTTTCGCCGTTTTTCGGCGGCGTGATGCAGGCGATCGCATTCACGATGCCCTGCTCCTTCAAAATCGCGTGCAAAAGCGTATACAGCTGCCGTCCGATGCCGTGTCCGCGCGCATTTTCCGCGAGATAGACCGTGACCTCTGCGCAATAGCCAAAGGCTGCGCGGGCATGAAACGGCGCGGCATAGGCATAGCCGAGCACTTCCCCGTCCGCCTCGGCGACGAGATACGGAAAGCGGCAAAGCACGCCCGCGATGCGCTTTTCAAACTCCGAAACGGTGGGGACGGCATATTCATAGGTGATCGCCGTATGCTCCACATAGGGCGCATACACGGCAAGCAGCCGCGGCGCGTCTGCGACCGTCGCTGTGCGAATGGTGAGGTTCACAAGGGTCATCTCCGTTTTCGGTCAAAAGGTGATTTTGAGGAAATTGCCGAGACAGTCGGAATAATAGCAGTCGCCCGCATAAAAATCGATCAGCTCCGCTTCCTCATGGAAGCCGTGCGGAATGAACGGCTCGGCAAGCACCTGCTTTCCTGCCGCGGGGTCGATGATGCGGAGAAAGGGCGGGTTTTCCGCGCTGTTTGAAAAGCCCTCGACGGAATAGATCTTCCCGTCGTGGAAGCACGCCCCCTGCAGATAGTGATGATAAGGGCAGTCAAACTGCCGCAAAATCTGCTCCTTTTGCAGCACGACGCGCGGCACGCCGAGCGTTTCGTCAAAAACGCCGTCGGAAAGGGACGGCAGCGGAAACGCAAAATAGCGCGTCGTTTGCTGCGCGTCCCGCATGGTGAAGGCATAGAGAATGTTGTTTTCGGGGTCAACGACAAAGTTGCCGAAAGGGCGGGTGTCCTCTTTTTCCGCAGAGGAGCGCCACAGCGTCGCATCCTGCACAAAGCCGACCGCGATCACCTGCACAAGCGACGCGGCAAACGTGTCGCCGTCTCTTGTCAGGCGATAGACCGCCAGCGTGCCCTCCCGTTTGTCCTCGGCTTTGGCATAGTTGTTATAGATATTGGTATACAAAAGCGGAAACTCGTCGCCCTTTTCCGCAAACGCGCTGCCGAACACCACGGCGTTGCTGTGCGGGCAGAGAAGCTCCGTTTTTTCGAGCTTGAAGCGCGACAAAAACGGCACCTCCGTTTCGGCATCCGCCGCAGAAAGCACATCCGCCATACGGTAGACGGTGCAGGGACCGCGGGAGTCAAAGCGGAACAGAAACCCGTTTCGGATCGCGCCGTCCTGCCCGCGGACAATTTTTGCAATCGGCTCAATTTTCATGACGAAAACGCCCCCGTTTCTGTCTATTTTAACACAGAAACGGGGGTGATGCAAGTCTTTCAGCCGTCTTTATGCGCATAAATGCGGAGCATGCCCGCCGTCGTTGCCGACGCCGCCGTCCCGTCCGACACGCAGCTGACCGCACAGGGAGCATACCGCCGCAACAGCGCCGCCTCGGCCTCTTTTATCTGCTTTCTGCCGCCGAGGATGATCTTTGCGGGCGAGCCGGGCAGCACATAGACGCTGCCCGCGTCCGGTGCGGCGCAAAGCCCGAAAAGCTCGGTCTCCTCGCCGCGCATCATGTCCGTCGCCGTTTTGACCCCGCGAAAGAACACAAAGGGAATGTCCGCAAGGTCTCTTTGCTCCGTTTGTACCATGCCGCGGTGCAGCGCCGCAATGCCCGCAGGCGCCGTCAGGTGCGGCAGCGGGAAAAGCTTTTCCGCCGCGACACCGCGCACGATGACGATGATCTTCTCCTTCATGAGCGATGCCGTGAGCCGTTCTTTCATGTTTCGCGCCCCTTTCCGTTTGCGGACGCTTTCACGCAAAAACGCCCCCGTTTTTGCACAGTCTAGCACAAAAACGGGGGCGCTGCCGCCGCAATATTGCTTTTATTGCTTTTCCTCCGCCAGATCGCAAAAGCGCTTGATGAGCGCGATCTCGTTGGGGTTATAGGGATGCAGGCTCGGACGGTAGAGATCGTGGAACCATTTTTCGAAGTCCCAGCCGTTGTGCACCGGGTCCTTGGCATAGTTGTCCCACATGCCCTCCCACGGCTCAAAGGTCTGATATTTCCCCGCAACAAAGCCCCAGTTATAGCAGCCGACGCCCATCGCGAAAAACAGCGGGAAAATTTCTTCCACCGTGTTGCCGATGCAGCGGGCAAGCCACTCGGTGTTCACGATGGGTCTGCCAAACGCCTTGAGACGGTGGAGAATTTCCACGTTGTCGGCATAGGCGCTGTAGCAGTGAAACGACACAATGTCCGAATGCTCCAGTCCGAAGCGCTCGATCTCCGGCAGCTTTTCGGGATGCCGCGTCTCGGACCACACGCCGACGGTGAGCGGCTGGATGGGGTCGATCGCGCGGATGATCTCAAAAAGGCGTTTTAGTACCGGCAGCGACATCGACTTGCGGTTGGAGTTGCCCGGCTCGTTGAACACGTCCCACATGAGGATGCGCTCGTCGTTTTTATAGGTCTCCACCAGCTCGCGGGCGAAAGCGCAAAAGCGGTCTGCGCCCTCTTGCGTGTCGAGCACGGAATAGCCCGCGCCACCGAACGTCCCGTGCTGGGACACGCGCCTGCCGCCGTGGAAGCCCCAGTCGACGTGCTGCTCGCCGAGATGCATGCGCTTGTCGAATTCCTCTTTCGGCGGCATGCAGTCGTTGCCGAGCACGACCATGCAGGAAATGCCGTTTTCATGCGCCGCCTGCACATAGCGCTCGAACCGCTCCATAAATCCGTCGTGCTCCTGTTCCCACACTAAGAATTCCGGAATGATGCGAATGGAGTTAAACCCCGTTTCGGCGCAAAGCGCCAGCTCTCTTTTCGCGGTCGCAAACCGCTCCTCAAAGCCGTATGCCTGCCACTGGTCGATGCGGTTGGCGCAGTCGCTGCTCATGAAGTTGCAGCCCCTGATCCACGGCCGCGCCGTATACCACGCCCACGCTCTCTCCTTGCTCCACTGTTCTCCCATATCTTTCTCTCCTTATCTTATAATGCTTTGCCGTAAAAATCCCGCAAATATATTTGCGAGCGATAGGTTTTCGTTTCCCCCGGCGGGATGCAGTCAAAGCCCGCAAGTGCCCGCTCAAAGGGCGCGTTTTGGCAGTTTGCCATGCAGGTCATCGGTTCGAGACAGATATAGTCCCCCGCCTGCCCGTAAATCAGGCGAAACGGGAACTGTCTGTCCACCGCATACACGACGGCTATCTGCCGCCTTGTGTCCCGCAATTCAATTTTGCCGGTTCTTGCGGCAAAGCAGTTGCGGCTCAAGGTGTGGGACGACGGCGCAAACGTGCCCGCGTTCAGCTCCTTTGCGATCGCGTCGGGCGGCAGCAGCCTGCCGGTGGGGAGATAGGTCACGCCCCGCTCGACCTCGTCGCCGACCTCGGCAAGCACCCGCACGTCCTCTGCCGCCGCGCCCGCCAGAAACGGCACGCGAAACGTGGTGTGGAACGCGAGAAAATGCGGCATGTTTTTGTCCGACAGATTGGTGATCGCCGCCGTCTGCTCCATGCCGTCTGCCGACAGGCGATAGGAAAGTGCGAGCGAAAACCGATGCGGAAAATCGAGATAGGGGCGGTCAAAAACGCAGGTGACATGATCCGCTCCCCGCTCCGTCACCGCAAACGGCGTTTCGTGCAGCGTGCCGTGCAGATGGCACTGCGTTTGCGGCTCGTTGACGGGAAAGGCATAGTGCCTACCCTCGAACGTGAAGCAGCCGCCCGCGATGCGGTTGGCGGGATACAAGATCGGCATGCCGTAGAGATACGGATTGTCCACCGTCTCCTCCGCGCCCCGCTCGCGCAGGATCGCAGCACCCGTCGCCGCATGGCGCAGCGTGATGCAGTTTGCACCCCGCTTTTCGTCGATGACCGCCGTATATCCGCCGCCGTGCAGCTCTATCGCCATGTCCTCTCCCCCTTTACCCTGTATTATGACAAAAATAATTGATTTCGCAAGGCAAAAGGGCGGCAATTTCCCCGCAAAAATGTTCAAAAAATTGATTTTTCCGCTTTCCTGTGCTATACTGTCCGTGAAAGGGGGGCAGCGCCTTGAACATCCTCGATCTCGACACGCCGCAGGCGACCGAAAAGCATTTTGCACCGCAAACGGACAGCGAAGAGCCGTTTTTCATTCCGGAATACGGCTGCACCTTTTCCGGCACGCCGTGCTATCAGCTGCGGCTGCAATCGCCCGTCGGCTGCGTGCAGTATGTCACGGCGGGGGCGGGCATCCTCATTTGCAACGACAGGCTCTACACCGTCGGGACAGGCGACGTGTTTTTGCTGCCCGAGGGGAGCAATCAGATCTATTATTCCAACCCCGACAACCGCTTTGCGCGGCAGTGGCTGAATTTCAGGGGATCGCTTGCCAAAGCGCTGCTGTCGGTGTATGATCTTGCGGACACGGTGGTGTTTCGCCAAGTGGATGCCGCGCCGCTTTTTGCGGAAATACAGGCGCGCTGTCGGGCACTCACCGACCCCGCTGACTACAAGCGCGAGGGAGCGGTGCTGTTTTTTCGGCTCATACAGCTTTTGGCGGAGCACAAACAACCGGGCGAGGCGGTCACGGGCGCGGTCGAGCAGATCCGCCTGTTCATCGACTGCCACCTGACGGAAAATCTCCGCATCGCGGACATCGCGGCGCATTTCTCCTTTTCGGGCGAGCACCTCATCCGCCTGTTCAAAAAAACCTACGGCATCACGCCGCATCAATATATTCTGCAATCCAAAATGCGGCTGGCGATGGTGCTGCTGAAAACGACCGACGACAGCATCGAGGCGATCGCCGAAAAGCTCGGCTTTTCCGACGCGCACCATTTTTCGACGCAGTTCAAGCGGCTTTTGTCCTATCAGCCGTCGCAGTATCGCGGCATTGACAGGAAGCAGGGCGCGCGGTACAATGAGAAAGAACCTGCGGGAAAGGATGAAACGGTATGAGTGAGAAAAAAGATTTTGCCGTCAAAAGAGATTTTGACGTGTTGGCATTGGGCGAAATTTTGCTGCGCCTGTCGCCGCCCGACAACGAACGGCTGGTGCGGGGCGACCTTCTGCGCAAGCAAACGGGCGGTGCCGAGCTGAACGTCGCATCCGGCATCGCGATGCTGGGGCTGCGCACGGGCGTCATTTCCCGCATTCCCGACAACGACATCGGCTATTTTGTCAAAAACTATATCCGCTTTTGCGGCGTCTCCGACGACTATCTGGTGTATGACGGCTCGGACGACGCGAGACTCGGCATCTATTATTATGAAAACGGCGCCGCCCCGCGCAAGCCTGCGGTCATCTATGACCGTCACCATTCCTCGATGCTGGGGCTGACCGCCCGCGATCTGCCGGCGGACATCTACAAAAAGACCCGCTGCTTCCACACCACGGGCATCACGCTGGCGCTGGGCGACGGCGTGCGCAAAACCGCCGTCGACATGATCCGCCGCTTCAAGGAAGCGGGCGCGCTCATTTCCTTTGACGTGAACTTCCGCGCCAACCTTTGGACGGAAAAGGAAGCGCGGCAGTATGTGGAACAGATTTTGCCGTTTGTGGACGTGTTTTTCTGTTCGGAGACGACGGCACGGCTCACGTTCGGCAAAAAAGGTTCGCTGCATGAGATCATGGAGAGCTTTGCCAAGGACTATCCCCTCTCCGTCGTCGCGACCACCCAGCGGGTGGTGCACAGCCCCAAGCGGCACACCTTCGGCTCGGTGCTGTATGACGCGAAAAACGGCGTGTTCTATGAGGAAGAGCCGTATCGCGACATCGAGGTGGTCGACCGCATCGGCAGCGGCGACGCCTATATTTCCGGCGTGCTCTATGGGCTTTTGTGCGACGGGGGCGACTGCCGCAAGGCGCTGCGCTACGGCAATGCCGCCAGCGCCATGAAAAACACCATCCCCGGCGATATGCCGTCCTGCACGCTGCAGGAGATCGACAGCGTCATCCGCCAGCACGAAAACGGCGGCGGTGCGGAAATGAATCGCTGAAAAACGCCGCTTTTTCTTGACAGGGACGCCGCCTTTCGCTACAATGACAGCGACAGCTTTTGACTCTGCGGCACATGCCGCACACGAGGTGAGGAATTTTGATGAACATCGACAATCTGCGGGAGAAAATTTCCGCCGTCGTCCGCGCCCATGCGCTCGAAGACGGCGCGTATGCGCGCTGGCTTTGGCAGAACGCAGCGGGCGACCGCGAGCTCGGCGCAAATGAATACGGCATCGCGGATGCCGCCAACATTCTCTACACGATCGGGGGATTTCCGAACGGCGAAAAACGGGCGCAGCTGTGCGCCGCCCTTGCCGCCCGTCAGGATCCCGAAAGCGGACTTTTCACCGAAAGGACGCACCATCCGCTCCACACGACCGCGCACTGCGTCGCCGCGCTGGAGCTGTTCGACGAGCGCCCGCGCTATCCGCTGACCGCGCTTTCCCCCTATCGCACGGTCGAGGGCTTATACGGGCTGCTCGATTCGCTCGACTGGACGGGAAATCCGTGGCCGCAGTCGCATCAGGGCGCGGGCATCTATGCCGCCCTCGTGCTGGCGGGCGAGGTGTCCCTTGACTGGCAGCGCGCCTATTTTTCGTGGATTTGGGACAACACCGACCCGACATACGGCATGAGCCGCGTCGGCACCGTCGACGGCGGCACTGCCTCGCTGTCCGCGCATATGTGCGGCTGGTTTCACTATACGTTCAACACCGAATATGCCCGTCAGCCGATGCGGTATCCGGAGAAAATGATCGACACCTGTCTTGCCATGTATGAAAACCACACAGTCGCATCCAACTTCGGGCGCTTTGTCGGCTTCTGCGAGATCGACTGGGTGTTCTGTCTCAGCCGCGCCGCCCGCCAAACGCCCCACCGCTTTGACGAGGTGCACGCCGCGCTGACCGCGTTTGCCCGCGACTATATCCCGTGGCTCGATTCCCTCGATCCGTCGTCCGACGACGGCATGAACGACCTGCACATGCTCTTCGGCGCCGTCTGCGCCGTCGCGGAGCTGCAGCGCGCACTCCCCGGCGAGATCGAATCTGCCTTTCCCTGGCGTCTTGTGCTCGACCGCCGCCCGTTCATCTGACCCCGCCGCGCTACCATTTTTCATTCTTCATTTTTTCATTAGCGAAGCGGCTTATTCTTCATGCAAAAAGCCTGTCGCGTTATAAACGCGACAGGCTTTTTGACATACCACCCCGCCTGTTATTTTATCCACGATCAAAAATGCGCATAAATGCGCATTTCGCGCGCTGCTTCTGATTTTTTTGCATTATCAGCGCCGCATATTGCGCATTTGTACATTTGCAGTATAATGATGGTAAGAAAAAAGCAAGGAGTGTTCAGCATGAAATTTGAAGCCAAAAACAGCATTTTGATCGCGGGGCACAGAGGAAACAGGGCGGATCAGCCCGAAAACACGATAGCGTCCTTCAAGAGTGCTGTCGCGTGCGGCGTGGATATGCTGGAAACGGACATCCACCTCACAAAGGACAGGGTGCTGATTTTGATGCACGACCATGACGTGAACCGCACAACAGACGGCGAGGGCTTCATCCGAGATAAAAACTATGCGGAAATACAAAAACTGAACGCAGGAACGGCAGAAAACCCGCAGTCCGTGCCGACACTTCGAGAGTTTTTGGCATACTGCACCGGTGTCCCCGATCTGCTTTTGAACCTGGAGCTGAAATCCTACCTTGCGGCAGAGGGGCCGGAACGGGTCGCCTATATGGTGAACGAAACGGTGAGGATGTGCGAGGAGTTCGGGCTGGGAGAGCGCATCATCCTCAACTCCTTTGACGCTTATATATTGGAATATATCTATATTACCTACGGCAAAAAATATCGGCTGCACGGATTTTATCCGTATTCCATCATGAGAAACGTGCGGCTTGACCCGACGCTGTATCTCGATTATGCCTGCTATTGGGGAAACGGTGAGGAAGCAAAAAAGAGCTGCGACGCGCTGCACGCCCTGCACATCGAGCCGTGCACCGGCTGTGACACAAACGAAAAAGACTTTTTTGAAGCCGTCTCCTTCGGCTGCACGCTTTTCACCGAAAACGACCCCAAAGCCGCACTGGCGTGGAGAGATAGGGTGTGAGCTTAGCCGGCATTATTCCCGGCGAAGCGGTTTCATCCACCCGTAATTTCACCGTAAAAAATATTTTATAATAAATGAAATCGTTCGCGCTGCTCACGATGAAATCCGACACTGTCGTATCGGATGAAATGAAATCCACCCATCGCCACAGCGATTTCATCCCCGCAGGGGATTTCATCGTCGGAGACGATTTCTTCCGCCCCGCAAGGGGTGGATTTCACTGAAAAAGGCACTTGCATACGCAAGTGCCTTTTTCATGGTGCGCCCGGAGGGATTCGAACGGCACTTTCCCGTTTTCACCGCCTGCCCCTATTTTTTATGCCATCTCGGAAAAGTGCTGGCATTTTGCTGCGCAAAATTGCGCGGGGCTTCTCACCCTCGCAGACGAAAAAAACAGGACGCCGCAAAAGCGGCATCCTGTTCTTTGGTGCGCCCGGAGGGATTCGAACGGCACTTTCCCGTTTTCACCGCCTGCCCCCCGTTTTTCATGCCGTCTCGGAAAAGTGCTGGCATTTTGCGTCGCAAAATTGCGCGGGGCTTCTCACCCTCGCAGACGAAAAAAAACAGGACGCCGCAAAAGCGGCATCCTGTTTTTTTGGTGCGCCCGGAGGGATTCGAACCCCCGACCTTTTGATTCGTAGTCAAACACTCTATCCAACTGAGCTACGAGCGCGTGTTCTGTAAGGAACGCTAATCATTATACGAACTTTATTCCCGTTTGTCAAGTCAAAAACGCAAAAAAATCATTTTCTGCTTGTATTTTCCCCAAAACCGTGGTATCCTATCAAAATGAGAGTTATTCTCAATTTCGGAAAGGAGACCGCCCGATGACTTATCACACCGCACAAAAAGCACGGCTTTTTTCGTTTTTACAGCAGCATGCCGACACGGCGTTCACCGCCGAGGAGCTTTGCGACGCATTGGCGGGCGCGGGCGAGGTCGGCAAAAGCACCGTCTATCGTCTGCTGCCGCAGCTGATTGCCGAGGGACAGGTCAAGCGGTTTTCCGGCAGCGGACGCCGCCGCGTGTTGTACCAGGCGGTCGGCTGCGCGCACTGCGACGCGCATCTGCACCTGAAATGCACCGCCTGCGGCAGGATCATCCATCTCGACGAGAGCGCGTCTGACGCGGTGCTGCGCCACGTTTTGCAGAGCAGCGCTTTTGCCGTGGACGAAAAGCAAACGGTGCTTTTCGGCAAGTGTGCCGCCTGCGGCAAACGGAGGTAGTGGACAGTTGAAAAAATTTCTTGCCGCTCTTTTGGCGGCACTTCTCTTTCTCTTATCTTTCGGCGGCTGTGCCGCCGCGCCCGCCGACAACGCGCGGCTGCGCATCGTGTGCACGGTGTTTCCGCAATATGACTTTTTGCGGGAGCTGACGGCAGGGGTGGACGGCGTGTCCCTCACGCTGCTTTTGCGTGCGGGGCAGGAAAGCCACGACTATGATCCCTCGTCCCGCGACATCGCCGCCATCCACACCTGTGACCTTTTCGTGTATGTCGGCGGTGAATCGGATCACTGGGTCGAGGAAGTGCTGCGCTCCGTCGACACGGAGCATAAGCGCATCATCGCCCTGCTCGACACGGTCGACGCGCTCGAAGAGGAGCACACGGAGCACGACCATCACCACCACGAAGAAGCGGAATATGACGAGCACGTCTGGACAGCGCCGCAAAACGCCATCACCATCTGCAGGACGCTCACTGACGCCCTGTGTGCCGCAGACGGCGATAACGCCGCGCGGTATCGGGAGAATGCCGCCGCCTATACCGCGCGTCTGCAGGCGCTGGACGACACCCTGCGTGCCGTCGCGGAAAACGGCGTGCGGCGGGAGATCGTGGTCGCGGATCGCTTTCCGTTTCTCTATTTCTGCAAAGCCTATGGGCTTTCCTGGCACGCCGCCTTTTCCGGCTGCGCCGCCTCGGTCGAGCCGAGCAGTGTCACGGTGCAGCACCTCATCGACACGGTGAAAGCAGACGGTCTGCCGCTTGTTTTCCAATGCGAGCTGTCCGCCGGACAGGTGGCACAGACGGTCGCGGACAACACCGGCTGCGGCATTGCCACCCTCTATGCCTGCCACAACCTTTCGAAAACCGATTTTGACAACGGAGAAACCTATCTGTCGCTGATGTATAAAAATGCGGCAGCGCTCAAGGAGGCACTTTCATGAGACTCATCACCTGTGACAACGTCACCCTCGCCTATGACGGGCGGGTGGTGGTGCACGATCTGCAAATGCAGGTCAACGCCGGCGACTATCTGTGCATCGTCGGCGAAAACGGATCGGGCAAAAGCACGCTGATGAAAGCACTTTTGGGGCTGAAAAAGCCGTCGGGCGGCGCGATCCGTCTCGAAAACGGGCTTTTGCAAAACGAGATCGGCTATCTGCCGCAGCAGACGGCGGTGCAGCGCGACTTCCCCGCCACCGTGCGCGAGGTCGTGCAGTCGGGGCTGCGCGGCGGCGCGTTCCGTCCGTTTCTGAAAGCGGGCGAAAAGGCGCGGCTTGCCGAGTGCCTGTCGCTTCTCGAAATTTCCGACATCGCGGGGCGTCCCTATCGCGCGCTGTCGGGCGGACAGCAGCAGCGCGTGCTGCTGGCGCGCGCGCTGTGCGCGACTGAAAAGGTGCTGTTGCTCGACGAACCGGTCGCAGGGCTTGACCCCGCGATGACGGCAGGGCTGTATGCCGTCATCGAACGGCTGCACAAGCGCGGCGTCACGATCATCATGATCTCGCACGACATCCCCGCCGCCGTGAAATATGCCACCCACATCCTGCATCTGCGGCACACGCCGCTGTTTTTCGGCACCGCCGCCGACTATGCGAAAAGCGCCGTCGGCAGACGGTTTTTGGAAAGTGAGGGAGAAGCATGAGCGTTCTGGCAACGTTTTTTTCGCTGGATTTTGTACAGCGGGCGCTGCTTGTCGGCAGCCTTATCTCCCTGTGTGCGGCACTGCTCGGCGTGCCGCTGGTCCTAAAGCGCTATTCCATGATCGGCGACGGGCTGTCCCACGTCGGCTTTGCGGCACTTGCCATCGCCGCCGCGCTGAACGCGACCGACGCGGCGTTGTATATCTCCATCCCCGTCGTGGTGCTGGCGGCATTCCTGCTTTTGCGCATCAGTGAAAGCAGCCACGTCAAGGGCGACGCCGCCATCGGTGTCATCGCAACGCTGGCGCTGGCGATCGGCTATATCGTCATGTACCGCGCGGGCACGAACATTGACGTCTCCAACTATATGTTCGGCAACATCTTTACCATCCGCACCGCCGACGCATGGCTGAGCATCGGCATCGCGGCAGCGCTGCTTTGCTGCTTTGTGCTTTTCTATCGCCGCCTGTTTGCCGTCACCTTTGACGAAACGTTTTCCCGCGCCATCGGCGTCAAAACGTGGCTTTGCAAGACGCTCATCGCCGTGCTCACCGCCGTGACGGTGGTGCTCGGCATGCGCATGATGGGCACGCTGCTCATTTCCGCGCTCATCATCTTCCCCGCCCTCACCGCGATGCGGGTGTGCAACAGCTTTCGCGGCGTCGTTTTCACGGCGGCGGGCGTGGCGGTCGGCTGCTTCTTTGTCGGCGCGGTCGCGGCGCACCTGCTCAATTTCCCCGCGGGCAGCACCGTTGTGGTCACAAACGGCATCGCCTTTGCCCTCTTTTCGGTCGTCGGCAGATGCCGCAGGAGCTGATGTTTTGTTTGATCATCTGTATTTTTTTGCTAAAAAATCGCAGAAAATGGTAATTTTGCCCAATCTCCTCTTGTAAATCGCCAAGCAAAGTGCTATACTGCATATGGCGAATACACACGCCGCATTTTTACACAGAGGGGGAGAACCACTTGAACAGCAAATTCAGAAAGATCCTTGCATCCTTTTCAGCACTGCTGGTGCTGACATCCGTGCTTGTGACCGGCATGAACGTCTTTGCCTGGACGGACGGCTCGGAAACCTATGACTACGGTTTCACGTCCGGTTCCTATGACAACGGTCTTGTCGGCAGACTTGCCGCGGACTTCGAAGCCTACAAATATGTAGACATCGACAAAGAGGGCGGCACGACCGCCGTCTATGGTCCCAAAAAGCCGGGCGATCAGAATCCCGACAAAACCAGCAACATCGGCATTTGGACGACAGCGTGGTACGGTTCCTATTCAAACGGTGCGCTCAAACCGTCCACCACTATCAACGGTGACAAGGGCTATTCGGCGCTGACCTACACCACAAAGCGTCTCACGGACTTTAAGATGCAGTACACCGCGACCGGCTCCTATGCCCGTATCGGTATCGCGTTCGGCGGCGAAAAGGGCGTGTTCCCCGTCAGCCTGGACGGCAACGACGCCAACGACACCGGCGTGATGATCTTCTGCGAGGCGGAAGGCCATCTCGGCGTCGGCGGCGCGATCGACACCGACACCGCGACCGTGAACGGCGACCTCACGATCCAAAAGAAGCCGAGCGGACACACCCTGCAGAAGTCCGCCTCTGTGCGCATCACCAATTTTGCGCCGAACTGCAAATCGGGCGTGACGGTCGGCAGCGCCGCAGACGCGCCGGACTACACCCTTTGCATCAAGGTTGTGCGCGGCATGCTCACCATTTATGAAAAGTCGACTCCCGACGTCGTGTTCAGCGTCAAGCTGACCGACAAGTATCAGGGCGGCTATGTCTCCCTCTTCAGCAACAATGCCGGGCAAGGCGCGTTCAAAGCGTTCGGCGTTTCCGCGATCGAATTTGCCGATTGCACGGCGCTTGACGCACAGCTTGCCCGTCTTGACGGACTGACCCTTTCGAACTACACCGACGAGACCGCCGCTGCCGTGCAGACGCTGACGGCGCAGGCGGACAGCATGCGCGCAAAGCTCAAAAGCGAGCAGGCGGATGTCGACACGTTCGTGGCAAATCTCGAGGCTGCCATCGACGCGCTCACGCCAAAGCCCGGCGACTTCGCCGCGCTGAATGCAGCGCTTGACAGCATCCCGGAAAATCTCGACAACTACACTGCCGATTCCGTCGCGGCGCTGAACACGGCGAAAGCCGCTGCCGAGGACGCCAAGGCGAAAAACATTCTGCAGCAGGCGGAAATTGACGCTGCCGCCCAAGCACTGAAAGCGGCTGTGGACGCGCTCACGCTCAAGCCCGCCGACACTGCCGCGCTCGACGCGGCGCTTGCCGCCGTTCCGTCGGATCTCACGATCTACACGGATGAGACCGTCCGCGCGCTGAACGCGGCGCAGAGCGCTGCCGAAGCCGCAAAATCCTTCACCATCCTGCAGCAGTCCGAGGCGGACGCTGCCGCCGCCGCGCTGCAAGCGGCTGTGAATGCGCTGGCGCTCAAGGGCGCTGACACCACCGCACTGGTTGCGGCACTGCTCAGCATTCCGGAAAATCTCGACAACTACACCGCCGACTCCGTCGCGGCGCTGAACACGGCGAAAGCCGCCGCCGAGGCTGCACAGGCGCTCGACATCCTGCATCAGTCCGAGGCGGACGCTGCCGCCGCTGCACTGAAAGCGGCTGTGGACGCGCTGGTGCTCAAGCCCGCCGACCTCACCGCACTGAAAGCGGTGCTTGCCACCGTTCCGACCGACCTCGCGGCATACACCGACGAGAGCGTCGCGGCGCTGAATGCGGCAAAGGCGAAAGCCGAAGCCGCCGTTGCCGCTGCACCGGACATCACGAAGCAGGCGGAGATCGACGCGCTGACGACCGCGCTGCAGAACGCCGTCAAGGGGCTGACCGTCAAGACAAACGGCGGCGACAACGGCAACTCCGGCAGCAACACCGGCAATAACGGTAACACGGGCAACACGGGCACCGGTAACACCGGCAGCACCGACAACGGCGGTTCGACGACCACGCCGACCACCGGCGACAGCATGCCGCAGATCGCCTTTATGGTTCTCGCGCTGCTGTCCGCTCTCGGACTGACGGGCGCGGTGATCGCGAAGAAAAAAGCGCGTGCATAAATAAACGCGCCGTTCCCAAAAAGCAACCCCACGGATGCGGAGAATTCCGCATCCGTGGGGTTTTCTGCATCTTCCCGCCCACTGCTGTGGGCGGCGTGGTGTTAACAATATTCCCGCAATATGGCGGCGATGCCGTCGTCGGCTTGCGGCGCGACACGCGTCGCGAGCGCCCGCAGATCGGCGGGTGCTGTCTCCATTGCCACGGAAACAGCGGCAAAGGACAGCATCGCGCGGTCGTTTTCGCTGTCGCCGAACGCCAGCGTGTTCTCGCGCGGGATGCCGAGCGCGTCGATGAGGTGCGCGATGCCCGTCGCCTTTGTCTCCCCGTGCAGGCACAGCTCCTCATACCATGCATATTGCAGGCAGGCGACCTTGTCCCCCATCTCCGGCAGCGGGTGCGGCATCGAATTGTCTGCCGTGAAGATCGTCGCCTTGGAGATCGGCGCGTGCGGATAGCGTGCAAAGAAGTCGTCGGGCGACGCAATTTCGAAATCCGGCGCCGAAAGCGGCAGAAAGCGTGCGGGCGGGTGCAGGAAAAACTGCCCCGTTTCCCCCTCGAGCTTGCAGCAAAGCGCACCGTGCGGCATATAGGCTTCGAGCATCTCCCGCACGAGTGCCGCGGGCATCGCGCGGTTATAGATCCGCTTTCCCGAAAAGCTGCCGTCCGCCAAGCGGCGCAGCCCTGCGGGCGAGGCGTCAAACAGGACGTTTGTTCCTGCGCCCGCGATCACGCCGTCCATCGGCAGCGTCAGCGACGCGGGCGGCAAATATGCCAGACACCGCCCGGTGCACAGCACCGCGAAATTTCCCGCCGCGCGAAAAGCGGCAAGGGCGGCGCGGTTTTCCGCGCTGACGGTTTTTCCGTCGGCGGACAGCGTCCCGTCCCAATCAAAAAAAGCAATTCTTTGTTCTTTCATTTTCCTAAAGTTCCGTTCCCGAAAGTGCACACCGAGACAACCGCTCCCCCGTATATTGAGAAAGGGCGTCAGTCGGCAAGATCCATGATATAAGCGTCCCCTGCGGCAGCCTTTGCCGCGTCGTTTGCGTCGATGAGCGGCAACACGGTCGGTCCGTCGGGCGTTTTCAGCGCGGCGACCACCGCCGCCGTGATGTCGCCGGGCGTTTCGGCGGCGGGCGTGAATTTCTTGTCCCCCACCGTCAGCCGCTTGCCGAGCGACGAAAGCCGCAGATCGGGCACGATGGCGGTGCAGCCGAAGTCCTTCGGATTGCCGTCAAAGCCGGCGGTGTTGTTGCCGAGAAACGCGTTGGCACTGCCGCAAAGCAGCAGCGGCGCGTCCTCACGCAGGTTATGCACGCGGGTGACAAACTGCTGCAGCACCTGTGCCTTGGACAGCGCAGCGTTGTCGCCGACGGCAAGCTGTGCCTGGGCGGTCTGCGTGGGGAAATACACCCCGTCGAGCAGCAGCGCCCCCGCACCGGCGGTATACAGCTCCTCGGCAAGCGACACGATATAGGTCTGTGCCGCGTCGCTGTAGGGGTTGAGCCACGGCTTACCGCCGTTTTTCGGATCGCCGTCATACCACGTCCACTCCGCATGGCCGGTCGTGGCGATCTTTGCGTCGGCGAGCTTGCGCGGTGCAACGGCATCCTCAAAGGCAAACAGCCGCACCACCGGCGTTATCCCCGCATCCTGCATCACCGTGAACGCATCGGTCAACGCCGCAAGCGTCAGCGCGTCGTCTGTCTGCGCGGCAACCGTTTTGCCGACCTCTGTCTCGGAAATATAATACAGCGCGCCCGTTTTCGCCTTCAGCTCCACCACGGCGCAGTTGTTTCCCGCGTCCGCGGCGGCTTTGCAGGTCGTTTTCAGCGCCGCCGTGTCCCGCAGCGCCGCATAGGACAGCGTCACCCCGCGCAGCGCGGTCGCCTGCACGGTCGGTGCGGGCGTTGTGACGGGCGCGGCGGTGACGGTCGTCTGCGATGCAGAGGGGGTCGTCGTGCTGACATTGTTTTTTCTGCTGCCGAGATACCGCGCGCCGAAATAGCTTGCGGGCACAAGCACCAGCGCGGCAGCGACCCATCCGATGATCGGCTTTGCCGCCGATTTGCGGCGACGGCCGTATCGCTTGCTGTGATGCAGCTTTTGTCCCATGACAGTGTGCCTCCGTTCAGATCAGGGATACCGACGACGCAAAGCCCAGAATGGCAAGCGCCAGCAGTCCGACATAGATAAGTGTGGCGGGAAGTCCGCGGAAGGCGGGCGGGATGTCGGGGCTGTCCAGCCGTTCGAGTCCCTCCGCCGTGAGCAGGCTCAGCACCGTGAAGCCGATGCAGCAGCCGAGCGCCAGCCCGACCGCGCCGATGAGCGGCAGCGCAAAGCTGTGGTTGCAGATGAGCGCAACGCCGATCACGAGGTTGTTGAACGCCGCCAGCGGCAGCATTTTTTCGATGCGGGCATAGAATGCGGGCGCGAGACTGCGGATGAACAGCACCGCCAGCAGATACAACACGGCGGCGATGCCGACCACCATCAGCGGCCGCAAAAGCTTTGCGAGAAAGTCCGTGCCGATGAGCATGTCGAGCGGATAGGCGATCGCCACGGTCAGGACGGAAAATCCGCCGAGTATCCCGCAAAACGGCAGAATGTCCCGCGGATGGCGCACGATGCGCAGCAGCATGGACGAACCGAAGCCGGTGGTGAGCACCACGTTCTGCGTCACCGCCGTTGCGAACAAAAACAGCATAAAGCTTCCGAAATTACTCATGGAGCAGCTCCTCCTTGCCGTTGTCTTTGTGCAGGCGGCGATTGCGGATGTGCTGCAAAAACGCCGCCATGAACCCGAGCAGAATGAACGCGGCAAACGGATAGGCAGCCTCGGGGAAGCGCGCCTCAAAGGGCAGCGGATAGCCAAAGACCGTGCCGGAGATCGCCAGCTCCCGCAGCGCGGACACAAGGCAGATCACCAGTCCGAAGCCGCAGCTTGTCCCCAGCGCGTCAAACAGCGCCTGCAGCGGCGTTCTGCCGACCGAAAAACCGCCCGCGTGATAGGTGAACAGCGTGTTCACCGACATAAGCGGCAGGAAAAGATACAGCGAAGCATACAATTCCGGCGACACATAGGTGGTCAAAAGAAAGCCGCAGCCGACCATCAGCGCCATCGCCAGCAGTGCATACAGCGGCGCGCGCACCACGGCGGGCAGCCGCTTGCCGAGCGTCGCCATCAAAAGGCTGCTCGGGATCATGACCGCCGCCGTACAGGCGGTGAGCGCCAGACCGCGCTGCAGCGAAACGCCCGCCGCGATGATGGGGCAAAGCCCCAGCGCCTGCGTCAGCACGATGTTATCATAGGCAAAGGTGCGCATGAAGATCCTGCGCAGTCCCAAATTCTTTTTCTCACTCATGCCCGCTCACCCCGTTTCACCGCACGGCGCTCCCGCAAAAAGCGGGAGAAATACCAACAGCCGCGGTCGATGGGCGCCGCAAAGGCGTTCATCAGCAGCACGGCAAAGCATGTTCCTTCCTCGAACCGTCCGAAATGGCGCAAAAGCATCGTGAGGATGCCCGCCAGCACGCCGTAGACGATGCGCGCCGACGTGTGTCGCGGCGAGGTGACGGGGTCGTTGAGCATGAAGATGCCCGCAAACAGCAGATAGCCCGAGCAGATCTCCAGCGCCATATTATACTTGAAGCTGCCCTCATCGCTGCGCGGAAACAGCACCGAAATGATCACGCACACCGCGAGAAACGGCAGTGTGACGGACGGCGAGGCGGTGCGGCGCAGAAACAGAAACAGCGCCGCCGCGACCAGCACCAAAACGGCGGTCGCGCCGATCGGGCCGCTGATCTTGCCCCACAAAAGATCGGAAAAGCTGAAATTCGCCTTCGCGCCTGCGGCAAGCTCCGCAGCGGGCGACAGGCGGGTGACAAACCCCTCGGGCAGCGCGCCGAGCGGCAGGCTGCCGTCCATGGCGGCAATGTCGGGATAGGTGAACACGCGGGTCGGGAAGCACTGGGTCGCCAGCGCCATGCCCGCCGCCGCGGGATTGAACAGGTTGCGTCCCGTGCCGCCGAACGGCAGCTTCACAACGACAACGGCAAACGCCGACGCCAAAACGGGCACCCAATATGCCGTCAGCGGCGACATGAGCAGTCCCACCGTCGTGCCGGTCACAAGCGCCGCGCCGTCGAACACGCTGGGGCGCTGATGCCGCATGGCGTTGCCGAACAGCTCACAGAACACCGCCGACAGCACGGAAAGCGCCGTCAGCAGCACCGGCCGCCAGCCATAGCACGCAAAGGAAAAGGCGAGCAGTGCCAGCAGCGCGACCTCGACATCCATCATGTACCGCGCGTTGTTTTTCGCCGCGCGCAGCCACGGTCCGTGCGTCTCATTCAAGGCTGTCACCTCCCCAGTTCAGAAACACCGTGCCGCCCGTCTCCTGTGCCCGCAGCACCTCGTGCATCACGTCGCGCCCCGCAGGGCACACACAGCTGCACGCGCCGCAGCCGTCGCAATCCTCGGGATGCAGCTGCGGCAGGCGTTCATAGTGCATATTTTCCACACGTCTTGCAATTTCATACGGCAACAGGCGGGCGTGACACACGGCAGCGCAGTTGCCGCAGCCGATGCACGGCTCCGGCTCTGCCACCGGCAGCGCCTTCATCGCCAAAAGACAGGTCATGCCCGGCAGCACCGGCACCGTCGGGTCGGTCAGGCGCACGCCCGTCACGGCGTCCCCCGCGACCAGCACGGCATCCTCGCGCGCGCCGCAGGCGGCAAGCACCGCCCCCGCCGACACGCCGATCGGCACACGGACATTCTGCGGCGTTTCCACCGCGTCGCCCGCCACCGTCACCACCACAGCGGCGGGAACGGTGTCCGCGTGTATCGCTTCATACAAAGCCGCCGTCGCCTGCACGCCGATGCCCACCGTCGGCACATCGCCGTCGGCAAGCGCGATGACGGGGTACTGTCTCTTCACACAGTAAAGATCGCCCTTTTCATATTTTTCCGCAAGCGCCGCCGCCATTTCGCGGTTCACGGGGCAAAACGCGATGTGGCAGCCGACTGCGTTTATCGCCGTCGCCGCCATCCGCATCCCCTCTGTCACCGCCGTCGGCGCATCCCGCAGCACCGCAAAGGCGGAGGACGCAAACGGCTGCGGCTCGGTCGCATCCACCACAAGAAACGCGCCGCTGTCGGCGGCGGTCTCCAGCACCTCAAAAAGCGGCAGGCCGGACAGCTCGTCCACAATGCCCGCCCGCTGTGCGGCAACCAGCACCTGCTGCGCCGTCAGCTTGGCGTTTGCCAGATGCAACGACAGCGGCTGCTCGGGCAGCTCCGCAGGGGTCAGCGTCACGCACGCGATCGTGCCGTACAGCGGATGCTGCAAGACCGTCGTCTCCCCCACATCTCCCGCCGTCGGCAGATGCGTCTCAAAGCCGTTTTCATCGGTATACAGCAAAGCACCGCGCCCCATGGCGCCCGTTTGCTCCGGCTGCGCCGTCGTTTCCGTCAGCGACAGCGGCACGACCCGCTCGCCCGCAAAGCGCGGCGCGGCGATCGGCAAAAGCGCTGCCGGGGCTTTGCAGTCGTGCAGCCGCAATCCGTGATGTATCCGTGACAAGGCGATCACCTCTTCTTTGGTAATGTTTTCAGGTAACAACTCCCGCTTGTTTTTCCAAAAGCACCATTCTATGATGATGGTAAAAAGGAGGGCTTTACCATGCAGATCAAGACTCTTTCAAACGGCGCGGTGCGCATCCTGCTCACCGATCGGGAGCTTGCGCATTTTCACGCCGACTTTTCCGCCATGCGGGAAAACGATCCCAAAACGGCGGCAACGCTGCGCCGCATTCTGAAAGCGGCATATCCTGCGGCACTGCTCACCGTCGGGCAGCACCTTTTGGTGGAAGCCGCGCCGATCGACGGCGGCTGTCTGTTGCTCATCACCCCGAAGGATGCGCGCGAGGACGGCGTTTTGTGCCTTTGTGCCAAAGACGGCACGGGGCTGTCACAGCTCATCGCTGCCGCGCACCGCGTTCTCGGCGACCATGCGGGCGCTGCCGTCTATCGCTTTCATGAGCGGTATTATCTGCTGCTCTACGGCGCACCGTTTCCCGCCGCTGCCGTTTCGATGCTTTCGGAATTTGCCGTCGGCGAACGTTTTGATCGGCTCAAAGCCGCCCGCGTCCTCGAATACGGCACGCCGCTTGTCGTCGGCGGCACGCTTTCGTCGCTTACAGCAGCTGTATCCGACGGGTGAGCGCCGCTTTGTCGGCGCTGCCGAAAAAGGCGCTGCCCATCACGGCGATGTCCGCACCCGCCGCCGCTGCCGCAGGCGCGGTCGCATCGGAAATGCCGCCGTCCACCTCAATGTGGGTGGGAAGTCCGCGACGATCGATCTCCGCGCGCAGCGCTTTGATCTTCGGGAGCATGTCCGCCATGAATTTCTGACCGCCGAAGCCCGGCTCCACCGTCATGACCAGCACCATATACAGACGGTCAAGATAGGGAAAGACCGCTTCTGCGGGCGTGTTCGGCTTGATCGTCAGCGCCGCTTTCTTCCCCGCCTTCAGGATGCGGTCAAGCGTTGCGTCGATCGGCGCGGCACTTTCCACATGAAAGTTGACAATGTCCGCGCCCGCGTCGATGTATGCGTCAAGCAGCCTGTCGGGATATTGCATCATCAGATGCACGTCAAACGGCAGCGCCGAATGCCTGCGCATGGCGGCGATGATGGGCGCGCCGAAGCTCAGGTTCGGCACAAACACCCCGTCCATGACATCCACGTGCACCATGTCCACGCCCGCGTCGTCCAAAACCTGCATCTCACTGGCGATGTGCGCAAAATCACAGCTGAGCACCGACGGCGAAATCTTCATACCCTTTCACTCCTTACAGTACATACACGGAATATTATACTCGATTTTTGCCCGCCCCGTCAAGGCATTTCGCGCAAAAAGGGCGTCTCCCCCGCACCGCTGTGCGGTTTTTTTGTAAAAATCGCGAAAAACCCCTTGCTTTTGCGGCGCAGATGTGCTATAGTGTTTGCTGTTCAAAAACAATGTGCGCCGACGGCGTACAGTTTGCGGAAAGGGGGACGGCAAGGTGGAAAACGCTCCCGAGAGGGCGATCGTGGATCTGGCGGTGCTGCCGGAGGTGTTTCACGGTGTGCTGCGCGCCAAGGCGTTTTTGGCGGACGGCACGGCGACGAGCGCCGCGCAGGCGGCGCGCATGGCGGGCATTTCCCGCACCGCGTTTTATAAATACCGCGACGCCGTCTCGCTGTCGGAAACGGAAAGCGGAAAGCCGGTGACGGTGCATCTGACGCTTTTTGACCGTCCGGGGGTGCTGTCCGGCGTGCTGGCGGCGTTTGCGGCGGTCGGCGCGAACATCCGCACCGTCAATCAGAACATTCCGCAGAAAAACGCGGCGGCGGTGTCCATTTCGGCGACGCTGGACGCCGCGACCCCCGCACAGCTGACGGCGGTGCTGCAGAATGTGCCGGGCGTGAAACGCATTGAGAAGGTCTACTGAGAAAGGAAACGGAAAACACTATGGTCAAAATTGCCGTCATGGGACATGGCGTTGTGGGCAGCGGCGTTGCCGAGCTGCTGCGCAAAAATGCGGCGCACATCGCCGCAAAGGCAGGCGAGGAGATCGTGCTCGAACGGGTGCTCGATCTGCGGGAATTTCCCGATCTCCCCTATGCAGACAAATTCACAAAGCACTTTTCGGATATTCTGAACGATCCCGCCATACAAATTGTGGTGGAGACCATGGGCGGGCTTACCCCTGCCTATGATTATGTGAAAGCGTGCCTTTTGGCGGGCAAGAGCGTCGTCACGTCCAACAAGGAGCTTGTGGCGCAAAAGGGCGACGAGCTTTTGGCGATCGCCAGGGAAAAGGGACTCAACTTTCTCTTTGAGGCAAGCGTCGGCGGCGGTATCCCCGTGCTGCGCCCGCTCGACCAGTGCCTTGCCGCAAACGAGGTGAGCGAGGTCGCGGGCATCCTGAACGGCACGACGAACTTCATGCTCACCCGCATGATCGAGGACGGCATGCAGTTTGAGGAAGCGCTGGCGCTGGCGCAAAAGCGCGGCTATGCCGAGCGCGACCCCTCTGCCGACATCGACGGGCTTGACGCCTGCCGCAAGATCTGCATTCTCGCATCGCTTGCCTTCGGCAAGCATGTCTATCCCGCGCAGGTGCGCACCGAGGGCATCCGTCAGGTGACGCTCACGGACGTGCGCCTTGCCGACGCGCTCGGCGGCGTTATCAAGCTCATCGGCAAAGCGGTGAGAGACGGCGAGCACGTTTCCTGTGCGGTCGCACCCATGATCGTCCCGAAGGAGCATCTTTTGTCGGATGTGCGGGACGTGTTCAACGCGATCTTAGTGCGCGGCGACGCCATCGGCGACGTCGTGTTCTATGGCAGGGGCGCGGGCAAGCTGCCCACCGCCAGCGCCGTTTTGGCGGACGTCATCGACGAGGTCAAGCACCTCAGGGCGCGCAAATATCTCTGCTGGGAGGCGGGCGCGCCGGACTATGCGACCGACTACGGTCTGCGGCCGGTGAAGATGCTGTTGCGGGTGCGCGCCGACGCGGACAGAAAAGCGGACATCGCAGCGGCGTTCGGCGACATCGCCTTTGTCGACTGCGACGCGCTGCCGCAAAATGAGTTGGCGTTTCTGACAAACGCCGTGACGGAAAAGGAACTCCGCGACGCCCTTGCGGCGGTCGCGGGTATCGAACTTGTCAGCCGCCTGCGGCTGGCGGAGCTTTGAGGAGGAACGGTATGCTGATCGTACAGAAATTCGGCGGCACGTCGGTGGCGGATGCCGCCCGTGTCATGCATGTGGCGCAAACGGTCGCGGACACCTACCGCGCGGGCAACGACGTGGTGGTGGTGGTCTCCGCGCAGGGCGACACCACCGACGACCTGATCGCCAAGGGCAAAGAGATCAATCCCGACGGCAGCAAGAGAGAAATGGATATGCTCATGGCGGCGGGTGAACAGATCTCGATAGCCCTCCTCGCCATGGCGATCGAAAAGCTCGGCTGTCCCGCCATCTCGCTGCTCGGCTGGCAGGCGGGATTTTACACCTCGTCGGTGTATAACAACGCGCGCATCCACCGTGTGGACACCGAGCGCATCCGCAGCTGCCTTGACCAGCGCAAGATCGTCGTGGTCGCGGGCTTCCAGGGCATCAACAAATATGACGACATCACCACCCTCGGGCGCGGCGGCTCGGACACAAGCGCCGTGGCGATCGCAGCGGCGATGAAAGCGGATCTCTGTCAGATCTATACCGATGTGGACGGCGTGTTCACCGCCGACCCGCGCAAGGTGACGGGCGCGGAAAAGCTGCCGGAGATCACCTATGACGAAATGCTGGAGCTGGCGACGCTGGGCGCACAGGTGCTCAACAACCGCTCCGTCGAGATGGCAAAAAAATATAACGTGGCGCTGGAGGTGCGCTCCAGCCTGCACGACGTACCGGGAACGGTGGTCAAGGAGGTAGTCAAAGTGGAAAAAATGCTGGTCAAGAGTGTGGCAAAGGATACCGATGTGGCGACGGTCGCCATCGTCGGACTGCCGGATGAGCCGGGCATCGCGTTCAAGGTGTTCTCCCGCGTTGCCAACGCGCACATCAACGTCGACGTCATTTTGCAGTCGGTGGGCAGAGACGGCACGAAGGACATCACCTTCACCGTCCCCGGCAACTGCGGCGCGGCGGCGGTCGCGGCTCTCTCGGAATATTGCGACAGCATCGGCGTCAAGAGCCTGACGCACGACGAGCAGCGGCTTGCCAAGGTGTCCATCGTGGGCGCGGGCATGGAGACGCACGAGGGCGTCGCCGCGCAGATGTTCGAAGCGCTTGCCGACGCGAACATCAACATCAGCATGATCTCGACAAGCGAGATCAAGGTTTCCGCCCTTGTGCCGCTTGCCGACGCCGACCGCGCCGTCGCTGCCATTCACAAGCGGTTCTTTGAAAAATAAAACGACCCAACTCAACAAAAAAGGCGAGGAAGCATCCTCGCCTTTTTCTTTATACCGTTTTACTGTTTCTTCTTTGAAAACCGCTGCAGAAGATACATCGCCGCGATGATCACCAGCGTGACACAGAAGATGCCCGCCATGCCCTTTGCCATGAGCGGCAGCGTTTCCATAAACAGATCGACATTGCTCATTTCGTTCATCCTTTCTCAGCCCAGCATCGTGAGGATCAGTCCGCCTGCAATGACCGAGGCGATCTGCCCCGAAACATTGACGCCGACCGCGTGCATGAGCAGGAAGTTCTGGTTGTCTTCCTGCAGTCCCATTTTGTTGACGACACGCGCCGACATCGGGAACGCCGAAATGCCCGCCGCGCCGATCATGGGATTGATCTTCTTGCCCTTGGGCAAGAACAGGTTGATGATCTTGGCAAACACGACGCCGCCCGCCGTGTCGAAAATGAACGCGACCAGTCCCAAAAGCAGGATCATCAGCGTTTCCTTTGTGAGGAACAGCTGCGCCTGCATCTTGGTGGAGATGGTGAGGCCCAGAAGCAGCGTGATGAGATTTGCCAGCACCTTCTGTGCCGTCTCGGACAGATTGTCAAGCACGCCGCACTCGCGGATAAGGTTACCGAACATCAAGAAGCCGATGAGCGCCAGGCTGCGCGGGGACACCAGTCCGACCACCGCCGTGATGATGATGGGGAACAGGATCTTCGTCGTCTTGGACACGCTGCCCGGCGCATAGGGCATACGGATCTGCCGCTCCTTTTTGCTGGTGAGCAGCTTTATCACCGGCGGCTGCACGATCGGCACAAGCGCCATATACGAATAAGCGGCAACC
>URNF01000008.1 GCA_900549155.1 uncultured Oscillospiraceae bacterium | reverse complement strand
TTGGCAGAAGCAAGACCCCCTTTCGGGGGTCTTTACCCGCCGCGATCACATACACGACACCGCCCGCAGCATTGCGACCGCGACCGCAGACGCGCAAAAGCGGGTGCAGATGCAGCAGATATTACATTTGAAATGAGGAGATAGCCCATGAAAGACAAAAGCACCGTGAAACGGTGGCTCTGGTGGTTTTCGCTGGTCGCCGCCTCTATTCTGCTCTATCGCGTCAGCCGCGATGTGTCGGGCGTGTTTCAGGGGATCGGCAGCTTTATTTCCATCTTCACCCCGTTCATCATCGGCTTTGTCATCACATTTATCCTGTATGCGCCCTGCAACCGGCTGGAGCTGCGCCTGAAACGCAGCCGCTTTGCCATCCTCAACAAGGGCGCGCGCGGCATTTCCATCGTCACCTGCTATCTCGCATTTTTCGCGATCATCGCGGGGCTGCTGACGCTGCTGCTGCCCGCGCTCTATAACGGCATCGCATCGTTTGTCGCCAGCCTGCCGGACTATTATGCAAGCCTCAGCGCCCGCCTTGCGGAGCTGACAAAGGAAGGCGGCTTCTTGGCGCGGCTGGATCTGGGGGATGAGCTCAAATCCCTCTATGACAGCGCCTACGGCATGCTGCTGTCGCTTGCCAACACGGAAAACATGCTGACCGTCATCAAAAGCGCCATGTCGGTGACGTCCACGGTGCTGAGCATCATCATGGCGATCATCGTCTCCATCTATATGCTGCTCCAGCGCGAGGCGCTGCTTTCCGGCATCAAGCGACTGCTTGATGCCACCATCGGCGGCAAGGCGCTGCGCTTTCTCACCGACTACGCCCATCGCACCGCCGCCATTTTCTACAGCTATCTCTACGGTGCCGCCATGGATGCCTGCATCGTCGCGGTGCTGATGGTGATCGGACTGACACTGTTCCGCCTGCCGCGTTCGGTGCTGCTCGGCTGCTTCATCGGCATCATGAACCTCATCCCCTATTTCGGCGCGATCATCTCCGGCGTTCTGGTGATCTTGGTGGCGCTTTTGACGAAAAACATCTACACGGCGATCGGCGTCGCCGTCTATATCCTGGTGATTCAGCAGCTTGACGGCAACATCATCCAGCCGAAGATCATCGGTCAGTCGGTGGGCGTGCGCCCCATCTATGTCCTGCTTGCCATCACGCTCGGCGGCGGACTGTTCGGGTTCTGGGGCATTTTGCTCAGCGTGCCGTCCATGGCGGTGGTGCTGATGCTCATTTCCGATTTCATCGACTACCGCAATAAAAAGAAGAAGACGAAAAATGAAGAAATGAATAGTGAAAAATAGAGAAGAGTTTCTGCCGCTGTCGCGACAGATCCCTCTTTTACCGGGCAGCCACTGCCGGAAATACCCATTATTCATTTTTCATCAGCGAAGCGATTTCATTATTCATTATTCATTAAAAATCCCGTCACGACGAGAGAAGAAGTGAATAATGAAGAATGAATAGTGAAGAGTGAAGAATACAAAAGAAAGATCCTGCCACTGCGTGGCAGGATCTTTCTTTTGGAGCTACTGATCCGATTCGAACGGACGACCTGCTCATTACGAGTGAGCTGCTCTACCAGCTGAGCCACAGTAGCATATCGGTGAAAACCGAATGTCATTATAGCAGAGATTTTTCGTTTCGTCAAGTGAATGTGAATTTTTTTTGAAAAATTCCTGGGAATCGAATAAATGTGTTGCTATTTCGAAAAATGTATGGTATCCTTAGTATAGATCGGTGTTTGCTCCTTGATTACAAAAACTGACTCCTGAACGAAAAAGGAGAAAATGCCGAGGTTTTCTAAAAGGAGGTAAATCGTGTATGCAGCCTATTGAAGATCGCACCACCCTGTCTCAGCGCCTGCGGCTGCTGCGCGTCGCCAGCGGTATGAAGCAGGAGGACGTGGCCGTGCAGTTGGGCATCGGTCGCTCCGCTTATACCTACTATGAGCTGTCACGCAGCAAACCGGATTACGACACCCTGATCCAGCTGGCTAAGATGTTTCATGTCAGCGTGGACTATCTGGTCGGGTTCTCGAATTTCCCGGACGGTTCGCACCGCGACGCAGCCGTCGCTGACGGATCGAAAGAAAACAATATGGTGGATGTGCGCCTGCTCGGTGAGTTGACGAGAAAGGAACGCCGCATGGTGTTCATCTATCGCCAGTTGACGCCGGATCAGCAGGAAGAGAGCGTGCAAGAGATGGAGAAGAAGCTCCCGCCGAAGAAATGAGGCTTGTGCGTAAAAAGGGACTGTAGCACTTTTCAAAGTGCCGCGGTCCTTTTCTTTTCGTGAAAAGCGGAGGCGCCCCATTTGGGGAGTCTCCGCTTTTTTTCAGTCCTTCTTCTCTTTGCAGAAAAATGCGCCGATCACCAAAACAACGGCGGTGAGCAGCAAAAACCACACATTCGCCATGCCGTGTGCCCGGATGCAGGAATAGATCATGAAGATCGAGCCCGCGATGGCAAAGATCGGGATGACAAAGCGCTTCACAAATCCGACATCGCGACTTTTCACCATCCACATCACGAAGATGGGCAGATAGAAAGCATAGATGGCGATGATCGGCAACTCGGACGAGTCGAACACAAACGGACCGAACCAGGACGCGCCGCTGCCGGCAAGGTTGGCAAGGATGAAGTAAAATCCCCAAAATGCGCAGAGGATCAGCGCCGCCACCGCCGAGTTGTTCGGCATGTTCGTCACGGCGTCGACCTGCTTGAAGGTCTTATATGCCGGGCCGCGGTTGCGGCTGGCAATGGAGTACATGCCGCGGCAGGCGCCGAGCATCAGTCCGTTCATCGTGCCGATGCAGGAAATGGCGATGAACAGGTTGAGGATGTTGCCGAGAACATTGCCGAACACGTTGGTGAACGCAACGGTCGCGCCCTCTTCAATGAGCTCGCGGTTGGTCGCGCCGCCGGCAACGCCGATGTAATACAAAATGTAGATGGCGGCGATGATGATGCCGCCGAGGATGAGCGCGCGGGGCAGGTTTTTCTTTGCATCCTTCAGCTCCGCGTTGATGGTGGTGGCAATGATCCAGCCCTCATAGGCAAACGAGGTCGCGCAAACCGAAGCGAGCAGCGGATTGCTTTTCACGTCGCTTGCTGCCACATCCGCCACGCTGCGGAAATTCTCGGTCAGCGTGCCGGACGCAATGCCGTAGATGATGCCGATCGCCGCCATAAGCGCCAGCGGAATGAATTTGATGACCGTGGTCGCCACCTGCAGCTTGCCCGCCAGCTTCGGGGACAGCGCGTTGACCGCATATGCCGCACAGAGATAGAAAAGCATCAGAACGATGCATTCCGTGCCCATGACCGCCTCGGCGCCCGCCGCCTCGCCGCCGAGCGCCAAAAGCGGGAACTCCGGCTCAACCGATGTGATGAACACCAGCGTATAGCGGGCGCTCAGCCACGCCAGCACCGAGGTCATCGCCGGATAGTAGATCGTCGTCATGAACCAGCCGACAAAATAGGCATACTTGCCGCCGACCATCGCCTCCGCATAATCCACGATGCCGTTGACCTTTTCATATCTTGTCGCCATGTTTGCGAACGCCAGCATGCAGAAAAGCATGATCGCGCCGCCGATGATCCACGCGAGAATGCCCAGCGGCATGTCGCCGCCGGTCTTTTGCAGAATTGTCTGCGCTTTGAAAAACACGCCCGAGCCCACCACAATGCCCACAACAAGACAAATGGCGGTGAACAGTCCGTATTTCCGCTTGAGACCGTTTTCTTCCATATTCCTCTCCTCCGCCGGAACCCCTCCCGGCTTTGTACAGTATAGACTCCCATTATACTAGACCGCACCGCATCCGTCAACCGAAAAGCGGAAATTTATTCCGCTAAAGTGCAAAATTTGGTGATAATGACAAATATTGCCGTATGTAAATTGACACACATGCAAAAGGCCCCCTTTTCTCAAGAAAAGGGGGTGCCGGCAATACGTTACGTGGGACTCCACCAAGAAAAATTCTATATGTGTTTCTTCGCGATGGGCTTATAATAATTCTTTTTGAAGTCGCGCGCCGAATGGAAAAATTCTGCTTCGGAGTGAGAAAAACTACCCGATGCAGCCTTTTCCGCCAACAACTCCAACGTGCAGATCAGGTCAGCAACCTGAAACAATTTATACTCTGCGGGTTTCACTTTTCTGAATTCAACACGCGAAAACAACGTACAGAACAGCGTCGTTAAAATTTTTGTGAGTTCGACCTGTCCATTGTCATAATACACAATAATCTTGTCAAAACCCTCAAAATACGTCGCGTGCTCACGCAATACTGCCGCAATCGATTTTGTCAGTTTTGCCGTCAGGCCAACAACATCCGCACATGTGTTTTTTCTAGCTTTGGCGCAAATATACGAAAACGGGAGTGTCCGTGCAAAATGAAACAGCGCATGAAACAATCGCTTTCTGTCCTCCATCAGATCGTCACGATAAGTAGACTCCCGTCTGATCAATGGACCAATGTGCACCGCATGAGAAGGGTAGCCGAGATTTTGCATATGTGCATCCAAATTGGCAATGGCGCTGTGTATATCCTGATTTTGCTCATGCAAGATCATAGAAACGAGATAGAACGGGGCATGATGGGCGTACGGTCCAAAATCACCGGATTCATCAATGAATATACTCAGTATTCTTCAGACATATTACCCCTCTTTTCGCCCCTTTTGCAAAAGAAAAGGCGGGGAAATTCCCCGCCATTCGGTGGACCAGGGTCTTGCGACCAGCCCAAGTGACAATATATTGTCACCATCAGTATATGTTTATTTTACAGCAAAAATTCAAAACTGTCAAGTCTCTGAAAACATATTGCCGAACAAAAATGTTCGGCAATATGTTTTTCATTCTTCCGTTGTCGTCGCTGCCGTGGTGGCGGCGGTGGTCGGCGGGGTCGTCGTTGTTGTTGTGCTGTCGGTCGACGAGGTGGCGGGGACGGTTGTCGTGCCCGTTGTCGCCGTTGTGGTCGCGCTCGGGTCGGCGGTGGTCGCCGTGGTCTTCAGATTGCCGCCGTGCGTTTTGCACGCGCCGGGGGTGTTGGACTTTTTATACACGCCCACATCGGTCTTCGGGCACTTATCGGTCGCCAGCTCACCGGACGCCGTGCAGAATTCCAACTCTCTTGTTTCGCCCTTTTTGTCGAACGCCTTGCCCTCGACGCCGCTGTGCAGCGCCAGCATCGCCTTGTTCCACAGCGAACGGGCATAACCCGTCTGTGTGCCGACCAGCTTTTGGTTGTTGTCATAGCCGAACCACGACGCGCCGACATAATACGGCGTGCCGCCGCAGAAATACACGTCGCGGTTGCTTTCGGCAGTACCCGTCTTGCCGAACACTTCCATGTTCGGCCACGAGCCGCTAATGTTGCGGGCCGTGCCGTAGCGCACAACGCGCTGCATCATGCGGTTCATGACATAGGCGGAGTCCTCGTCCATCACGCGGATGTTGACCGCGCCGTTTTTGAGCAGCTCCTTGCCGTCGTCCATCGTGCCGTTCTGATACACACTGTAATAGGAATACGGCTCGTTATAATAGCCGCCGTTGCCGTATACGGCATACGCCGCCGCCATATCGCGGGCATAGACGCCCTTTGTCAGAGCGCCCAACGCCAGCGGCGAATAGGCGATATCGGTATAGATCATGCCGTCGTCGCCCGTCTGCGATTTCACCAGCGACGACAGCTTGAAGATGGACGTCGCATAGTCAAAGCTCTTTTGCGGCGTCAGCTGCTGCACCAGGTTTGCCGCCACCGTGTTGAGCGACTGCTGCAGACCGTAGTAGAGGAACACATTGCCGTTGTCGCGCGGCTTGGAATTGTAGTTGGCAGGCCACGGCGTGCCCTCGACCTTCATGATCGGCGCGTCGCGTATCACACTCGACCAATGCACCAGATCGTTTGCGATCGCCGGACCGTAGGACGTGAGCGGCTTTATGGACGAACCGGGCGAGCGATAGGACATAGTGGAGCGGTTATATGACCGCTTGCCCTCTTTCTCTCCCCTGCCGCCGATGGTGGCGACCACTCTGCCGTCATAGTCCATGACAAAAAGGCTCGCCTGCGGGTCTTCCTTGTCTTTGTCCCTGTCGAGCTTTGCGGGATAATTCTTCTCGTCCGCATAGATCTTTTCCACCGCCGCCTGCTGCTTCGGATTCTCGGCGGAATAGATGTTCAATCCGCCGTAGAACACCAGCTGGGTGGCATAGCCCTTGGTGTAGCCGTATTGCTCCATGAGATTCTTGATGACATCCTCAATGACCAGATCGACATAGTAGTCCCACGTCGCAGTGTGCTTCATGCTGCTCTTGAAATGCAGCTCCTCGCCCGCTGCCTGGATATACTCGTCGTCGGTGATAAAGCCGAGCTCGTTCATTTTATAGAGGATCATCTGCTGCCGACGGCGCGCATTGTCGGGGTGCGTATAGGGGTTATAGCGGGAGGGGTTCTGCGTGATGCCCGCCAGCACGGCGCACTCGGCAAGCGACAGCTCGTCGATCTCCTTGCCGAAGAAATAGTTCGCACCCGCACCCACACCGACGATGTTGTCGGACAGCGGCAGATTGTTGAGATAGGCCTCTAAGATCTGATCCTTTGTATACAGCTTTTCCATTTCCACGGCGCGCAGAATTTCGGTGATCTTGCGCGACCAGCGGTGCTCATTTTCACCGGTCGTGACCTTGATGAGCTGCTGGGTGATGGTGGAGCCGCCGTATTCGACCGAGGAAAAGTGGAAAATGAGGTTGGCAAAGGCGGAAACGGTGCGCTTCCAGTCAACACCGTAGTGCGACTCAAAGCGTTCGTCCTCGATGGCGATGACCGCCTTTTGCATATAATACGGGATCTTTTTCATGTCTACCCAGATGGAGTTGACGCCCTCTAAGTGCTGGTATTCCTCAAAATTTCCCGTTTTCTCGTTTTTGACCCAGATGATGGACGTTTTGTCCATCGACAGGTTGTTGAGGTCGGGCAGACCCGTCGTGCCGTCAAAGTTGTTGACGACATACACGACCATGATGCACCCGATCAAGCTCACCGTGATGACGCCGACGAGAAACACCGTCAGCACCACCCGTCCGGTCTTGCGGAAAAAGCGCCCGACCTTTGCCTTTGACGGCAGCAGGCGGCGGATCTCCTTCGGGTGCTTGAAAAGATATGCCGCGACCTCGCCGTATTGCTTTATACGCGTCGGGATGCGCTTGATCTTTTTCGGGATATTACGAAAAAATTTCCGCATTTTGCGGTCTGCGGACCGCAGCTTTTTATCGAACTTTCCTGCCAAGCGGAAATCACCTCTCTTTTAACGGTATTATTAACCAGCATACCGCATTTTTGCAAAAATGTCAATGTTTGCATATCCCGCCGCCGCATAACATAGTGCATAACATAGTGCATAACCATAGTTATGAAAAGTTTTTTGAAAAAGGGGCTATCTTTCTTTGGTACGGCATGGTACAATATGCATGAACGATCGTTCATGTATTCATAATGGTTTGCGGAGGGAAAAGATGATGAAAAAGAAGCTGGCTGCCCTGTTTTGTTGTGTGTGCCTGTTTGCGGCGGCGATCGCCGCGCCGGGCGGATTTGTCGCAAAGGCGGCAACGACCGTCGGCGCTTTCACCGTGACGGGCGGCACAAACGGCACGGACTATACCTTTGAAAAGGGAGACACCGCCACGGTGAAAAACGGACAGCTCACCGTTTTGACCTCGACAAAGCTGACGATCACCACAAACGGAAAGGTCACCACCGACTGCATCGTGATCAAAAAGAACGTCGCCGCGCACATCGTGCTCGACAGTCTCCATATCAACACCGTTATGAACGACCGGGTTCGGAGATTTCCCCCTGCCGTGAAGATCGAGGACGACAGCACGGCAAACGTCACCGTTGAGATCGTCGGCAGCGTCAGTCTGATCAGCGGCATGGGGTACGCCGGGATACAGAAAACCGGCGGCGCTGACTCGGGGACGCTGCGCATCACCGGCACGACCGACAGCTTTTTGAAAGCATACGGCGGCAGAAATGCTGCCGGCATCGGCGGCATAAGCGAATATAATCAGAACCACAGCGTCTATCACATCTATATCGAGGGCGGTGCCGTTTCGGCGTTCGGCGGACTCTACGGTGCGGCGATCGGCTGCGGCGCGAGCAACCGCGACTGCGGCGACATCCGCATCACAAACGCCTCGGTCAAAACGACGCCGGGCGAGGGCGCTGCCGCCATCGGCAGCGGGCGCTTCGTCGACGAGGCGACAACGACCTGCACCGCCACAAAAGACGGCAAGACCCCTGTCTATCTCTGCCTGATCCCGCCCGCAAAAAAGACGTTGACCATCGACGGCGTTGCATATACCCCGCGTCATGACTACATCATCAACAAGGTCTGCGCCTATCTCCCCGCAGGGTATCACAGAATTGTCCGCGACGGCACGCCGAGCGTCTGCCTGACCGACGCTGACGGCAATATCACCGACGTTGCCTACACCGTGCGGTATGACAGTAACGGCGGCAGTCACAGCTATCCGAGCAAGACCGTCACAAACAGAAATACCGCCCTGTGGCTGCCCGACAACGAAACAAGAGAGGGCTATCTCTTCAGCGGCTGGCTGTATAAGGGACGCATCCTGTCCGCAGGCGTGACGCTTGAGGATATCGAGGGAGATCTGTCGGTCACGGACATCACGCTCACCGCCGTGTGGACGCCGACAAAGCAGGTCATGAGCGACCTCGACACGCTGAAAAATGCCGTCAAGGCGCTCACGGACGCTTTGAATAACAAGATCGATGTTGCCTCGTTCAATCTGGCGGTCAGCAACCTCAACCAAAATATTTTCAGCGCCGAGCAGCGGGCAAAGCAGTTCGCGACGGACGCCGACAGCGCGCTGAGAACAGAGCTGCTGGCGGAGATCGAAAAAGCCAAGCAGGCGGCGGCAGAGGGCGCAGGTCCCGCGATCGAAGCCGCGAAAAAGGAGCTTTCCGACGCCATCGACAAAAAAGCGGACGCTGAGACGGTCAACGCGGCGATCGAAAATCTGAACACGGCGATCGAAAACGCGGAAACGGCGGCGAAAGCCTATGCCGATGCGCAGGACGCCAAACTGAAAGCGGAACTTTCAAACAGCATCGCCGCCGCAAAGGCGGACGCGGTCACGGCGGCAAACACCGCTCTTGAAACCGCGAAAAAGGAGCTTGCCGACGCGATCGACAAGAAAGCGGATGCCGAGACGGTCAATGCGGCGATCAAAAATCTGAACACAGCGATCGAAAATGCGGAAACAGCGGCGAAAGACTATGCCGACGCGCAGGACGCCAAACTGAAAGCGACGCTTGAAAGTGCCATCGCCGCCGCAAAGGCGGACGCGGTCGCGGCGGCAAGCGCCGCCCTCGAAACCGCGAAAAAGGAGCTTTCCGCCGCCATCGACAAGAAAGCAGACGCCGAAACGGTCAATGCGGCGATCAAAAATCTGAACACAGCGATCGAAAATGCGGAGACGGCAGCGAAAGCCTATGCCGACGCGCAGGACGCCAAACTGAAAGCGGCACTTGAAAGTGCCATCACTGCCGCAAAAGCCGAGCTGTCCGCCGCCATCGCGGCGCTTGCCGAAAACGTGGATCGCGCAAAGGACGCTTTGCGCAAGGCGCTGGCGGACGGGGACGCCGCCCTTGAGGAAAAGATCAAGGCGCTTGACGCGGCGCTGCGCGCGCTGGACGAAGCCTACCGTGCGGCAGACAAGGAGCAGGACGCGCTCACCGAGCAAAAGACCGCCGACGCCAAGGCGGTCATGAGCGCCGCAAGCCTGACGCTTGCCGAGAGGCTGGACACCGTCGAGAAAAAGCTGCACACGCTCACCGTTGTCACCGCTGCCGCCATCGCGGTGTTTGCGCTGTTTGACGCAGCGGCAGTTGCCCTGTTCATCGCCCGCAAAAAGAAAAAATAATGATACACGTCAAATGTCAAGTCCGCGCCCGTGTGGCGCGGACTTTTTTGCATATCCCCCACGCGCCGCATCCATACTAGAAAAAAGGGAGTGTGATACGATGAAAAACCTGACCATGCGGGCGATCGTCCTTGCGATCGCCTTTTGCGCGGCGCTCGCGACCGGCGTTTGCGCCTTTGTGTATCTGCGCTTTGTGAGAACCGAAGAACCGCCCGTCGCCGCTGAAACGGCTGCCTATACCCTCGGCGTGTTCGACGGCAAGCTCGCCGTTTTCGAGGGGGACAGCCGCTTTCCGATGAAGCTGTATGACGTGGCGATCGCGGCGCTGCCGCAGGACGAGCAGACGCGCCTGTCTGCAGGTATTCCCGTGTCCGACGCGGGCGCACTCGAGCGGCTTTTGGAGGATTACACCTCATAAACGCTTGCTATAGATCGCTTTTGGGTGTATACTATTAGGATACCCCGAAAGGAGATAAGAGCATGGCATTGTTTTCGCTCAAAAAGATCGCGGCACTCTCGCGCAACCATCAGGCATACCTGCGCGGCATCAGCCTGTACAATGCGGGAAAGGTGCAAAATCTGCGCCGCGAGCAGAACCGCTATTATGCGGAATTTATCACGGCGGACGTGCGCGGCGAGCAGGATGAGCCGCTCATCACCGAGGTCGGCTTTGACACGGCGGGCGAGCCGGAATATCTCTATTGCTCCTGCGGGCAGTTTGAGGACGGCGCGTGTCGCCACATTGTGGCGACGCTGGCGGACAAATACTACAAGGACATGATCGGCGGTCTGACGCCTGCTTCCTGCCTTTATGACGCCGACACGCCCACCGCCGAGGCGGCACGGCAGCTCATGAACCGTTATTTTGCGGGAGAGGCCGGTGCCGTACACAAAACCGCCGCGCCGATCACCCTCACCCCGACACTGCTTCTGGCGGGCGGACAGGCATCGCTGATGCTGACGGTCGGCGGCGGCAAGCGCAGCTATATCGTCAAAAACATCTCCCGCTTTTTCGACGCGATGGAGCGCGGCGAGGACTTCGCCTACAGCGAGCAGTTCTCGTTTTATCACACCGAAAACGCCTTCACCGCCGACGGGCAAAGGCTGCTTTCCCTGCTGCTCGCGCAAAAGCGCGCGCTGCGCGCGATGGGCAGATGCGCCCCCACGGGGCGGGAGCTGCCGCTGTCCCCCGCCGCGTGCGACCGCCTTTTTGAACTGTATGAGGGACAAAACCTTTCCGTGCGCATGGAGCGGCAGACCTATTCCCTCGCCCTCACGGCGGGCGATCCGCCGCTTTCCGTCACGGCTCAAAAGCGCAAGGCGGGCTTTGCCTTCAAAACGCCGTTTGCCGTGCCGTTTTACGGCGCGGAGCACTTTTTTGTCGCGACCGACACCGCCCTCTTTCGCACCACCCCCGCCTTTACAAACGCCCGCGACTGGCTCATTGCCGCCCACACGGCGGGCGGCGAGCTGACCGTTTCCGACGACGATCTGCCCGCTTTTTGCGCCAAGGTGCTGACGGTGGTCGAGCCGATCCTGCCCATCACGGGGGACGACGGGTGGCGCAGCTTTTTGCCAAAGCCGCTTTTGACCAGTCTCTATCTCGACTGCCGCGAGGGGGGCACGGTCACCGCCGCCGTGCAGTTTTGCTACGGCGAGCGGCAAATCGCGCTTTTCACCCCCGCCAAATCGAACGAATGCCGCGATCTGCGCGGCGAGTGGGCGGTGCAGTCGCTCATTGAACAATATTTCACCGGCTTTCTGCCGTCAACGGGCGAAGCGACGCTGCACGATGACGACGAGCGGCTGTTTGATTTTCTGACCGAGGGATTGCCGCAGCTGGAAGCGCTTTGCGAGGTGTTTGCCACCGATGCGTTCCGCCGTCTGCGTCCCGCCCCTCCGCCGAAGGTCTCGGTCGGCGTGAACATTTCGGGCGATCTTTTGGAGCTTTCCGTCGATCTGTCGCAATGGGACAAAAGCGAGCTTGCGGCACTGCTCGCGGCATTTCGCGAAAACAAGCGCTTTTCGCGGCTGAAAAGCGGCACGTTCGTGTCGCTTTCCGACGAAAACGTGCAGGCGCTGTTGACGTTCACCGACGAGCTGGCGCTGTCCCCCGCCGAGCTGAAAAGCGGCAAGATCACGCTGCCGCGCTATCGCGCGCTGCAGCTCCAATCGCTCATGGCAAGCCGCCCGCAGCTGCGTTTTCATCAGGCGGCGGTGTTCAAAGCGCTGGCAGACGAGATCGAAAACGCCGCAAAAGCGCCCTATCCCGTGCCGGAAACGCTCGAAAACGTGCTGCGGCCGTATCAGAAAGAGGGCTTTCGCTGGCTGCGTGCACTGGACGCGGCGGGCTTCGGCGGCATTTTGGCGGACGACATGGGGCTCGGCAAGACGCTGCAGATCATCAGTCTTCTGCTTTCTGATGAGACGCGCTCTCCGCTCCCCTCGCTTGTGGTGTGCCCGACCTCGCTGGTGCTCAACTGGGTGTGCGAGCTGCACCGTTTTGCGCCGAGCCTGACGGTGATGGCGGTGACGGGCGACGCCATGCTGCGTGCGGCACTTTTGTCCGACATCGGAGACTATCGCGTGCTGGTGACGTCCTATGATCTCTTAAAGCGCGACATCCTGCTCTATAAGGATCTGCGCTTTCACTATCACATCCTGGACGAGGCGCAATACATCAAAAATCAGCAGACGCAAAACGCCCGCGCGGTCAAGGCGATCGTGTCCGAGCGGCGCTTTGCGCTGACCGGCACGCCGATGGAAAATCGGCTGTCGGAGCTTTGGAGCATTTTCGATTTTCTGATGCCGGGCTTTTTATACAGCTACAGCTATTTCAAAAAGCATTTTGAACAGCCCATCGTCAAGGACGGCGAGACAGCGCCGCTGTCCCGCCTTGCTGCGATTATCGCGCCGTTTCTGCTGCGGCGGCTGAAAAAGGATGTGCTGAAAGAACTGCCGCCGAAAACGGAACAGGTGCTCACCGCCACCATGGACGAGGAGCAGGAAAAGCTCTATGCCGCCTGTGCGGCACAGGTGGAGCAAAAGATCCACGCGGAGCTGGCAGCGGGCACGTTCGAAAAAAGCCGTCTGTCGGTGCTGACGCTTTTGATGCGGCTTCGGCAGATCTGCTGCGACCCGTCGCTGTGCACCGACGGGTATAAGGCGGTCAGCTGCAAGCGGCAGGCGTGCCTTGAGGTGGTGCGGCAGGCGTGCGACAACGGTCACCGCGTCCTGCTTTTCTCCCAGTTCACCTCGATGCTTGCCATTCTCGAAAAGGATCTCGACCGCGCGGGCATCTCGCACATGACGCTGGTCGGCTCGACCCCCGCCGCCGAGCGGACGAAGCTTGTGCAGGCGTTCAACAGCGGCGACACGCAGGTGTTTCTCATTTCGCTCAAGGCAGGCGGCACGGGGCTGAACCTCACGGGCGCAGATGTGGTCATTCACTATGACCCGTGGTGGAATCTCGCCGCGCAGCAGCAGGCGACCGATCGCGCCCACCGCATCGGACAGGAAAACCCCGTGCAGGTGGTGCGCCTTGTGGTGCAGAACACGGTCGAGGAGAAAATTTGCCGCCTGCAGGAGCAAAAGCAGGAGATCGCCGACGCAGTGCTGTCCGGCGGCATCACCTCACTCTCCGCCCTCTCCGCGCAGGAACTGCTGCAGCTGCTTTGAGAGGTAAAAATGAAGCCATACAACAAATAAAGCATTCCCCTTGCAAAAAGCTTAAGAAAAAATATGACACCGTGGGAACGAAAGCTTTGGTTTCAATTTTTGCGAAGCTACCCCCTGCGGTTTCAAAGGCAAAAAGCGATCGGGAACTATATCGCAGACTTCTACTGTGCAAAAGCACGGCTTGTTATCGAGCTTGACGGCGGCGGTCACTATACGGCAGAAGCTGCCGAAAGGGACGCTGCGCGCACAGCGGAATTGGAGAAAATGAACCTGCGGGTCGTGCGCATCTGCAATACCGACATCGACCGCAATTTTGCCGGTGTGTGCGCATACATAGACAGAGCGGTTTCGGCAGAAAAAGCTCCCCTTGTCAGGGGAGCTTTTGGTAGGTGCGCAAATTCACAGTCACCATAACCCCTCATCAGAGGGAGCCGAATATATTGAATATTGTGAGGTGAGATGTATGGGCAGCTTTCATATTCCGGTGATACCGCCGACGACAAACAAAACGATCCGTTTCCCGAATGATGTGATCGAGGCGGTGGAAACCGCCATCACGGGAAAGGACTGCACCTTTTCCGCATTCGTGGTCGCGGCGGTGCGGGCTGCGCTTCAGGATCTGGAAAATCAGAAAACATAAAAAAATCGGCTGTGCAAAAAAAAGAACGGCTGTGCAAATGCACAGCCGTTCTTTGTTACGGATATATTCAGCCGAGGCGCGCTTTGAGCGCATCCAGCTGGTGACGCAGCTCCTCGGGGAGCTTGTCGCCGAACTTGGCATAGAACTCGGTGATGCCCGCGGTCTCGCTCTTCCACAGGTCGCGGTCGACATTGAGCAGACCCTTCAGGGTGTCGAGAGAAATCTCCAGACCTTCGATGTTGATATCCTCAGCATGCGGCACGAAGCCGATCGGGGTCTCCACGGCGTCCGCCTTGTCCTCGCAGCGCTTCAAAATCCACTCCAGCACGCGCAGGTTGTCGCCGAAGCCCGGCCAAATGAAGTGGCCTTCGTCGTCGGTGCGGAACCAGTTGACGTTGAAGATCTTCGGCGCTTTGTCGCCGAGCTTTTCGCCCATTTCGAGCCAGTGTGCCCAATAGTCGCCCATGTGATAGCCGCAGAACGGCAGCATCGCCATAGGATCGCGGCGCACAACGCCGACAGCGCCGGTCGCGGCAGCGGTGGTCTCGGACGCCATGATGGAGCCGACGAACACGCCGTTGTTCCAGTCGCGGGACTGATAGACCAGCGGAGCGGTCTTGGCACGTCTGCCGCCGAACACGATCGCGGAGATCGGCACGCCGGTGTGGGAGTCAAATTCCGGAGACACGCAGGGGCAGTTCTTTGCCGGTGCGGTGAAACGGGAGTTGGGATGCGCGCCCTTGGAGCCGTCGGTGCAATCCCACTTCTCGCCCTTCCAGTTTTCCGCGTTCTTCGGCGGGTTCTTATCCATGCCTTCCCACCACACGGTGTTGTCGTCGAGGTTATGCACCACGTTGGTGAAGATGGTGTTCTTCTTGGTGGAAATGAGGGCGTTCGGGTTGGACTTCATGTTCGTGCCCGGTGCAACGCCAAAGAAGCCGTTCTCGGGGTTGACCGCCCACAGTCTGCCGTCCGGGCCGATGCGCATCCAGGCGATGTCGTCGCCGACACACCAGATCTTGTAGCCCTTTTCACGGTACAGCTCCGGCGGGATCAGCATGGCAAGATTGGTCTTGCCGCAAGCGGACGGGAACGCCGCCGCCACATATTTCTTCTCGCCGTTCGGATACTCCACGCCGAGGATCAGCATATGCTCGGCAAGCCAGCCTTCCTGTCTGCCGAGGTTCGAAGCGATGCGCAGCGCAAAGCACTTCTTGCCAAGCAGAACGTTGCCGCCGTAGCCGGAGTTCACGGAAATGATGGTGTTGTCCTGCGGGAAGTGGCAGATATAGCGCTTCTCAGCGTCGATATCGCACTTGCAGTGCAGACCGCGGATCCAGTCCTCGCTGTCGCCCAGCGCATCATAGACCGCCTCACCCATACGGGTCATGATCGCCATGCTCACCACAACATAGATGGAGTCGGTGATCTCGATGCCGTATTTGGCAAAGGGAGAACCGATCGCGCCCATCGCATAGGGGATGACATACATGGTGCGGCCGTGATAGGCACCCTTGGTGATGTCGTCAAGCAGCGCATACGCCTTGTCGGGCGCCATCCAGTTGTTGGTCGGGCCGGCGTCCTCTTCCTTTTCGGAGCAGATAAAGGTTCTGCCCTCGACACGCGCCACATCATTCGGATTGGAGCGATGCAGATAGCAGCCCGGCAGCTTCTCTTCATTCAGCTTGATCAGCTCGCCGGTCTGGCACGCCTGCGCGCGCAGCATCTCCAGCTGTGCCTCGCTGCCGTCGATCCACATGACCTCGTCCGGCTGCAACCAATTCTTCTTTTCTTCTACCCACTTGAGGATAGATGCATTCTTGGTCATAATTGCCTCTCCTTTCCGTAAAATACGGATATAATCGGAAGGTCTCCATCGGAAAACCATCTTCCGTCGAATAACATTATACGACAAATTTTCGGGATTTCAAGAGCAAAATACAAGATTTGAGAAATTATTCACAATTTTCGATGGACAAAGATGCAATCGCGTTGAGATCCATGCCCGCCGTGTGTCCCGCCATAAGCTCATAATACCCCTGTGCCGCGACCATCGCGCCGTTGTCGCCGCACAGCGCAACCGGCGGCATGAACAGCGAAAGTCCGCGTTTTGCACATTCCGTCTCCAGTCGGCGGCGCAAGCCCCGGTTGGCGGAAACGCCGCCCGCCAGCACCAGCGTTTTTGCACCCGTGTCCGCCGCTGCCTGCAAAAAGTTCTCGGACAGCATGTCGACGACCGCCTTGCGGAATGACGCACACACGTCGGCTTTCGGCAGGGTCTCCCCCTTTTGCTCGGCGTTGTGCAGCATATTGAGCACCGCGGTCTTCAGCCCCGAAAAGCTGAAATCATAGGGGCTGCCGTCCACGCGCGGCCGCGGAAAATGAAACGCCGTTTCATCCCCGTCCTCGGCGATCTTGTCGAGCGCGATGCCGCCGGGATAGGGCATCCCCATGGCGCGCGCCGCCTTATCGAAGCATTCGCCCGCCGCATCGTCGCGCGTTCTGCCGACAACGCGAAAATCGGTGTAGTCCTTCACCTCGACAATGTGGCTGTGCCCGCCGGACACCACAAGGCACAAAAAGGGCGGCTTTAAGTCCGCATGCGCCAGATAGTTTGCCGCGATGTGCGAGCGCAGATGGTGCGTCGGGATGAGGGGCTTTCCCGTCGCCAGTGCCAGCCCCTTTGCAAAATTCACGCCGACCAGCAGCGCGCCGATCAGCCCCGGCGCATAGGTCACGGCGATGCCGTCAACGTCCGCGACGGTCATGCCCGCGTCCGAAAGCGCCTTTTCCGCCACGGCGGAGATCGCCTCGGTGTGCCGTCTTGACGCAATTTCGGGCACCACGCCGCCATAGAGGCGGTGTTCTTCCACCTGCGATGCCACGACGTTTGACAGCATCTCCCTGCCGTCTCTCACCACCGCCGCCGCGGTGTCGTCGCAGGAGGACTCAATTCCCAGTATGTACATCTTCCACTCTCCGTTCCCGCATCATGATATAGGCGTCCTCGGTCGGGGTGCGGTAAAAGCGCGGGCGCACGCCGACCTTTGAAAACCCGTGCTTTTCATACAGCGCGATCGCCGCTATGTTGCTCACCCGCACCTCAAGGGCAATGCGGCAAAGCCCCGCCGCCCGCACGCAAAGCGCCGTCAAAAGCGCGTCGGCGCAGCCCTTTCGCCTGCAGTGCGGCGACACCGCGACATTCGTGATCGCGCCCTCGTCGGCAGCGCAAAGCATCCCGACATAGCCGCCGATCTCCCCGCTTGCCGTTTTTGCCACCAAAAACACGGCGGCGGGATTTGTGAGCTCTGCGGCGACGGCATCCTCCGACCATGGGTGCGCAAAGCACGCCCGCTCCAGTGCGGCAACCGCCGCCGCGTCTGCCGCCGTCATCGGCGCGACCGTCCACACATCCCTCACCCCCAAAAACAAAGGCTGCCGCTTTTGCGACAGCCCCACGGTTTTTCTTACATGTGCTCCTCAATGTAGGAGACCAGATCGCCCACCGTATGAATGTTTTCGATCTCCTCGTCGGGGATCTCCACGTCAAACTCATCTTCCAGCGACATCAGCATATCCACAACATCCAGCGAATCGGCGTTGAGATCTTCCACAAAGTCGGTGTCCATCGTGATCGTATCTGCATCCACTTCAAACTGTGCGGACAGGATCGCCGCAACTTTTTCCAATACCATGAAAACTCATCCTCCTGATTTTTTCGCGGCAATGCCGCTTTCACATGAAAATATTATGCGGTTCTTTGCCGTTTGTCAATCCTCTTTTGCAAAATTTTCCGTATTGCACGAAAACGGCAGCGCCAAAAGACGGAAAAAAGGCAGTAAGGACGGGACTTTGCACATTTTTTATGAAAATGTAAATTTTTTCCGCCGACGCCGTTTTTCGTCAAAATCCACTGTATTTTTTCCCCGACATCGTGTATACTGACAGTGGACAAAATAAAAAAGGAGTGGATCGTTATGCAAAGAACCATCTGCAAGCGTCTTTATGACACCGAAACCGCCACGCTCATCAAAGCGCACAGCGAGGGGAACTTCGGCGACCCCGCCGGCTTCGAGGAGCGGCTGTACCGCACGCCGGAAGGATACTATTTCCTCTATGGCAACGGCGGCGAGACCTCGCCCTATAAAGCCGAGATCATCAAGCAGGTGTCCGCGGCACGCGCCGAGGAGCTGCAAAAGAAGTGGTGATCGCGCGGCCGTGACGGAGAAAAAAGTGCGGGAGTTTCCCGCACTTTTTTTATGCTTCCATGCATGCGCCGAAAAGCGTCCGCACGCGGTCGATCTCGCCTTTCAGATACAGATAGCCGAAAAGCGTTTCCAGCCCCGTCGCCATGTGATAGTCCCTGCCGGTGCGCGGGGTGTGGGCATTTCTGCCGCGGCGATAGACGGCGGCTTCCGTTTCGGTGAGCAGCGGCTCGATGCGCTCTGCCGCCGCTGCCTGCGCCTCGGCGCGCACCACCCGCACCGACAGGCGGTGCAATTCCCCCGCCGCGCGGTTGGCAAGGCAGCAAAGGCGCTCCCGCACCATCAGCTCATACACGCCGTCGCCGACCAGCGCCAGCGTCAGCGGGCTTAACTCCCGCACGTCCACCGGCTGCGGATACAGTCTTTCCATCCCGCTCACCTCAACAGACAAATTCGAACTCGAAATCATAGATGCACACGGTGTCGCCCTCGGCGACGCCCGCGGCGGTCAGCGCGTCGATGACGCCCGCACTTCTGAGCACCTTTTCGAAATATTGCAGCGACTCGCTGTCGTCAAAGTTGATGCCGCGCATCAGGCGGAGCAGCCACGGCGCTTCCACGAAGAACACGCCGTCCTCCTGCCGGATCTGCACGCTGCGGTCGCGCAGCGTCTCCGCGTCGGGCAGCGTTTCCGCCTCCGGCTCGAACCGCGTCGGCGGCGGCAGCGTCTGCAGCATGGCGGCAAGGTGCTTGATGAGCGCGTCCGTGCCGTGCGCGATGGGCGCCATGATGGGGAAATAGGCAAAGCCGCGCTCTTTCATCGCGGCGGCAAACGCCGCCTGCTGCTCCTCGGTCGCCAGGTCGCACTTGTTGCCCGCCACGATCATGGGGCGGGATGCAAGCGCGCTGTCAAAGGCGGCAAGCTCATGATTGATCTTGTCAAAGTCGGCAAGCGGGTCGCGCCCCTCGCTGCCCGCGATGTCCACGACGTGCACCAGCACGCGGCAGCGCTCGATGTGCCGCAAAAAGTCGTGCCCGAGTCCGACGCCCTCGGCGGCACCCTCGATGATGCCGGGGATGTCCGCCATCACGAACGACTGCCGCTCGGCAACGCGCACCACGCCGAGCACCGGCGTGATGGTGGTGAAATGATAGTTGGCGACCTGCGGCTTTGCTTCGCTCACCGCAGAAATGAGCGACGATTTGCCGACGTTCGGAAAACCGACCAGCCCCACATCGGCAAGCAGCTTCAGCTCCAGCCGCAGCGTATAGTTTTCTCCCGGTGTGCCGGGCTTGGCAAAGCGCGGCACCTGGCGGGTGGGGGTGGCGAAATGGGCGTTGCCCCAGCCGCCTCTGCCGCCCCTTGCGGCGATAAACGGCTTGTCCGCCGTCATGTCCGCCATCAGTCTGCCCGTTTCGTCGTCAAAAATGAGCGTCCCCTCGGGCACGGTGATAATAAGATCCTCGCCCGCTTTTCCGAAGCAGCGCTTCGCGCCGCCCGTCTGTCCCGCAGGGGCGGTGTATTTGCGTTTATAGCGGAAATCCGCCAGCGTGTTCAGCCCCGTGTCCACCTTGAACACGATATTGCCGCCGCGCCCGCCGTCGCCGCCGTCGGGACCGCCCGCCGCGACATATTTCTCGCGGTGAAACGACACGGCGCCGTTGCCGCCGTCCCCCGCTTTCACGGTGATCACTGCCTTGTCGACAAACATACGTTGCACTTCCTCTCGTTTTGAGTATGCCCGTTTTCGCATTCCAAAAAAGGCTGCCGCAATTGCGACAGCCCTTTTGTTTGCAGAAACTTACTGCTCCACAGCGTACACGCTGACACGCTTGCGGTCCTTGCCGACGCGCTCAAAGCGCACGACACCGTCGATGGTCGCAAACAGCGTATCGTCCGAGCCGATGCCCACGTTGTTGCCGGGATGGATATGGGTGCCGCGCTGGCGCACCAGAATGTTGCCCGCGAGCACTTCCTGTCCGTCGGCGCGCTTCACGCCGAGACGCTTGGACTCGGAATCACGACCGTTCTTGGTCGAGCCCATACCTTTTTTATGCGCAAACAACTGAATGTTGACCTTTAACATAACTACACCTCCGTTTTCAATACCTGTATCCGTTCGGGATACTGCTCCTGCAGCGCTTTCATGTGCAGGAAAAAGCCGTCTATAACCGTTTTGATACCCGCGTTTTCCTCTTCCACCGCAAGGGACAGCCGCCCGTCGCCCTCGTCGATCGCCGCTTTCGCGCCGACAACGTCGGTCACGGTGTTTGCCGTCATATATGCCGCGGAGGAGACCGCCGCGCAGACGATATCCTCGCCCGCGACACCGGCGCCTGCGTGCCCGCAAAGGGAAAATCCCCGCGGAGCCTCTCCCGCATAGCGGAAAACCGCCCGTATCATCCCGTTATTCCGCCGCCGGTTCGGCTGCCTTCACCGGTTTCACGATCTCCATTGTGTCGATCTGCACCTTGGTGTAGGGCTGACGGTGACCCATTTTGCGGCTGCTGCCTTTCTTCGGCTTATAGGTGAAAATGTTGATCTTCTTGCCCTTGCCGTTCTTCAGAACGTGCGCCGTCACGACTGCGTTTTTCACACAGGGCGTGCCGATCTTCAGCGCCTTTCCGTCGTGGAAAGCGATGACCTTGTCAAAAGTGACGGTCTCTTCGGGCGCGACATCCAGCTTTTCGATGAACACAACGTCGCCGTTTGCCACCTTATACTGCTTGCCGCCGGTTTCGATAATTGCGTACATAGGCGTACCTGCCTTTTCTTCAGACTCGCTGCGGCGGGTGGAGAGCATCTCACTTCAAAAACCCACAACATGCGGCATCCCACATTTTAACACACCCTGCAAGCGTTGTCAACAACTTTTTCTATTTCGTCCCGACGTGTGCCGCGATCGCCGCGGCGACCGCATCGGCGATGAGCTTTTTGCCCTGTGCGTCCGACGGATGGACGCCGTCGGCAAAATGCTCCGCGGCGTTCTTTGTCGCCGTGTGGGTGTCGATGAGAACGGCGCCCGTGTCCTTTGCCACCTGCCGCAGCGCGGGGATGATGCCGCTTTCGATCACCTCGTTGGTGATGCCCGCAAAGGGCTGATACACCGTCGGCGGCAGCGCCAGAAACACCGTCGGCGCGCTTGCCGACTGCTGATAGGCGCGGACAAGATCGGTGGTGTCGATGATGAACTGTCCGGGATTTTGCATGTCGCCCGCCCAGTTATAGAGCTTCGAGTCGTTCGTGCCGAGCATGATCACCACGATGTCCGCATCCGCAGAGAGGCTCTTTTTGTATTCCGGCTGATCGACATATGCCTTGAAATCGCCGTTGTCCATGCCGAAATACAGCGCGGTCGCGCCGTTGACGCCGAAGCCCTCGACGGTATATTTTTTCGACAGCGCACCTTGAAGATTATTCTCCCAATAGCCGTTTTTCGTGATGCTGTCGCCGACACAGGCGACCTTCACCGTCCCGTCAAACGTCCTTTTCTGCGTCGGCTTTGCCGCGCGGGCGCTGGTGAGATAGCGATAGGTCGACTCCGTCTCGCCCTTTGTGCTCTTGGTGCGCCTTGTCGTGACCGAACGGCGCGTTTTGGTCGTCGTCGCGGCGGTCGTGAGCGGCGGAACCGCCGTCCGCTCCTTCGACGTTCTGCGCGACTTTGTCGTTTCTGCGGTTTTTCCCTTTTGGCTCTCCGCCGTCGTTTCCGTTTCCGTCACGGCGGCAGGCGCGGTCGTTTCCCCCGCCGACAGCGGCGGTGTCGCCGCCTGTCCGCAGGCGGCAAGGGGCAGCAGTGCAAGCAGCACCAGCACGCAGAGATACCGTTTCATATGCTTTCCTCCTCTGTTTCCTGTGCATCGACATATGCGGTGATCGCCGCAGAGGGCGCCGCGGTCGGGGGCGGCAAGGGGCAGCAGCACGAGCAGCATCAGCGCACAAAGACACCGTTTCATGTCGCTTCTCCCTCAATTTCCCCGATCGCCTCGCCGAGGCGCACCGGCGTTTCCTTTCCGTCGGCGGTGGCGGCAAAGAGCGTCTCGGGCAGCCGCGCGCGCCCTTTTTCCAACAGCAGAATGACCGTGCTCCCGCCATAGAGGAACATGCCCTTTTCCGCGCCGCGCTTTACGTCCCCCGCGCCGTCGCGGTTACAGATCTTCCCGACCAGCAGCGCGCCGACCTCGACCTGCGTCACCGTGCCGCAGTGCGCGGTGTCCATCACGGTATATTCCCGACAGTTTTCGACAAACACGGGCACCTCGCGCAAAGCGATGGGGCGCACCGTGTGGAGCTTTCCTTTGATGAAAACATTTTCGCCCTTTTTTGCATCGTCCACATAGTGATAGCGGTGATAGTGCTGCACGCACAGGCGAAACACCAGGCACACGCCGTCCGCATACCGCGCGGCGACGGGGTCGTTTCCGAGCAGCGCGGACACCGTGAAACGGCTTTGCTTCACGGGAATGACGGTGTCGCCCGCGATGCGATAAGCCGACAGCAGTGCGTCGCACGGCGCGATGAATGCGGGCAGCGGCGCGATCGGGCGCAGCCCGTCCCGTATTTTCCGCGAAAAGCAGGCGTTGAAATTTGCAAACGGCGCGCCCTCGAAATCGGCAACGTCAATGCCGTTCTTTCTGAGAAAGGGCGCGACGAGAGGTTTTGACAGCCGCGTGTTCAAAAAAGCGCCGCAAAGGCGGGACACCCCGCGGCTGCACAGCGGTCGCAACAGTATCCGCCCTGCGGCGGTGTGATATAAGAAATGCAGCATCCGTTCGTTTGCCATCGTTTTCTCCGTCAGCGGGTGAAAAGCTCACCCAAAAATACCAAAATGAATTCCACGACGCCGATACCGATCATGATGAGGATGCCCTTGAGCGTCGGCTTGCGGATCTGAATGCGGGACAAAAAGGCAAAGCCGGTGAGCAGCGCCGTGACGAAATATGCCGGGGTGACGTCCACGGGCGTGATATACTGCAAAAGCAGCACCAGCGGGAAAATGAGCGATGCCGAGGTCACGGGCAGTCCCGTGTAGTATTGCCGCACACCGCCCTCGGTGCGCTGGCGCTCCTCCTCGGTCACGTTGAAATAGGCAAGGCGGATCATCGCCGCCAGGATATACAGCACCATGACCGCGCCGAACACGCCGACCAGCAGCACGCCGATCCGCTCGGAGCAGCGGTGGCGCAGCATTTTCATCAGCGGCGAGGTGCGCATCATGGCGATGCCGATGCAGGCGGGCAGCACGCCGAACGCCACAAGGTCGGACAGCGAGTCGATCTGGATGCCGTAGCTGCGCTCCATCTCGGTGCGATCCTTTTTAGTGCGCGCGACCTTGCCGTCAAAGGCGTCGCAAAGGCCGCAGAAAAGCAGCAAAAACACGCCGATGAACGGATGCCCGCCGCCGCTGAGTGACACCACGATACCCGTCCCTGCAGACAGCAGCGACAGGTAGGTGAGCAGCACCGTATAATCATAAAATCCCAGCATGATGGTTTCTCCTCTTTTGTAATAAGTACCCCAAAAGCACCGAAATGCCGCAGACAGTGATGCAGAGGTAAAAAGACAGTCCGCGGCTCAAAAGTTCCAGATTGGCAGCCTCAGCCGCCGGCATCATCATCCCGAAGCCTTCGAGCATCAGATAATCCGACACCCCCATGGCGCCGGGGATGGGAATGCTGTTCGAGCCGAGCACGGCAAAGCCCTGCGTCGCCCACACCCGCAGCCCGTCGGCAAACGTGCCGCCGCCCGCGAGATAGACAAAAAACGTCACCGAGACGGACGAAGCGCGCTGCAGAAAATTGAACAAAAACACAAAGAAAAACATTTTCCGCTGCCCGCGCAGACACAAAAGCTGCTCGCGGTAGGTGTCCATGGCGGCATTCAGCTTTTCGCGTTTTTGCTCCTCGTGCCGCAGGATGTGCAGGCGGCACAGAAGATGCAGCCCCCAATCCGCAATGCGTTTCAAAAGCTTTTCGTCCTTCAGAAGCAGTCCGAAAAACACCACCATCACCAGCTGCGCGGCGCAGCCGAACACGATGAGCAGCTTGCCCGCAAGTCCATAGTGCAGGAAAACGCCGGGGAACGCGAAGAAAATGATCACGCCGATGACGACAATGGACAGCGTGTACATCATGAGGTTTGCCAGCAGCACCGCCGCCGTCACCCCCGCTGCCATGCCGTCCTTCATCATGAAATAGGCGCTGGCGGGCTGTCCGCCGGTCGCGGACGGCGTGATCGCGGAAAAATAGACGTCTGCGGCAGCATAGAGATAGGCGTGCGTCGGGCGGATGCGTCTGCCGAACGGGCGGCATGCCGCCGCCAGCGCCGCACCCTCAAAGGCGATGAACCCGAAAGCGGCAAGCAGACCGCACACGAGCCAGCCCTTGTTCGCCGTGCGCCAATATGCCGCGAAGGAGTGCAGAGAAAACGCCTTGTTCTGCGAGGTCAGCGCCCACACCGTCATCACGGCGATGAGCAAAAAAAGAATACTCCAAAGCAGTTTCTTCTTTTTATCTTTTTTCTCCATTCAGTCGTCCCCTCAGAGCGATATATAAAATGAGTCCGCCGCCGGTCGCGGAAATCAGCTCGCCCGCGCCGACCGCCAGAGCGTTGACGGCATAAAGGCGCGCATCCCAGCCATAGAGCGCGACCGTCAGCTCCAGCCCCACCACGAGGGCGTTGAGCAGCACGGGCGGCAGCGTTGACAAAATCGGCAGTCCGCGCAAGCGCACGTTGCGCCATTTGCGGGTGAGCAGCGCCGCCGCGCCCGTCGCGAGCGCGCCGACGAGAATATCCAGCGCCCCCGCCACATTCGCGCCCATCGCCAGTCCGATGGCGTTCGACAGCACGCAGCCGACAAACAGCCCCGGCACCGCCGACGGCATGAACACGGGCAGCACCGTCAGCGCCTCGGCGATGCGGCACTGCACCTGCCCGAACGTCATGAACGGCAGGCAGACCGTGAGCACACAGTAGATGGCGGCGATCATCGCCGCTTCGGTGAGAAAGCGGACCTTTTCTGTTTTTTTCATCGTGATACTTCTTTCCGTAGTTTTGATTTGGACACTTTGTGCGTCCGGTCAGGATGGTTACGAACTGACCGTATAGAGATAGGCGTTTTTTTGCTTTCCGATGCGGTCGATGCAGCGGAAGGTATACAAAATGTTGATGGCTGCCGATAATTTACGTCCCGTTAAACGCAGCGCCTTGCCAAGCTCTGCAGACGTGAACGTCTCCGGCAGCGGCGGCAGCAGTGCCTGAAGGTCGGTGGGCGTGCGCAGGTCGGCCGCATCGCAAACGGCGGTCGGCACACGGTCGACACGGTGTGCGCCGCGTCTGCCGTCGTCGCCCCAGCCATCCCGCAGGCGGTATTCGGTGATGTCGAGCAGCTGCACCCGCAGGGTGAGATGCTCGCGGAACAGTTGTTGTTTGATGAAAATAAGCTGCGGGAGCGCGTCGGTGAGCCGTCCCGTTTTCGGGGAGCGGCGCGGCGGCAGGCTTTCTCCCGTCGCGGGGTCGATCCAGACAAGCGTCTTTTTACGCGGCAGCGGAAGCACCACCGTGACAGGATAGCGCGCAAGCAGCACTTCCAGCTTCGGGCGCAGCGCGGAGAAATTCCCGTTTTGGATCTCCGTGACCCGCTCTCCGTCGAAGATGTCCGCAACCGGCCCCTCGGGCAGCGGCACCTCATGGTGTCCCTCATCGGGATCAATAAAAAATTTGAGCGTCGCGTGCAGCGTTTTTTCCTGCAGCCTGCCGATTGATTCCCGTGTCTCCTGCCGCTTTGCGGCGGCGGCGAGAGCGGTCACAAGCGCAGCGGCTTGCGCAGCGGCTTGCGCCGCCTCAGAAGTGCCGCACATAGTCATCCTCAAAGCACAGTCTGCCGACAAATGCCGTGCCGCGGTTGTGTTCTCCGGTCATCCACACCATACCGCCGGTGCCGTTTTCCGTTTCGCACCGCTCCTCGGCGGCGGAAAGGGTGAGCCGATCCGCAAACCGCACCTCGCGCTCAAAGCAGATCGCAAGCTCCGAAAGCCGCTTTCTGTCCATGCCGCTCGGGATGTTGTCGCAGATATAATCCGCATAGCAGGTGTTGTTGACGTGCCCGTTCTGATCCAGTTCGCTGTAGCGCGGCTTGAGCGCGGCGATCTCGATGAGCGGCGGCGGGGTCTCCTTTTTCGGGTCGGGGCAGCCGTTTTTCGTCGGGTCGGTCGGCACATCCGCTTCAAGCGCCGACGGGCGCAAGAGATGATGCGTTTTTGCATCCACCAGCGCAAACGCGGTCACGCCCTCGGTGAGCGGCGCGCCGTTTGCGTCGCACAGCGTATAGCAGCGGAACATCTGCACCCCGCGCGTCTCGCGGTGCCAGGTGGTGAGCGTCACCCGCTCCCCCACCGTCGGCAGACGGTGAAACCGCACCCGCAGTCTTGTCACCACAAACGCCAGCGACCGCTCAAAAAGCTCACGGCAGGAAAGCCCGAGCGCGGTGAACTGCTGCTCGCCGATCTCCTGCTGCCACCGCAAAAGCGCCGACGGGCGCAGTGTCGCCGTCGGATCGACGGCATAGGTCGGCACTGCCGCTGTCATGCTGTATCGTTTTTCCATCATTCTATCCTTATTATATACTTACGGACGAATAACATCCACGCCCATGAACGGACGCAGCACCTCCGGCACGGTGACCGAGCCGTCGGCATTCTGATACTGCTCGACGATGGCGGGCATCACGCGGCTGGTCGCAAGACCCGACGCGTTGAGCGTGTGCGCAAACTGCAGCTTGCCGTTTTCATCGCGGTATTTCACGTTGCCGCGGCGCGCCTGATAGTCGCGCGCATTGGACGCGGAGCTGACTTCCTTATAGATGCCCATGGACGGGATCCACACCTCGATGTCATAGGTGCGCGCCATGGAGAACGAGCAGTCGCCCGCCGCCAGCTTGCTGAGACGGTAGTGCAGTCCCAGCTCATGCACCAGGCGCTGTGCCTTGCCGACCAGCTCCTCGAAAGCGGCGTCCGATCCGTCGGCAGTGGTATACTGCACCATTTCCACCTTGTTGAACTGGTGACCGCGGATCATGCCGCGCTCCTCGGAACGGTAGCTACCCGCCTCGCGGCGATAGCAGGGGGTGTAGGCAATATACTTGCGCGGCAGCTCGGCGGCAGTGAGAATTTCGTCGCGGTGCAGATTGACAAGCGCCGTTTCCGCCGTCGGCAGCAGGAATTTCTCGTCGCTCGAGGTCGGGTTCTTGATCCAATAGACCTCGTCGGCAAATTTCGGGAACTGTCCGGCGACATAGCCGCAGGTGTAGTTTAACATATGCGGCGGCAGGATCAGTTCATACCCGTCTTTCAGATGCTCCGTGATGAAGAAGTTGAGCAGCGCCCATTCCAGCCGCGCGCCCATGCCGCGATAGAGCCACGAGCCGTTGCCCGCGATCTTCGCGCCGCGCTCATAGTCGATCATGCCGAGGCTCTCGCAAAGCTCGACGTGATTTTTCGCCGGGAAATCGAACTTCGGCTGCTCGCCGTCATAGGACAGCGGCACATTCTGCTCCTTGCCGCCCGCGACCACATCGGGGTCGGGCAGGTTGGGCAGGCGCAGCATCTGCTCGCGCAGCGCCGCTTCCGCTTCGGACAGTGCCGCATCCTTTTCCTTGATCGCGGCAGACAGCGTTTTCATTTCCGCCATCACGGCGGCAACGTCGCCGCCCTCTTTTTTGATCTGCGGGATCTTTTTCGTGACGGCGTTTTGCTCCGCCTTCATGCCGCCGACCTCGCTTTGCAGCGCGCGGCGCTTTTCGTCAAGGGACAAAATTTCGTCCACAACGGCGTCAAGATCCATTTCCCGTTTTTTGATCGCCGCTTTGACAGCGTCGGTCTCGGTGCGGATGCGTTTTAAGTCTAACATACAGAAACTTCCCTTCCATTGCCAAATGATCTGTCTTTATTTTGAGAGCCGGTTTGCCAGCTCCTGCAAATCCTCACGGTCATAAAATTCCAGCGCCAGCGTGCCGCTTTTCTCTCCGACCGTCACCCGCACCTTGCGGGAAAGCGCCTCGGAAAGCGCCAGCTCCACCTCGTCATAAAAGCTGTCCCGCCGAAACGCGGTCGCGCGCGGGGTCTTTTTCTCCCGCTGCGCCGCACGCGCCTGCCGTTCCAGCTCTCTGACCGACGCACCGCTTTTGACGGCGCTTTTCGCCGTCTCGACCTGCATCTCGGGCGCAAACGCCAGAATGGCGCGCGCATGTCCCGCGCTGAGCGTGCCCTCGGCGACCATGGCGGTCACCTCTGCGGGCAGGTTCAAAAGCCGCAGCGCGTTTGCCACGGCGGGGCGGGATTTGTTGACGATGTGCGCCGTTTCCTCCTGCGTCAGTCCATAGCTTTCCATCAGCTTCTGATAGCCGAGCGCCTCTTCCATCGGATTGAGGTCCTCGCGCTGCAGGTTTTCGATGAGCGCCAGCTGCGCCGCCTCTTTGTCCGACAGCTCGCGGATAACGGCGGGCAGCTCGGTCAGTCCCGCCATGCGGGACGCGCGATACCGCCGCTCACCGGCGACGATCTGATACCCGCCGCCCGACATCGGCCGCACCAAAAGCGGCTGCAAAACGCCGTGCTGCGCGATGGACGCGGACAATTCGGCAAGCGCCGCGTCGTCAAACGCCTTGCGCGGCTGGTCGCGGTTCGGCTCGATCTCGCCGATCGGCAGCGTCACCGCCTTGCCGGCATCCTCAAGCGCGTTTTCCGCAAACAAAAGCTCCAGTCCCTTGCCGAGACCGCCTTTTTTCTGTGCCATATCCCATCCCCCTCACTGCGCGGCGATCAGCTCGGCAGCCAGCGCATCATACGCCGCTGCGCCCTTGCCGCCGCGATCATAATAGCCGATCGGCTGTCCGAAGCTCGGCGCCTCCGAAAGACGCACCGAACGCGGAATGACCGTCGAAAACACCTTGCGCGGGAAAAAGCGTTTCACTTCCCGCAGCACCTGCTGGGTGAGATTGAGCCGCCCGTCAAACATGGTGAGCAAAACGCCCTCGATGTCCAGCTGGGGATTATACAGCCGCTTGATCTGCCGCACCGTGCCCATCAGCTGGGACAACCCTTCGAGCGCATAATATTCGCACTGGATCGGCACCAAAAACGTGTCGGCGGCGCAAAGGCCGTTGAGCGTCAAAAGCCCCAGCGACGGCGGACAGTCAATGAGAATGAAATCATAGTCGTCGCGCAGCGCCGCCAGCGCCGCCTTCAGACGGTTTTCGCGCCGTGTCATTTCCACAAGCTCGATCTCCGCGCCCGCCAGCTGGATGCTGGACGGCAAAACGGAAAGCCCCGCAAATTTGGTGCGCACCACCACGTCGGCGGGCTTTGCCCCGCCCGAAAGCAGCTCATAGGTGGAAGCGGCAACGGCGCGCTTGTCGATGCCGACGCCGCTCGTAGCGTTGCCCTGCGGATCAATGTCCACAAGCAGCACCCGTTTTCCGGCAGCCCCCAGAGACGCCGACAGGTTGACCGATGTCGTGGTCTTGCCGACGCCGCCTTTTTGATTGACCACCGCGATGATCTTTGCCATGTTTCTCCCCCTTTGCCCGCCGTGGGCATAAAAAGCTACTATATAGTATCCAGTATAGCACACTTTTCCACCGCTGAAAAGCCTTTTTTGCAGAAAAAAGAAAACGGCGCAAAAGCGCCGTTTTCGTGTGCAACAAACTGACAGTGCCCCCTATCGGCGGGAGATGTAAATCACTATGGGCAAATGTCGTCCCGCATCTTCGGTGTTATGCTTTCGCCGTCGGCTTCACATTGTCGGCGGGCGGAAGATCGCCGGTGATGCTGCCGTTTTGCGCCTCGAACGCGCGGATGTTCTCGCGGATGAGCACCAGCACATGACTGTGGCAGGAAGTGCAAAGCACTTCCTGCATCAATTCGCGCGCGGGCAAACACCGTGCCCGCGTTTTTGCGCTGCGCACAAAAAACACGCGAATTGTGTGGTGTCTGCCGCTATTTATCATTTAACAAGGTTTCCGTCCCATACCAAATTTCTCCGTCTCAAAAAAGCCGCACATTGCGTGCGGCTTTTTCGGTTATTCATCAAATTTGAAGCTGCCGGAGAGCAGCGTCACGCCTTTGGCGGCGACGGTGAGCAGACCGTCGGACAGGTGCGCGCCGCGCACCGTGCCGTCGGGCAGTTCGATCGTGCAATCGCCGTCGGCAACGGCGGTCACAAACGGGATATGCCCCGCCATGATCGCCAGATCGCCCTCGACCCCGCGCAGGGACAAAAACGTGGCATCCCCGCCGAAAAGGTCGCCGTCGGGCGACGAAACGGTCAGATGAAAGCTGTTCATGCCGTCTCACCCTTTGCCTTTTTCACCGCCTCGTCGATCGTGCCGACGAACAGGAAAGCGGATTCGGGCAGGTCGTCATGCTTGCCCTCGATGATCTCCTTGAAGCCGCGAACCGTCTCGGCAAGCGGCACATACGTGCCGGGGATGCCGGTGAACTTTTCGGACACGTCGAACGGCTGGGACAAAAAGCGCTGAATTTTTCTCGCGCGCTGCACCAGCAGCTTGTCGTCGTCGGACAGCTCGTCCATGCCCATGATGGCGATAATGTCCATCAGCTCCTTATACCGCTGCAGGATACGCTGCACCTCACGCGCCACCGCATAGTGCTCCTCGCCGAGAATTTCGGGCGAGAGGATGCGGCTTGTCGATTCCAGCGGATCGACCGCGGGATAGATGCCCTGCGACGAGATCGCACGGGACAGCACCGTTGTTGCGTCCAGATGCGCAAACGTGGTCGCCGGGGCGGGGTCGGTCAGGTCGTCCGCAGGGACATACACCGCCTGCACCGAGGTGATCGAGCCTTTCTTTGTCGAGGTAATGCGCTCCTGCAGGGCGCCCATTTCGTTTGCCAGCGTCGGCTGATAGCCGACGGCGGACGGCATACGGCCGAGCAGCGCCGACACCTCACTGCCCGCCTGGGTGAAACGGAAGATGTTGTCGATGAACAGCAGCACGTCCTGCCCCTCGTCGTCGCGGAAATATTCCGCCATCGTCAGACCCGACAGCGCCACACGCATACGCGCGCCGGGCGGCTCGTTCATCTGCCCATAGACCAGTGCCGTCTTGGACAAAACGCCCGATTCTTTCATTTCGTTATACAGATCGTTGCCCTCACGGGTGCGCTCGCCGACGCCGGTGAACACGGAAAGTCCGCCGTGCTGCTTGGCGATGTTGTTGATAAGCTCCATGATGAGCACCGTTTTGCCGACGCCCGCACCGCCGAACAGACCGATCTTGCCGCCTTTCGAATAGGGGCAAAGCAGGTCGATGACCTTGATGCCCGTCTCCAGGATCTCGGTCGAGGTGGACAGCTCGTCAAATGCAGGCGCCGGTCTGTGGATGTCCCGCCGCTCGGCATTTTCCGGCGCAGGCTCGTTGTCCACGGGGTCGCCCAGCACGTTGAAAATTCTGCCGAGCGTTTCCTTGCCCACCGGCACGCGGATGGGATAGCCCGTATCGGTGACGGCGGTGTCGCGCGTCAGACCGTCGGTGGAGTCCATCGCGATGCAGCGCGCGGTGTTGTCACCGATGTGCTGCGCCACCTCCACCGTCAGGGTGCGTTCGCCGACCGGCATGGTCAGGGCGTTATTCAGCGACGGCAGCTTGCCGTTTTCAAACCGCACGTCGACAACAGGCCCCATGACCTGTACCACGCGGCCGTTTGCTTTTTCCGCCATTGGTCGTTCCTCCTTTTTTTGAGAACCTCAGGAGCCTGCCACGATTTCCGTGATCTCCTGTGTGATCGTGCTTTGTCGCGCACGGTTATATTCCAGCTGCAGATTGTCAATCATGGTCTGCGCATTCTTGCCGGCGGCATCCATCGCCACCCGCCTTGCCGCCACCTCGCTGGCAAAGCTCTCCCTCACGGCGGCAAACAGCTTGCCCGCCACAAAGGTCGGCACTGCCGCGTCGAGAATGGTCGCCGCGTCCGGCTCGAAAATGACGCCCGTGTCCCCTTTGTCCTCTGCGGCAAGCGGCAGGATCCACCTGACCTCTGCCGTTTGGCTCATCATGGAGACATAGCGGGTACAGAGAATACCGAGCCGATCGAACTCCCCCGCCGCGAATTTTGCGCAAAGCGTTTTCGCCGTTTGGAGCGCATCCGCATAGGAAAAATTCTCCGAGGAGACAAAGTCCTCGCCTGCGCGGTCGCACGCGCGTTTGCCGATCGCGGTGACGGCGGCATCGGGATATTCCCGCAAAAGGCGGAAAACGTTGGCGTTATAGCCACCCGCCAGTCCGCGGTCGCCCGCGATGACGACGAGCATCGTTTTGTCGCCGCCTTGTCGCATATAGGGGCTTTTTCTGCACTCGCCGCAGGCGGCAAGCAGCCGCACGGTTTCTTCCACCGCCGCCGCATACTGCCGGCTTTTCAGCATATGCTCGTTTGCACGGCGGATCTTGGACGATGCCACCAGCCCCATCGCCTTTGTCAGGTGCAGGGTGGACGAAACGCTTTTGATGCGGGTGCGCAGCGCTTTAATATCCGCTCCCATTTACCCTCACCCCTGCCACTGTGTCAGCAGCGCCGAGAGCGCCTTTTTGTCCTCGTCCTCAAAGAAGCCCGCGTCGAGACGGTCATGCAGCGCGGTCTCGACATGCAGCAGCCGATCATACAGCCACGCCTCATAGTCCTTGACCTTCGCAACCGGCACATTGTCGAGATAGCCCTTTGTGACCGCGAAAATGATCGCGACCTGGCAGCCGACGGTGACGGGGCTGTTGCGCCCTTGCTTCAGCACCTCGACGATGCGCTCGCCGAGCGCAAGACGCGCCTTGGTGTCCGCGTCGAGGTCGCTGCCGAACTGGGCAAACGCCTGCAGCTCGCGATATTGCGAATAGAGGAGTTTGAGCTCGCCCGCGACCTTTTTCATGGACTTCTTCTGCGCCGAGCCGCCGACACGGCTCACCGAGATGCCGGGGTTGATGGCGGGCATGATGCCCTCATGGAACAGCTCGGTCTCCAAAAAGATCTGTCCGTCGGTGATGGAAATGACGTTCGTCGGGATATATGCCGACACGTCGCCCGCC
>URNF01000007.1 GCA_900549155.1 uncultured Oscillospiraceae bacterium | reverse complement strand
CAGTTCCATGTCCTGGTACTTGACCTTCACGTCACCGTAATAATACAGCTTGGTGTTGCCGGTCAGCGGATCTCTGGCCTGGACTACACTGTCCCTGGCATCGGAGAATGCAGGATTCTCAAGAGAACTGTTACGGAGCATTGACAGCGAATCGGACTTTCTGATGGAATCGGCATGGAATATGGAATCTCTTCGCGCCAGCGTCAATGAATCGGGAGCCACGACTTTCTTCTCTACCCTTATGCCGTAGCCGCCGGACCCCCTCTTGGAACCGCGCCTATTCTGAGCTCCCGCCGTAAAATCTGCCAAGAGAAGGCAAAGAATCAGAAAAAAAGAAATAATATGAATGTCTTTCCTCAAACGAAAGTTTTTACTAAATTTGCAATAATCTACAAATGTAATACATAAATTTGAAACGCACAATTTGTATAGCCCTGGCAATATTCCTTTCCGTCATCTCGCTGTTTGCTGACGGTACAGGCTTGCATGTTGTGGTAATCGATGCCGGTCACGGCGGAAAGGATCCGGGCGCTTCCGCTGCGAACGGCGCGGCGGAGGACGATATCAACCTTTCCGTGGCGCTGACGCTGCGGGATATGCTGACCTTCTGCGGATATCCGGTGCGCATGACGCGTACTGCCGACGCCTTGGTGGAGGGGAGCAATGTTTCCGGCAGCTGGAAAACAAACGATATGTACAGCCGCCTTGCCATGTATAACGCGGCGCTTTTGACCGTCAGCATCCACCAAAACCATTTTTCGCAGGCGCAGTATCACGGCACGCAGGTGTTCTATGCACCCGCCCTGCCGCAAAGCAAGGATATCGCGGGCTGCATCCGCGACGCAGTGGTGCGCCTTTTGCAGCCCGAAAACAAGCGAGAACTGAAGCCTGCGGAAAAAAGCATTTTTCTTTTGACAAACACGAAAAAGCCTGCCGTCATTGTGGAGTGCGGTTTTTTGTCCAATCCCGATGAGGCGGCAAGGCTTTCCGATCCCGCATACTGTCGGCAGATGGCGTTTGCCGTTTGCTGCGGTGTGCTGCAATATGCCCCGTAGAGGAGGAATACCATGGCGGAAAAGGTGAAAACACTGTATGTGTGCAGCGAGTGCGGCATGGAGTCGGCGCGCTGGTATGGGCGTTGTCCCACGTGCGGCGAATGGAACACGCTGCATGAGGAGATACGGCAGCCGCTGTCTCACACCGCTGTTCCCGCATCGGGCGGGCGCGCTGCGGTGCAACGCCTTTCGACGCTGGTGCCCGAAGGAGAACAGCGCTCCGAAACGGGGCTGCATGAGCTGGATCGTGTGCTGGGCGGCGGCATCGTCAAGGGCGGGCTTATGCTTATCGGCGGCGATCCCGGCATCGGCAAATCCACGTTGCTTTTGCAAATTTGCCGTCACCTCGGCGCGGATAAAAAGATCCTGTATGTTTCCGGCGAGGAGTCGCAGCGGCAGATAAAGCTGCGTGCCGACCGTTTGGACGTCACCAATGACAATGTTTATCTTCTTTGTGAGACGGATGTCGGCACGATCCTGCAGCAGGTGGAAGCGGAAAAGCCGGATCTGCTCATTGTCGATTCCATTCAGACGGTGAGCCTTTCCAATGTGGCATCCTCGCCCGGCAGCGTGACGCAGGTGCGGGAAAGCGCCAATGCGATCATGCACGCCGTAAAGGGTGCGGACATCCCGACATTCATCGTCGGGCACGTCAACAAGGACGGCGCGATCGCGGGTCCGAAGGTCATGGAGCACATCGTCGACTGTGTTTTATATTTTGAGGGCGACCGCAACAACAGCTATCGCATCCTGCGGTGTATCAAAAACCGCTATGGCTCCACCAACGAGATCGGTGTTTTTGAGATGGCGGACGACGGGCTGCACGAGGTGGACAACCCCTCGCAGCTCATGCTGTCGGGCAGACAGGAAAATGTCAGCGGCACCTGCGTTGTGGCAACGATGGAGGGCACGCGCCCGATTTTGGCAGAGGTGCAGGGACTGGCGTCTCCGTCGGGACTTGCCAACCCGCGCCGTATGGCGACCGGATTTGACAACTACCGTTTGTCGCTGCTGCTTGCCGTGCTGGAAAAGCGGGCGGGATATTTTTTCTCGACGCTCGACACCTATGTCAACGTGGTCGGCGGACTGCGACTGGATGAGCCTGCCGTGGACCTGGCGGTGGCGATCGCGCTCATCACCAGTCTCAAGGACACCGTTGCCGACAGCCGAACGGTCGCGTTCGGCGAGATCGGGCTTGCGGGCGAAATTCGGGCGGTCAACAACATCCAGGCACGCGTCAATGAGGCGGCACGTCTCGGCTTTCGGCGTGCTATTGTGCCGTTTGATAATCTGAAGGGGTTAAAGAAAGCGGCGGATTTTGACATCATCGGCGTGAAAACGGTGCGCGAGGCCTATGCTGCCGCCGTTCCCGCGGAGGCGAAAAAGGCGTGACAAAAGAACGAAGGGAGCTGCTTTCCTGGGCGGTCGTGATGCTCATGCTGCTCGCGGTCGTGGGAACCGCCGCGTTTTCCCTGCCGCCCTTTTTGGAAGCGAAAGGCGTCGTGTATACGGAAAGCACGAAAAAGACCACGCGCATGACAACTGCGACAGCGAAGACCGTGCCGCAGAAAAAGATCAATCTCAACACCGCCACGGCGGCTGAACTCATGACTATTCCCGGTATCGGGGAAGGGTATGCTGCGCGCATTTTGGAATATCGCGAGAAAAACGGCCCTTTTCGTGAAGTGGACGAGCTGATGAACATCAAGGGCATCGGCGAAAAACGCTTCAAGAAATGGTCACCGTATTTATCGGTTGATTAAACGCCGAAATTGTGGTACACTGTATCATATCGAAAATGGGGGATTTCTGTATGAAAGTTGCACTTATTGCGCACACGCCCGATCCGGAGCATGTGCTCGCTGCCGCCGCAAGGCTTTGCTATTCGTCTGCCGACATCGCGACGGTGATGGAAAGCCTGACGCCGGAAAAAACGGCGGAATTTGTCCACAAATTGGCGGCACTCGGGCACGAAAGTCCCATTGAGCACGTGTCGTTTACCTTCGGTATCGAGGGCGTTTCCCGCTCGCTTTTGGCACAGATCACACGACATCGCATTGCGTCCTACAGCGTGCAGAGCCAGCGCTATGTGCGGGAGAAGATGTTTGAATATGTCGTGCCGCCGGAGATCGAAAAAGAGCCGCAGGCAAAGAAAATCTTTCTTGAAGCGATGGAAGAGGATCAGCGTCACTATGAAGAGCTGACCGCTATTCTCAAGGAAAAGCACCTGAAAGCAATGCTTTCTGACGGCATGCCCGAAAAGGCGGCGGCGAGCGCAGCCGAGAAAAAGGCGATCGAGGATGCGCGCTTTGTGCTGCCGAACGCCTGCACCACCAAGATCATGATGACCATGAATGCACGCAGTCTCATGAACTTTTTCCATCATCGCTGCTGCAACCGCGCACAGTGGGAGATCCGTGATCTTGCGGAGCAGATGTTCAAGCTCTGCTATGCCGTGGCCCCCAACCTGTTTGCAAACGCCGGTCCTGCCTGTGTGGCGGGGGCATGTCCCGAGGGAAGAATGTCCTGCGGAAAAATGCTTGAAATGCGCGAAAAATACGGCGCGCTCAAAGACACAAAGGAATGAGAAAAATGGGCAAACTGATCGTGATCGACGGTCTTGACGGCAGCGGAAAGACCACGCAGATACAGCGTCTGCAGGCATATCTGCAGCAAAAGGGGACAGAGCACCGCGTCATATCCTTTCCCGACTATGCGCAGCCGTCCTCGGCGCTTGTAAAAATGTATCTTGCCGGTGAATTCGGCGACAGTGCCGACAGCGTGAATGCCTATGCGGCGTCCTCGTTTTATGCGGTGGATCGGTATGCCAGCTTCAAGAAATTTTGGGAAACGGATTACCGCCGCGGCGTGCCGATCATCGCGGCGCGGTATACGACCTCAAACGCCATTCATCAGATGTCCAAGCTGCCGAAGGAGCAGTGGGACGCTTTTCTTTCCTGGCTGTATACCTATGAATACACGCTTTTGGGGCTGCCGCAGCCGGACAGGGTCGTGTTTCTCGATATGCCGCCGGAGGTTTCGCAAAAGCTCATGACGGGGCGATATCGGGGGGACGAAGCGAAAAAGGACATTCACGAACGGGATCGGCACTATCTGCAGGTTTGCCGTGAGAGTGCGCTGTATGCTGCCGAAAAATGCGGCTGGTCGGTGCTGCCCTGTGCCGAGAACGGAGAACCGCTTTCGATGGACAGCATCACGGCGGCGCTCATCGCACTTTATGAACAGGAGGAACGCTGAATGGTATATGTATTTTTGGCAAACGGATTTGAGGAGACCGAGGCGCTCGTGACGGTGGATCTGCTGCGGCGCGCGGGACTTTCGGTGCAGACGGTCGGCATCGGCGGGAAAACCGTGTGCGGGTCACACGGCATCTCCGTTTCGGCGGATGTTGAGGATGTCGATTTTGTTGCAAAGGATACAAAGGCGGTTGTGCTGCCCGGCGGCATGCCCGGCACGCGTCATCTGGAAGCTTCCCATTTGGTGCAGGATATGTTGAAGTTGGCTGTAAAGGAAAACTGCTTTATAGCTGCTATCTGCGCAGCACCGTCCGTTTTGGGACATGCCGGATTGCTTTCCGGCAAGCGCGCCACCTGCTATCCCGGCTTTGAACCCGAGCTCATCGGCGCAACGGTTGTTCCCGATGCCGCCGTGCACGACGGCAACATCATCACCGGCAAGGGCGCCGGTGCGGTCTTTGATTTTTCCTTTGCCATCATCCGCGCCCTGTGCGGTGAGGAGCAAGCGACAACTGTGAAAGAAGCAATACAATGCAAGTGAAAGACATTCGTCCCCAAAAAGCGCAGCTGCGCGATAAATATAAGCAGATGCGCCGCGACATGCCGTCGGATGTGAAAGCGGGCAAGGACAGGCGCATTGCCGAGCGGATCACGCGCCTTTGGCAATACCGTCAAAACGAGGTGCTTCTTACCTATGTATCCACGCCGATCGAGGTGGACACAAGGCGGATCATCGAACGTGCCTTGAAGGACGGCAAGCGTGTTGCCGTCCCGCGCTGTGTGCCGGACACCCGCAATATGGAGTTCTATTTCATTGACGGTCTGGACGAACTGCAGCCCGGTTGCTTCGGCGTCTTGGAGCCGCAGCCGAACCCCGAAAAGCTCTTGACCGATCTCCGTGCGGGGCTTTGCCTTGTGCCTGCCTTTTCCTATGACTGGCATGGCTTTCGTCTCGGCTACGGCAAGGGCTATTATGACCGTTTTCTGTCGCGGTTCCACGGCAACATCATCGGCATCTGCTACAGTGAGGGCATCCGACCGACCCTGCCGCACGGCAGATTTGACCGTGCGGTGGAGCTTTTGGTGACGGATCGTTTTTTGAGAAGAATACCGAGCGAAAATGCAGAAAGCAAGGAGCGTGAAAAGCATGGGCGGTAACTTTGAAGAACTGCTGAAAAAAGCGCGTGCCGAAAAAGGCGGCGAACCGTATATCGAAGAGCCGGAAGAGGAAATCGAGGAAACAACGGAGCCGGAAAAAACGGATGTGCCCCAGCACCAAAAGCCGAAAAAGAAGGGAAACCGCCTTGTGCGCGCGATCGTCACGTTCATCGTGGTGCTGGCGCTGTGCGGCGGTGCCGCCTATACGATCATTGCGGGCGTTTTCGATTTTACGGCGCTGAACAAATCGGACACCAAGGTCGATGTCACCGTTTCGGAGGGTGCAACGACCGCGCAGATCGCGGCGGCGCTGCATGAAAACGGACTGATCGACCATCCGTGGATGTTCCGCCTGTATTCGAAGCTGAGCGGTCGCGACGGCTCCTATCAGGCGGGCACCTACAGTCTTTCCGCCAACATGGGCTATCAGCTGCTTTCCACCACCATCATCCTCGGTAAGCCGCGCAACACCGTGTCGGTCACCATTCCCGAGGGCTACACAGTGGACAAGATCGCCAAGCTGTTAGAGAGCAAAAATGTGTGCACCACGGCGGATTTCTATGATGCCCTGCTGCACGAGAACTTCTCCTATGACTTCTTTGCCGATATCCCGGATTCCGCAGACGGCGGTGTTTATGAGGGGCGCATCTATCGGCTGGAGGGGTATCTGTTTCCCGATACCTATGAATTTTACACCGAAAGCGCCGGCAAGACCGTGATCAACAAGCTGCTTGCCAACTTTGACGCCAAGGTGACGCCCGCGATGCGCTCTGCCATGCAGGCAAAGGGGCTGAAGCTGGATGATGTGGTGATCATGGCATCCATTGCCCAAAAAGAAGCGGTCACGCCTGCGGAAATGCCGAAGGTGACGCGGGTGCTGTATAATCGCTTAAGCAGTGATTATAAGCGCCTGGAGTGCGACTCCACATCCGGCTATGTGGCGGATCTTCTGCCGACGGTTGCGGGACAGGAGATCGTCAGCACGGCGTATGACACCTATAAGCGATACGGACTGCCTGCCGGTGCTATCTGCAATCCCGGCGAGGATGCCCTCAAAGCGGCAATCTATCCGTCGGACGATTCGTATATCGCAGAATGCTATTTCTTCGCCAACGACACCAAGGGCAACACCTATTATTCCAAGACCTATGCCCAGCATGTCGCCACCTGCCGCAAGTATAAGATCGGTATTCATGGCTGACGCGCGTTTGGTGCCGCCGGAGGTACTGTCACCGGCGGGGGATGAGGAGCGGCTGCGCGCCGCACTGCTGTATGGGGCTGACGCCGTGTATATGGCGGGAACAGCCTACGGCATGCGCACCGCGCCGCAGAACTTTGATGCGGACGGCTTGCGGCGGGCAACGGAATATGTGCACGCTGCGGGGAAACGCATCTATATTACCTGCAATATCCTGCCGCGCAACGAAGATATGGCAGCGCTGCCGTCCTATTTGCAGTTTCTGAACGATCTGCGCGTGGACGCACTCATTGTTGCCGATCTCGGTTTGCTGACGATGGCAAAGCGATATGCGCCCGATGTGCCGCTGCATATTTCCACACAGCTTGGCGTATTCAACTATGAGACAGCGCGGTTTTTGCATGAGCTGGGCGCAAAGCGTGTGGTGCTCGCCCGCGAGCTGTCGCTGCGGGAAATTGCGGAAATACGGGAAAAGACGCCGCAATCGCTGGAGCTGGAAGCCTTTGTGCACGGCGCTATGTGTATGTCGGTTTCCGGCAGGTGCGTCATTTCCGATTATCTTACCGGCAGAGAAGCCAATCGCGGTGCTTGCACGCAGCCGTGCCGCTGGCGGTATCAGATCATCGAACCGCACCGTCCCGACAAACCGATGACGGTTGAAGAAACCGATGAAGGAACCTACCTTTTTAATGCGCAGGACATGAATATGATCGAGCATGTCGCGGCATTGGCAAGGGCGGGCATTTCCTCTTTCAAGATCGAGGGACGCGCCAAAGCGGCATACTATACCGCCGTGACTGCTGCCGCTTACCGCGCGGCAGTGGACGGCTATGCTGCGTCGGGATTTTCGTCGATCTATGTGCCGGAAAAATGGATCACAGAGGAGCTGTCAAAGGTCAGCCATCGCCCATACGGCACGGGATTTTATTTCGGCAAGCCGCATCAGGACACGGTCTCGGGCGGCTATGTGCGCAGCTATGCGGTGGTCGGTGTTGTGGAAGGCTATAAAGACGGGATGCTGCAGATTGCGCAGCGCAACCGCTTTTTCTGCGGGGACACGCTCGATGTCCTCGAACCGCACAAAAAGCCGTTTTTGCTGCCCGTCGAAAAGCTCTTTGACGGTGACGGAAACGCCATCGACAGCGCGCCGCATGCAGCGATGAAGCTGCAGATCCCCTTTGACCGCCCCTTGACGGTCGGCAGCATTCTGCACCTGAAAATCGAATGATTACCCCCTCACTTTTATGGGCAAACTACCCATGAAAGTGGGGGCTTTTTTATGAAAAAACGGCTTTGGCTGCTCTATGGCGGCGTGTTCATTGTGTTTTGCGGCTTGCTTTTCCGCGTGTTCACTCTGTCGGATCAGCAGCTTGTGAAGGCAGCGGATCGGCAATCAAAGGTGACTGTCAACGTCGGCAGCGTGCGCGGCACATTTTACGATCGAAACAAAACGCCGCTGGTGAACAGCACGACGGTATATCGCGCTGCCGTGACCGCCAACCCCAAAGCCCTCACGGCTCTGTCGCAGGTTCTGGACAGCACTGCCTTTTCGGCAATGAGCAGGACCCTGCAGGACGGACGCCCGGCGGTGGTGACACTGCCGCGTCCCGTTGCCGCGCCCGAGGGCATTTCACTGTTTCAGGTGCCGTTGCGGTATACGGAACGCGTGCTTGCACCGCATGTTCTCGGATATGCGGATGCGGATCTTTCCAAGGGGCTGACGGGACTGGAAAGCGCTCTTGACACGTTTTTGTCGCAATATGGCGGAAAAGCGAAAGTGACCTATACGGTCGGTGCGACGGGAAAACCGCTTGAGGGCGTTGCGCCGACCGTTGAAAACACGCTGTCATGCGCGCGTGGCGGCGTGGTGCTGACGCTCGACGCGAATATACAGCAGATCACAGAGGATATCGCCGCCAAGTATATAAAAAAAGGCGCGGTGATCGTCATGAAACCGCAGACCGGTGATATTTTGGCAATGGCGAGCCTGCCGTCCTATCATCCGCAAAAGGTGGCGGAGGTGCTGGAAAATGAAGATGCGCCGCTGCTCAATCGTGCGCTGTGTAACTATAACTGCGGATCGGTCTTCAAGATCGTCTCCGCTGCTACGGCGCTGGAAAGCGGTGTAGGTGTTGACACGGCGTATACCTGCAACGGCAGTGTTACCGTCGGCAGCACGATCTTTCACTGTCATAACCGCCTGGGCCACGGGTCGCTGAAAATGGACGACGCTTTTGCCAAATCCTGCAACAGCTATTTTATTCAGCTGATGGGCGGTGTCGGCGGAGACGCCCTGTGGCAGATGGCGTCGCGTCTGCAGTTCAACAGTGCCATTTCGCTTTACAGCGGATACAGCACCGCAACAGCGATCTTTCCGCAGGCGGAACTTTTGCAAGCTCCTGCCGTTTTGGCAAACGCTTCCTTCGGACAGGGAGAACTGACAGCAAGCCCGCTGCATATCGCGCAGCTTGTTTCCACGGTTGTCAATGGCGGCACACTCGTCCCGCCGCACATCGTGATGGGCTATATGGATGAAAACGGCGCATATACGGAAGAGACCCGCGCGGAGCAGCACCAGCGGGTGTTTTCCGTCGAAACGGCAACAACGCTGCGCATGATGATGGAAAAGGTGCTGGCGGATGAGGGCACGGGAAAAAGCGGCAAACCGCTGATCGGCGGTGCGGGTGCGAAGACCGGCACGGCGGAGACGGGCTGGAGTCGCACAGACGATGAAAAATATGCCGTTGTGCAAAGCTGGTATGCAGGCTATTATCCTGCGAGCGATCCGCGCTATGTGATTGTTGTGATGGCGGAAAATGCACAAAACACCGGCGCAAAAACCGCGCCGGTGTTCAAGGAAATCGCCGATATGTTGTATCGGATGGAACTATGAGTCTTTTTCCTTTTTCATGTGCACATGTGCCAGCGGATTGGCATCGACTGCTTTTTTTGCCTGTTCACTGGAAATGTGAGTATAGATCTCGGTTGTGCCGAGGTTTTCGTGTCCCAAAATATCCTTTAAGATACGGATGTCGACGCCGCCCTGCTGATACATCAGCGTGGCGGCGGTGTGCCGCAGCTTATGCGTGGAGAGATCGTCAAGTCCGATTTGCTTCAGATAATGCTTCACCACATAGTGAACACCCTGCAGAGAAATGCGATGCTTTGTGTGGCTCAAAAACAGCGCATCCTTATCCGCAACCCCGTCGCGCGGACGCACTGCGAGATAGTCCTTGATCGCCGCCTGGCAAGCGTCGTTGAGATATAAAATGCGTTCCTTGCTGCCCTTGCCGCGCACCCGCAGGGTGTTATCGTCGCGGATATCTCTGAGATTGATGCCGGCAAGCTCTGCCCGCCGCAATCCGCAGTTGAGCAGCAGCACCAGCATGCAATAGTCCCGTTTTGCGTTTTCGCCGTCGACCGCACGCAGCAGCTCCAAAGATTGCTCCAGCGAGAGATATTTCGGCAGCGTCTTCGGTACCTTCGGTGTGCTGAGATTCACGGTGGGATTGGTTTCCAAAACATGAATGTTCTCGGTAAGGTAGTTAAAAAAACGCCGCAGTGACGAGGATTTGCGCGCACGCGTGGAATTGGAATTGCTGCGTTCGGTGCGCGTATAGTTCATGAATTCATAAATGTCATTGAGCGTCACGGTTTTGAGCAAGGAGACATCCACATCGTCGATCGTGATCTCTTCCTCGGCAATGTTGTGGGGGACAAGACCGCGTTTTTGCTTCAGAAAACGGAAAAACGTGCGCAGATCAATAAAGTATTCGTCCACTGTATGCGCCGAACGCCCTTTGACAGTTTCCATATATCCGAGAAAGCCCTTGAGGATTTCCGGTGATTGGGAAAAATATTGTGAATTCATAAGACACCTCCTGTCGTGAAACAGTTTCACAGTATACATCAAAAAGAGGGGACAGAAAAGAAGCAGAAGAACAAAGCGTCCGCCACATCAAACAAGCGCACCGTCCCGCAGCGGACAGAGCACAGAAAAGCGCATGTCGTGCACGGCACATATGCAAAGGACGGGTGGCTTGTTATAAAAGGCTTACCATCGCAAACAGCTGATCCATTTTGCTGAAATACTACTTTTTTTATTTAATTGCACCCCCGCCACGATCCGTTGTGCGCGACTTCGCGACTTAGAAAAAAGAAATCTTTGCTGAAAGGTTGCGTCAGAAAAAATAGCGTCGAAAGGAAATCATCAAAACGATCTGTGTATCATTCAGAAAAAAAGAAAAGGCTGGAGAGCAGCGTTCAAATTGCACAATAAAGCTTTCAGGACGAAAACGCCCCGAAATCGCAAGACCACCAAGAAGCCGCGCATTCAGCCGGCTAAAAGATATTTGCGCTCCCCTAAACTATACAAAATATTCATTTTGTATAGTTTGATGTATATTTTCAGAACACCGCCCTATGGTGACTGCCGCTTAATGTACGCTTAATGTATCGGTTCGAATCTAATAAATTCAAATGCGGTGGTGATCAAAGAGTCTCTGCGCTGCGGACATGACGCCGATCTTTCCGGTGTCATAGTTCAGTCCGCCCTGCAGGAACACCGCATACGGTTCGCGCAGCGGCGCGTCTGCGGAAAGCTCAATGGATGCGCCCATTGTGAATGTGCCCGCTGCCATGATCACCTGATTATCATAGCCGGGCATGTCCCACGGTTCGGGCACAACGAACGCATCGACCGGCGAACCGCTTTGCAGTCCCTGACAAAAGTCGACGAGCGTTTCCGGCTCTTTTAAAAACAACGTCTGTATGATGTCGGCGCGCGTCTCGTCGCTTCGCGGCGAGACCGCAAAGCCCAGCTTTTCAAACAGCGCCGCTGCGAAAACAGCGGTTTTCAGCGCTTCCCCCACGACGTGCGGTGCGTGGAACAGCCCCATATACAGCGTGCGGTTATGCCCAAGCGATGCACCGATCTCGCGTCCCAGTCCCGGCGTGGTCATGCGATAGGAACAGCGTTCCACCAGTTCTTTTCTTCCGCAGATATAGCCGCCGTTCTCGGCGATGCCGCCGCCGGCATTTTTGATCAGAGAGCCCGCCATCAGGTCAACGCCGACAGCGGTCGGCTCTTCCCTTTCCACAAACTCTCCGTAACAATCATCGACAAATATAATAACATCCTTGCGCACGGAGCGCACCGCCTTAACGATTTCTCCGATCTCTGCAACGCTCAGTGACGGGCGTGTGCTGTAGCCCTTGGAGCGCTGTATATGTACCATTTTGACAGAGGGTATATCCTGCAGCGCCTGCACGATCCCCGGAATATCCGGCTTTTCGTCAGCGGTCAGCGGCACTTCCCTGTAGTGCACCCCCATCTCGGCAAGGGAGCCTTCCGACGGTTTTCCCAGCCCGATAACGGGATGCAGCGTGTCATACGGCGCACCCGTCGCGGCAAGCATGGTGTCACCGGGCAGCAGGATACCGAAAAGCGCAATGGCAATGGCGTGTGTGCCGGAAAGGATACTGTGACGCACCAGTGCATCCTCTGCACCGAAAACATCGGCAAAAACCTCTTCCAGCTTCTCTCTGCCGCGATCACCGTAACCATAGCCGGTCGTGGCTGTAAAGCAGCTTTCACTTACACCGTGCTTGATAAACGCAGCCAGCACCTTTTGCTGATTATAGGCGGTGGTTTGCGCAATTTTTTCGAACTGCGCCTTTACCTCATTTTCGGCTGCGCTTGCCGCATCCGTCAGGCGGCGATCAAAATGAAAAAACTCGTGCATACTTGTTTCCTTAAAATCCTTTCTTTCGGCAATACAGTGCCGTGCTCACAACGGAAAAGCCGCTGTTTTCATAAAAACGTTGCAGGGATACATCTTTCGGAAGAATATAGACAGCGCGCCCCGGCTGCTCCGCACGCAGCGTTTGTATCAGGGCTTGCAGGCACATGGCGGCATATCCCTTTTTGCGGTGCTGCGGCAGCGTTGCCACGGCACCGATAACGGCAGCATCCTGCGTTTCCGCCACCGTCATTGCTGCCGAAAGCAGCGCACTCTCCCCTTCTATCGCCGCGATATGGCACATGCCGTGCCGTAAACGGTAGGCGGTGTCCACATAAAAGCTGTCAAACGGCGGGATATCGTCCTCGCCAAAGGCGGCGCAAAGCAGCGGGTGCACCGCACGGGGTGAAGAAAGCAGCACAGCATCGGACGGTGTCTCAAAATTGCCGGTATACCGCATCACGGAAAGCGCCGCCGTTTTGCCGTTTTCAAACGGCAAAACGGAGCACAAAAGCGTTTCCGGCGCAAGCAGAGTTTTCAGATCGGCAAGTCCGTTCAAAAACGCCGCCCATTCCGCAGCATCCTGCGGCACGTTGCCTGCCATGACGCCGTTGCCGTCCAGAATCGAAAGACAGCATCCGTTTTCGTCGACATAAACCGTTGAAAACGGCTTGTCAACGCCGTATGCCGCGACACGCATGCGTATGTATGCCGCCGCCCAATCGGGCGTCAGCTCCTGCGGCAACCTATCGCCGTTAAGCAGCATACGGATCATTTCGGCAATTCTTCCGTCAGCGCAAACAACAATGCGAGCGTCGCTTCCATATCCTTCAGCGAGACGACCGAGGACGGCGAATGGATATACCGACAGGGCAGCGACACCGCTGCGACTCGTGCACCGCCTGCCGCGCGCTGCATAGCACCGGCATCATTGCCGCCGGCGATCACCGTTTTGGTCTGATTGGGCAGCTGCAGTGCATCCGCAATTTCGCGGATCTGCTTATACAATACGGTGTCATAGACAGTCGCTCTGTCCATGAACGACACAACGGCGCCCTTTCCCACGGCGCACACCTGCTTTTCCGCCGAAACATCGGCAACATCGTTTGCAGTCGTGCTGTCAATGGCAACCGCAACGTCCGGCCGCACGGTGAACGCAGCGACGCCTGCGCCGCGCAGCCCGACCTCTTCCTGCACAGTGAAAGCCAGTATAATGTCATAGGGCGGCGTCTTTTGCGCCAATTCCAAAAGCAGCGTGCAGCCTGCACGGTTGTCGATCGCTTTTGCCATCACCAGGGATTGCATCTCCGTGAAAGGCGTGTCAAAAACGGCAGTATCACCAACGGTGACCTTCTTTTCGGCATCTTCTTTATTCTGTGCACCGATGTCGATGAGCAGATCCTTTGCTTCCGGCAGCGTGTCGGCTTCGTCCTTTTCGCAAAGGTGAATAGCTTTACACCCGATAATACCGACCTGCGAACCGATACGCACGCGTCTGCCGCACAAGACGCTTTTATCGATGCCGCCGACAGTTTCAAACTGCAAATAGCCGTCGTCTGTGATGCCGCGAACGATGAAACCGACCTCGTCCATGTGGGCGGCGAACATCACCTTTTTGGTGATATGCTTCTTGCCGTGCAGATAACACAGAACATTTCCCATGGAATCTACCGTGATGTCCTTTTGTACGGGCGATGCCTTCAAAACGGACAGGATATACTCCCTGACTTGTTCCTCTCTGCCGGAAACTCCCTGCAATTCACACAGCGTTTTCAGATGTTCTTTTATCATTTGCCATACATCTCCTCTGTTATAAACGCAGCCATCAGTTCGCCCACAGCGGCAACATCCCGCACGTCGACGACCTCAACCGGTGTGTGCATATAGCGCTGCGGAATGGAGAGCAGTGCGCTCGGCGTGCCGTCTCCCGCAACCGTTACGGCATCGGCATCTGTGCCGGTTTTACCGCCCATGACTTCTGTCTGAAAAGGTATGTCATGCTCTTTCGCATATTGCATGAGACGCTTTGAAAACTGTGCGTCCAAAATGGGAGAAATCCCGATCATCGCACCCTTTCCGAGGTCGCCGCAGCTTTCCCGCGGAGCATCCGGTGTGAAAGCAAAGCTCACATCGGTGACGATTGCAGCATCGGCATCGATGGCAAATGCCGCCGGTGTCGCGCCGCGACTTCCCAGCTCTTCGCCGCAGGCAAACAGCACTTCCACATCACAGGACAGATCGCGTCCGTGCAGCAACGACAGCGCATACATCACTGCCGCCATTCCCGCGCGGTCGTCCAGGGCTTTTGCACTGATCAGCGTGTCATTCAGCTCTGCATAGCACGGCATAAAGGACACGCGATCGCCGACACTGATGCAGGACTGCGGATCGGTCATGCCGACATCCACGAACAGCTTGTCCGCCGGCTGACATTTCTTATCATCGGTATCACCGCGCAGATGCGGCGGGACAGCGCAGAAAACGCCGTTTACGGTTTCTTTTCCGAAAATTCTGACCGGTGCGGCGGCAACACACCGTCGATCGACGCCGCCGCAAGGTGCTACGCGCACGAAGCCGCTTTCGGTAAATCCCGTGACAACAAAGCCGATCTCATCCATGTGTGCTTCCAAAAGCACGCGCTTTGCGTTTTCTTTTTCACAGCACAGCGTCGCACGCACATTGCCGTTTGCGTCTATACGCGTAATGTTGGCATATTCCTTCAGCATTTCGTATGCAACGGATTGGATCTCCGTCAGCCCGTTGACGCCTGCGGCGCCGCACAGCTGCTGCAAAAGATCGCGCATATCCGATTTTTCCATACGGATTCCTCCCAACCTGTAAATATCACTGCTATGATTATATCGCCTTTGCGCGGAAATATCAAATAAAATGTATAAGTTTTTAATATTTTATAAATAGTTGCAAAAACAGTTGCACATTCGCGCGAGAAAAGGTAAAATACAAGTAATCAAACAATTCGGAGGCCTTTGCATGTTCTTTTATGAAGGGTATTCCTGTCCGGTCTGTAAAAAGCCGTTTACGGAAACGGACGACATTGTTACCTGCCCCGACTGCGGTGCACCGCACCACAGAGCTTGCTGGAAGCAGGAAAATCGGTGCTTTTATGCTGAATTGCACGGGACCGATCGGCAGTGGAGCCGTGAGAAGCACGAAGCGGAAAAAGCGGCTGCAGAAGAGCCGCACACCGACGAGAACAGAGATACCGTTTTTTGTCCCCGTTGCGGACGTTCCAATTCTCCGTTTGCGGAATTTTGCTCCGGCTGTGGACAACCCCTGCAAGCGAGAAACTGGGGCTTCGGCGGACAGTGTCCCCCGCAGGGCGGCGGCTTTTCCCCGTTCGGCGGTACCTACCGTGAATATCGCCCTTTCCGCCAGGCAACGCCGCCGGACGGCGCGGAATTGCCGGACGACAATGAGGATATGGGCGGTGTAACTGCCGGAGAAATGCGCCGCTTTGTCGGACAAAACGGACGGTATTATCTACCGCGTTTTCTGAAACTTTCGCAAAAGCGCGGCAACGCCGGCTGGAACTGGGCAGCGTTTTTGCTGACGCCGTATTGGCTTTGGTTCAGAAAACAGTATTTCGCCGGTTCGCTGGTTTTGATCTTTCAAACGCTGCGCACGGCGCTCAGTAGCTATTTTTTGTATAAATACGTCGGCTTTTCCGTGTCTGACGGCAGCGTGAGCGTCTTTGATCTGGTGCAGAAGCTGCCCGATTCCGCCGTGACAAATCGCTGGCTCATCATTTTGCAGGTGCTGTTGTTCATAAGTCTTGCCATTCGCGTTGTTTTCGGCATTTTCGGCAATCGTTTTTATTACGCTTCCGCTAAACGACGTATACGCCGCTCCCCCATGCGCAATTCCGCGGATGCCCTTGCGGCAAGCGGCGGCGTGTCCTTCGGACTCGGGGCTGCTGCGTATGTCGTGCTGTATTTGGCAGGCGTGCTTTGCGGCATATTGTTTATGTATATTTGAGGAGGAAAAACATGAAAAAGGTACGTAAGGCGGTTATCCCTGCCGCCGGTCTGGGAACGCGGGTGCTGCCGATCACAAAGGTAATGCCCAAGGAAATGCTGCCCATCGTGGACAAGCCCGCCATTCAGTATATCGTTGAAGAAGCGGTGCACGCGGGCATTGAGGAAATTCTTATCATTACCAACCGTGGCAAGGGGCTTATTGAGGATCACTTCGATCATGCGATCGAATTGGAGCAGCGGCTGGCAGCAACCGGCAAAACAGCTGTGCTGGAGCAGATCCGCGCCATCACCCATCTTGCCGACATCACATTTATCCGTCAAAAGGAAACAAAGGGCTTGGGGCATGCCGTGTCCTGTGCGCGCAGCTTTGTCGGCGATGAGCCGTTTGCGGTGCTGTACGGTGACGATGTCATCATCGGCGACGATCCTGCCTGCGGGCAGCTGTGCCGTGCTTATGAGCAATACGGCAAGGGCGTTGTCGGCATCAAGGAGGTCACGGCGGAGCAGATCACAAAATACTGCTCGCTGCAGGTCTCTCCCCTCGCCGATCGTGTTTTCCATGTCACCGATATGATCGAAAAGCCGCAGCCGGAGCAGATCATGTCGCTGTATTCCATTCTCGGCAGATGTGTGCTGCCGCCGCAGATCTTCGACATTCTGGACAAGACCCCTCCCGGAGCGGGCGGCGAAATTCAGCTCACCGATGCCATGATGCAGCTGGCAAAGAGTGAGGGCATGATCGGTGTCGATTATACCGGAAAGCGCTATGATATGGGCAACAAGCTCGGCATCATGCAGGCGGCATGTGAGGTTGCTTTGAAGCATCCGGAGATCGGCGAGGATTTCCGTGCATATCTGAAAGAGCTTTCCGCCACACTGTAAGACGAAAAAAATAACAGGTGCAATGCGTTGCACCTGTTATTTTTTTTACGATCAATCCTTGAGGGTCTTGAGCTTGGTCCAAAGATTTTTCTGCAGGGTGTTGGTGGCGTCGTCGAGTGTTATGAACACCTCGGTCTTTTTCAAAACCGCATCATCGGGATAGAACATCGGATTTTCGCCGACTGCGGGATCAAGCGCCTTGCGCGCTTCGGTCTGCGGCGTCGAATAGCCGATATATTCGGCGTTTGCCTTGGCGACGTCCGTGCGGCAGAGGAAGTTGATATACTGCTCTGCTTCGGTCTTGTGCGGCGAATTGGCGGTCACGCACATGGCATCCACAAAGAGGTTCGTGCCCTGATCCGGCACAAAATAGCCGATGTCCTTGTTGCCGTCCTCGCGATAGATCATGATGGCGCCGTCGCCGGAATAATAGGGTGCGATCCAGCCTTCCTCATTGATCATCTTTTGGAAGATTTGATCCATATAGTACCCCTGCAGCAGCGGTCTTTGCTCCGCCAGCGCTTCATAGGCTTTCTGAATTTCGTCGGCATTTGTCGTGTTCATGGAATAGCCGAGCTTTTTGAGCGCGATGGCGAAAGCGTCGCGCGGGTTATCAAACATATAGATCTTTCCGCTGTATTTTTTGTTCCACAAAAGATCCCAGCCGTCCTTCAGATCGGCTTCATCGACATATTTCTTGTTATAGAAAATGCCGACCGTTCCCCAGGTATACGGCACGGAATACTCGTTTTTCGGGTCATATTCCAAATTCTTATACGCTTCGTCGATATACTGATAGTTCGGGATGTTGTCAAAGTTCAGCTTGGCAAGCAGTCCCTCGTCGATCATTTTGCCGACCATATAATCCGACGGAAACACCACGTCATATTCCGCAGCGCCCGAGGAGATCAGCGTATACATGGATTCGTTGGTGTCAAAGGTCTTATAGTTGACCTTGATGCCGGTTTCTTTGGTGAACTCCCTGTTGACATCCATAACCTCGTCGTCAATATATTCACCCCAGTTATACACATTGAGTGTCACGGAGCCGTCGTTCGAGCCGCAGCCGCCGAGAAAGGCAAACGTCCCGCAAAGCAATGCGACGACAAGCAAAAAGCTGATTTTTTTCATGTAATACACCCTTTCTGCGCTCACGCGCGCTGTTTTTTCTTTTTCGAATTTTCGCGGATCTGCCGCAGATTGACAACGATCAAAAGCAGCATCACTGCCCCGAACATCAGCGTTGACAAGGCGTTGATCTCGGGCGTCATCGGTTTTTTCGTCATGGAATAGATGGTGACCGACAGTGTCTGTGCCGTCGATCCGGCGTTGAAATAGCTGATGACAAAATCATCCAGCGACATGGTAAACGCCATGAGCGCCCCAGTGATAACACCGGGCATGATCTCCGGAATGACCACCTTGAAGAACGCACGCAGCGGCGGGCAGCCGAGATCCAGCGCCGCCTCATACAGGTGACGGTTCATTTGCCGCAGCTTCGGCATGATCTGCAGCACCACATACGGGATGCAGAACGTGATGTGCGACAAAAGCAGCGTCAGAAAACCGGGACGCAAAAGACCCGTCATGCGGAAAACAAACACAAACATCAGCATCATGGAGATGCCGGTCACGATCTCCGGATTGATCATCGGAATGTTGTTGACCGCCAAAAAGACATTGCGCAGCTTGCCGTTCATGCTGTGGATGCCGAGCGCCGCCAGTGTGCCGATGACGGTTGCAATGATTGCCGCCAGCACCGCCACTTCAAGCGTGACACGCAGGGAGTCCAAAATCAGAGAATTGTGGAATAAGTCCTCGTACCATTTCAGCGTAAAGCCATTCCACTTCACACGGTTTTTGGAGTTGTTGAATGAGAAAACAATGAGCACGGCAATCGGTGCATACAAAAACAGGAAAATGAGCGCCGTATAGATGCGGGACAGCGTTTTCATGACACCATTCCCCCAATCTCTTCCTCGTCGTGATCGACAAAGTGCATGAGTGCCATACACAGCAGCATCAGCACCATCAACACCAGCGACAGTGCCGCACCGAGGTTATAGTCGGATGCGCTGCCGACAAACATGGATTCGATGATGTCACCGATCATATAGTTCTTTCCGCCGCCGAGCAGCTTGGAAATCACAAAGGTGCTGACCGCCGGCACAAACACCATGGTGATGCCGGAGACGATACCCGGCGTGGACAGCGGCAGCACAATACGGCGAAACACCTGGAACGCGTTGCAGCCGAGATCTTCCGCCGCTTCCAGAATGCGCGTGTCCATTTTTGCCATGACGGAATAGAGCGGCAGGATCATGAACGGCAGAAAGTTATACACCATGCCGAGGATAATCGCACCGTTTGTGTTGATCATGTTGAAGTGCAGACCGAAAAGCCCCAAAAACTGGTTGAGAAAGCCCTTGTCCTCCAAAATGGACATCCACGCATAGGTGCGCAGAAGAAAATTCATCCACATGGGGATCATGACGATCATCACCATGGTCTGCTGCACACGCTCGGTGGAGCGGGCGATGATGAAAGCGATCGGGTATGCCAGCAACAGGCAGATGGCAGTCGCGGCAGCGCCGAGCTTTATGGAGTCCCAAAAGGGACCGATATAGGTGCCGATCTCACGGATGTTGGCAAGGGTGAACTGCCCGTCTGCGTCGGTGAACGCAAAATAGGCAACGATCGCCAACGGAACGATCGTGAAGATCAGCATCCAAATGCCGAAAGGGGCGGCGGCAGACTTTGATCTCATATCTCGTCTGCCCCCTCCTGCTCCTCCGCAAGATCCGCTTCGGGATCTGCCAGCTCGTCAAATTCCTCGGAATAGGAGCTATAATCGCCAAACATGCCGGAATAGGCGGATTTTTTCATGATGTGGATATCCTCGGGATTCAGACGAATGCCGATAGAGCGACCGACATCATAAAAATCGGTGGTCTGGATCATCCATTTGAAGCCCTTGAAATCCACGATTGTTTCATAGTGGACACCCTTGAAGGTGACAGCGGTCACCGTGCCGACGAGGTCGCCCTTGATCGGCTCGACAATGTCGATGTCTTCCGGACGGATGACCACATCCACCGGCTCATCCTTTTCAAAACCGGCATCGAGGCAGGAAAACTTCCTGCCGAAAAATTCCACGAGATAGTCGGCGTGCATCACGCCGTCCAAAATGTTGCTTTCGCCGATGAAATCAGCGACGAAAGCGTTTTGCGGTTCGTTATAGATATCCTGCGGCGTGCCGATCTGCTGAATTTTGCCGTTGTCCATAACGACCACGGTGTCGGACATGGACAGTGCTTCTTCCTGATCGTGCGTCACATAAATGAACGTGATGCCGAGACTTTTCTGAATATTTTTGAGCTCCGTCTGCATATCCTTGCGCAGCTTTAAGTCAAGAGCCGCGAGCGGTTCGTCCAAAAGCAGCACCTTCGGATTGTTGGCAAGGGCGCGCGCGATCGCCACGCGCTGCTGCTGTCCGCCGGAAAGGGTGTGCACGCTGCGTTTTTCAAAGCCTGTGAGGTTCACCATTTTCAGCATTTTCGCGACGTTTTCCTTGATTTCGGCAGAGGACCGTTTCTGCACTCGCATACCGAAAGCGACGTTCTCAAACACATTGAGATGCGGAAAAAGCGCATATCTCTGAAAGATCGTGTTCACCGGTCGCTTGTGCGGCGGCAGTGCGGTCATTGATTTTTCATCAAAAAAAACATCCCCGCTGTCCGGTTTGACAAAACCGCCGATGATGCGCAGCGTGGTCGTTTTCCCGCAGCCGGAAGGCCCCAGCAGCGTTACAAACTCCCCGTCTGAGATCTTGAGATTCAGATCCTGCAGCACCGGTTGTTCATCAAAAGACACAGAAATGTTTTGAAGACGAATAATGGTTTTTTCATCCATAACAGATGCATCCCCCTTTGCGGTAAAAAGTTTCTTGCAGACCCACTGGTCAGTTTGCATGAAACCGCAACAGCATGGACAGTGCGCTCCGCAAAGGGTTTTACACAATCGCAAAGGACTGCGGCACTGCTTGGCTGTCACTGATCGGTTTTTTGCATAGATGCCTGTTTGTGAGGGTGACCTCCTCCTTGCAAACAACATATATCAATATAGTGATATTTTGCGCAAATGTCAAGATTTTTTCAAATAATTCCGAAAATATCCGATTTTTTCCTTTTTTCCTGCAAAAAACTCCCCCATTTCTTTGAATACCTCTGATTTTCTTGCGCGCACGGACATATTTTTTCACTTGCGCCCGTATAGTTTAACGATCAAGGACGCCTGTTTCGGCGTCGCAAAAAGGAGTTTTGGTTATGGCGCATGACGGTTCACCCATTCCGGCAGCGGATATGATCCGCCGCTATCAGCAGGAACTGTTGGAACTGCAAAAAAAGAGCGTTCCCGTTGTTTCCGTTTCACAGACAAAGTCAGCGTTGGATGAAGAGTTTCCCGCACCCGATATCGAAAAGGATCTTGCCGCCTTGCAGCAAAGTGCGGAAAACGAAGCAGAGCCTGCCGCACCGCAAGAGGGCGTCCCGCCCTTCCCTGTTTCCCCGCCGACAGCGGAGATGCCGCCTGCCGCCGTGCCGAAACGGGATATGTCGATGGGATATCTTCGTGTATACGCCTCGACCGGCAACGGCGTTTTGCCGGTGCGCGGGGCGCGCGTGATGATTGCCGGTCAGGGTGAGGACGGTACGGAGTCACTCATGCAGACGCGTTTCACGGATGAAAGCGGCTATACACCGCTGTTTTCGCTGCCTGCCGTGAACGGTTCCTATTCCATGTCGCCCGATAACAAAGCCCCCTATACCTACTATACGGTGTATGTGTATGCCGACGGATTTTACCCTGTGAAGCTGAGCTGTGTGCCGATCTATGGCGGCAGCACGTCGGTGCAGCCTGTGGATCTCATTCCGGTGGCGGAGGGTGACGTTCCGACACAGCGGCAGACGATCATCGAGGGCGCGCCGCAGAATTTACAGTGAGGTGAGCATGTGAACGGTAACGTATACATACCGGAGACCATCACCGTGCATCTCGGAGCACCCGCAGAGGATGCACCGAACGTGACCGTCTCCTTTCCGGACTATATCAAAAATGTGGCATCAAGCGAGGTGTATCCGACATGGCCGGAGGACGCACTGCGCGCCAATATCTATGCCCAAATTTCTTTTGCTCTCAACCGCTATTACACGGAATGGTATCGCAGCCAGGGGTATGATTTCGATATCACCAATTCCACCCGTTATGATCAGGCATATGTACAGGGGCGCAACATATTCGACAATATCAGCGCGATCGTGGACGAGATCTTCAACAGCTATATTGTGCGGGACGGCAGTGTGGAACCGTATTTCACACAGTATTGCAACGGCACGACCGTCACCTGTGAAGGGCTGTCGCAATGGGGCACAGTCCCGCTCGCCGAGCAGGGACTTTCTCCGCTTGAAATTCTGCAAAACTACTATGGAAACGACATCCGCATCGTTGCGGACGCGCCGGTGAGAAGCACCGGTCAGTCCTATCCGGGGCAGCCGCTGCGGCTTGGGATGGCGGGAAACGTGGTACGGTATAAACAGGTACAGCTCAACCGCATTTCCCGCAACTATCCCGCCATTCCGAAGATCTCCCCCGTTGACGGTGTGTTCGGGCAGGAGACCGAAGCGGCGGTGAAGGAATTTCAGCGCATCTTCAATCTGACACCGGACGGCATCATCGGACCTGCAACGTGGTATAAGATCCTGTATTTGTATAACGGCGTGAAAAAGCTGTCCGAGTTGGATTCCGAGGGCATTTCGCAGGAAGAAATTTCCCAGGAGTTCAAAACCCCCATGTCGCTCGGAGACACGGGTGACAACGTGCGGTCGCTGCAATACTTTTTGGCGGTCATTGCCGAATTCTATGAAGCTGTGCCCTCGATCGAGATCACGGGCGTGTTTGACGAACCGACACGGGACGCCGTCATCGCCTTTCAGAACATCTACGGGCTGGATCCCGACGGGCTTGTGGGGATCAGAACCTGGCAGGATATATACCGCGCCTATCGCGGCATCATCAACACCACCGACGCGCTGGAGGGCGGCATCACCCTGTATCCCGGCTATCCGCTGCGACAGGGCACACAGGGTGAAGCGGTGGAGACGCTGCAGGAATATCTTTCCTATCTCTCAAAGACCTATCCCGAAATCCCGGATGTTCCCGTCACCGGTGTGTTCGGTGCGCAGACACAGGCGGCAGTTGAGGCGTTCCAGGAGCTTTTCGGACTGACGGTCACAGGCTCGGTCGGCCCCGCCGTTTGGAACGACATTGCCGCAGCCTATGCCGATCTCATGAACGGCAACAACAAACGTGCCAACCAGTATTCCGGCACGAGCTTTCAGGAGGAGTCCACATGATCTTTGTTCCTTTCCCGGATAACGACATTACGGATGAAGAAAAAAAGCTGTATATCCGCGAAATTCAGGAGATCCTGCGCAGTCTGGAGATCGCGCAAAACGGCAGCTCCGATGTGCCCATCGACGGCATTTTCGGCCCGAAAACAGGCGAAGCCGTTATGGCGTTTCAGCGTGCGCACGGTCTTGCGCCGACAGGCGTCGTGGATCGTGTGACCTTTTACCGTTTGGTTGAGGAATACAGCGCTTTGGCGGTAAAGGATGTGCTGACATTGCCCATCAAGGGCTTCCCGACAAAGGCAGGCTTTGCCTTTCGGCGCGGCGACACAGGAGACGGCGTGGCGTTTTTGAACATCATGCTGCGCACGCTGTCGAACACCTTCAGCAACATTCCGACCCCGTCCGAAACCGCAGATTACACCGAGGAAACCGCCGCTGCCGTGAGCGTTTTGCAGACGGTCATGGGACTTGCGCCGACGGGCGTCACCAATCGACGGACATGGAACGGGATCACAGGTATGTATAACGATATGCAGACAGGCTCTGACTGAAAGTGAAGTGACGGCATGCGGCAGGGTGAATTTATGAAGAATGCGGTAATTATGACGATTACCGCTATTCTTTTACGCACGATCGGTATTTTTTTCCGCATTTATCTTTCGGGCTGCATCGGCGCACAGGGCATGGGGCTGTATCAGCTCATCTTTTCCGTCTATGTCCTTGCCGCCACATTTGCCTCGTCCGGCATCAGCACGGCGGTGGCACGTCTTATCACGGATGAACTGGTGTGCGGTACGAAGCGGTCGGTAAAGCGCATCCTGCGCCGCAGCATCCTTTTGAGCGTTTTCATCGGTGCGGCATCCGCCCTTTTGCTGTTTTTCACGGCAGAGCCGATCGGCGCCTATATCATCAAGGACGTGCGTGCCGTTCCCTCGCTGAAGGTGCTGGGGATCAGCCTGCCGTTCATGGGGACGTCCTCTTGCCTGCGCGGTTATTTTATGGCGCGCCGCAAAACCGTTTGTCCATCCGCCGCACAGATCACCGAGCAGCTGTCCCGTATTTTGTTCATCACGCTGCTTTTGCGGCTTTTCAGCGGCAGAGACGTGACCTACACCTGTCTTGCCGTCATCAGCGGCGACTGCGCCGCGGAGATCGTTTCCTGCCTGTTTCTTTCGGTTGGCTGCCTTGCCGACCGACGCGCGCTGTGGGCGTTGCCCACAGCTCCCTCCTGCTTGCCGCCGCGCCACGGTGTTCTCTATCGCATCTGCGCCATCGCTGTGCCGATCACGGCGGGACGCTATTTAGGGTCGGCGCTGCGCACTGTGGAAAACATACTGGTGCCGCAAAAACTGGCCGCTTTTTCCGGCTCTGCCACAGAAGGGCTTTCTCAGTTCGGTATGCTCAAGGGCATGGCGCTGCCGCTATTGTTTTTTCCTTCCTCTTTCCTGTCGTCTTTGTCCACCCTGCTCATTCCCGAGCTTTCGGAAGCGCAAACATTGCGGCAAAAAGACAAGGTGAGCCGCGCGGTCACAAAGGCCTTGCAGCTCACCCTGCTGATTTCAATATTACTCGGCGGTCTTTTCACCGTCTTTGCATATGACCTCGGAGAAGTGTTATACCACAGCCATGATGTGGGTTTCCTTTTGCGTGTTTTGGCACCGCTGATGCCGGTGATGTATCTCGAAAGCATCGTTGACGGTATGCTGAAAGGACTGAACCAACAGGTAAGCTCTCTGCGCTACAGCGTTCTCGACTCGGTCAGCCGCATCGCGCTGATCTTGGTGTTAGTCCCGCTGCGCGGCATGGGCGGCTTTTTGTGGATCATGGTGTTCAGCAATTTCCTGACGTCCGGACTCAATCTGCATCGTCTGCTGCGGGTGACGGAGGTGCGGCTGCGCGTTTGGCAGTGGATCATGAAACCGCTGCTTTCGATCGCACTTTCCGTCGCTTTGGTCGCGCTGTGCGGGCGCGTGCTGCCTGTTTCCGCTCTGCCGCCGCTCGTAAAAATGCTGTGCGGCGGATGCGGCATATGCCTGATATACGCTGCTTGCACCTATCTCCTCGGCACATGGGACAAAGAGCAGCTGCGCGCACTGACGGTGCGGCGGGTACATACTTAGCGAGAACCCTTTTTGATTGCTTCCCAATAGGCGGCAAATGCCTGTTCGCTCTTGTTGTCACCGGGATGGTAGTATACCTTTCCTTTGAGCGCATCGGGCAGGTACTGCTGTTGTACCCAGTGGTGCGGAAACTCATGCGGATACAGATAGAATTGTCCCTTGTTCACCACCTCATCGCCGTCATAGTGCTTGTTTTGCAGCTGACGCGGCACAGAGCCGGTGTTGCCCGCATGCACATCCGCGAGGGCAGCATGTATGGCATTGTAAGCAGCGTTGGATTTCGGCGCCATGCAGACCATGACCACCGCATCGGCAAGCGGCAGCGCCGCTTCCGGCATACCGACCTGCAAGGCGATGTCGACAGCGGATTTGACGATGGGAATGATCTGTGGATAGGCAAGCCCCACATCCTCACACGCACAGACCATCAGCCGCCTGCAAGCGGACGGCAGGTCGCCCGCTTCCAGCAGCCGCGCAAGATAGTGCAGTGCTGCGTCGGGATCGGAGCCGCGCATGGATTTCTGATAGGCGGAAATGATGTCATAATGCTCGTCGCCGTCCTTATCGTAGCGCACAGCGCTTCTGCCTGTCATTTGCGCGGCAGTCTCCGCCGACACAAGAATGCGCCCGTCGTCTTCGGGAACGGTGGCGTTGACACAGTTTTCCAGCGTGTTCAGCGCCGTGCGCACATCGCCGTTGCATGAAAAGGCAATGTGCTTTACAACCGCATCATCCATTTCGATCGTGCAGTCGCTCTCGTTTTCCAAAAAGGCGATGCCGCGCCGCACGGCAAGCTCGACATCGGCAGGCTCAACGGGCTTAAATTCAAAGACGGCGGAACGGCTGAGCACGGCGCTGTATACATAAAACGCCGGATTTTCGGTGGTGGACGCAATGAGGGTGATGCTGCCGTTTTCGAGGTATTCGAGCAAGATCTGCTGTTGGCGTTTGTTGAGATACTGAATTTCGTCCAAATACAGCAGGATACCGTTTTGTCCCATCAGCGTGTCGGTTTCTTCCATGACGGCGCGAAAATCCGCCGTGGAAGCGGTGGTGCCGTTGAGCTTGTGCAGGCGCATATCCGAGCGCTCTGCGATGATGCGTGCAACGGTGGTTTTTCCAACACCTGCCGGTCCGTAGAAAATGAGGTTGGGAATTTTGCCGGATTCGATGATGTTCTGCAGCGCTTTTCCTTTTCCCAAAATGTGCCGCTGTCCCGTGACATCCTCAAGCGTTTTCGGACGCATCCGGTCTGCAAGCGGTATTCTCATGCGATCCCCTCCCTGTCTTTTACATTTTAGCAAAACCCGCGCTCTTTTGCAAGAGGGCGGGTTTGCTTTTTGGCGAAATATGTGGTATTCTGGTATGGTGAGGTGATCGACATGACAAAAAAGCAGCGGGCGCTTGCCGCTGTCGAAATATTGAAAGAACGCTATCCGGATGCGGTGTGCTCCCTGACCTATCGCGATCCGTTTCAGCTGCTGGCGGCGACCCGCCTTTCCGCGCAGTGCACCGATGCGCGCGTGAACCTGGTGACGCCCGCGCTGTTTGCGCGCTTTCCCACGCCGCAGGAAATGGCAAAGGCGCAGCCTGAGGATGTCGAGCCGTTTATTCATTCCTGCGGACTGTACAAAACAAAGGCGCGCGATCTGGTGGCGATGAGTCGGATGCTCTGCGCCGATTATGACGGCAAGGTGCCGGACACGATGGAAAAGCTGCTCACCCTGCCCGGTGTCGGCAGAAAGACCGCAAACCTCATTTGCGGTGATATTTTCGGGAAGCCCGCCGTCGTTGCCGATACGCACTGCATCCGCATTTGCGGTAAGCTGGGGCTTGTGGATACGAAAGACCCCTATAAGGTAGAGCTGGCGCTCAAAAAGCTGCTGCCGCCGCACGAGAGCAACGATTTTTGCCACAGACTGGTGATGTTCGGCAGGGACTGCTGCATTGCCCGCTCGCCGCAGTGCGGCGTCTGCCCGATGAACGCGCTATGCCCCTCTGCCGAGGTGCATGCGTAAATACCGCGTGATGCGGCAATAGAGATAGCCTGTCGGGATGCTGAGCAGCGCCCAAAGGATGCTGTACAGCAGGCAAATCTGCCCGCACAGGTTCAGCGGTCTGGCGGAATAGTCCCACACCTGCATATGGCAGCGCAGATTGACGATGCAGCCGCAAAGAAATTCCGCCGCCGTCACACACACCGAGGACACAAGACAGCGCACGGCAAGACAGGTGCGGGACAGTGCGGTATAGATGCTGCCGATGATGTGAAAGCAGATGCCGCCGAGAAAGAACATGCTGTAGTGTGTGCGGCCGCGCCACAGAATTTCGATGAGATTATATAAAACGCCGCCGAGCATGAACAAAAGCACGCGGCAGAGCACCGTTTCTTGTCTGCACCGTTTCATCCTATCCCTCTTTTCGGGAACAGTATGTGCAGATGAAAACGGTTTTACTCTTTGAAAGGGAGTTTCTTTTTATGATGATCGAACACTGTACCGTCTGTCCGCGGCAATGCGGCGCAAGGCGTGACGATACCGCAAATGTCGGCGGCTTTTGTCGGATGCCTGCAGCCCCGCGTCTTGCGCGGGCAGCGCTGCATTTCGGCGAAGAGCCCTGCATCAGCGGCACGCGCGGTTCGGGGACGGTCTTTTTCTCCGGCTGTGTGCTGACATGTGCTTTCTGCCAAAATGCCGAGATCAGTCGCGGCGGCTGCGGCGAGACCGTGACGCCGTCCCGTCTTGCCGACATTTTCAGAGAACTGGAAGCGGCTGGGGCGCACAATATCAACCTTGTCAGCCCCACCCCGTTTGTCCCGTCGATCATTGAAGCACTGTCGCTGTATAAGCCGAAAATTCCGATCGTGTATAACAGCGGCGGATATGAGCGGGTGGAAACGCTCAAAAGACTTGAGGGACTTGTCAACATCTATCTGCCGGATCTCAAATATACCGACAATGCCCTTTCCGCAGCGCTGTCGGGTGCTGCGGACTATTTCGACTATGCTGCGCCTGCCATCGACGAGATGGTGCGCCAAACGGGAAAAGCGATATTCGACAAAGACGGCATCCTGCAGCGCGGCACGGTCATCCGCCACCTGGTGCTCCCCGGACATACCCGTGCATCCATGGCGGTGCTGGATTTTCTCAAAGCCTATAAGGACACGGCATATATCAGTCTCATGTTCCAATACACCCCCATGGCGGACATTGCGGGTTTTCCGACGCTTTCCCGCAGGCTCACAAAACGGGAATGTGAAAAGGTGTGGGCGTATATGGAAGCCTGCGGCTTTGAAAACGGCTATGTGCAAAGCCGCGACAGCGCGGGCACACAGATGATCCCCGCTTTCGATCTCACCGGTGTTCAGACAAAAACAATCTGACCGTTTTGCACATCGACCGTGATGCTGCGCCCGCCTACGTTCTTTCCGTCGATGAGCAGGTCGGCGAGCGGGTTTTCAATTTCATTGTAAATGACGCGACGCAGCGGGCGCACGCCATAGGCGCGGTCATAGCCCGCATCCGCCAGTTTTTTCAGCGCAGCATCGGTGAAGGTCGCCTGCACATGCAGTGCATGCAAACGCTCCTGCAGCTCTCCGATCATCTTTTCGGCGATCCTGCGGACATCCTCACGCCGCAGCGCGGAAAACACCACAATACTGTCAACGCGGTTCAGAAATTCCGGTCTGAACCGCTTTTTCAGTTCTTTCATCACATCCTCGTGCGCACGCTTGTTTTCTGTTTCGGTCGGTTCGTCCTGCGGTGTAAAGCCGAGAGACTTGCGGTCTGTGAGCAGCCGTGCGCCGACATTTGAGGTCATGATGATGACGCAGTTGCGAAAGCTCACCTGCCGTCCCTGTGCGTCGGTCAGAATACCGTCCTCCAGCACCTGCAAAAGCAGGTTGAACACATCGGGGTGTGCTTTTTCGATCTCGTCGAAAAGAATGACGCTGTAGGGATGCAGGCGCACTTTCTCGGTGAGCTGTCCCCCTTCGTCATAGCCGACATATCCGGGCGGTGATCCGATCATGCGGGAAACCGTGTGCTTTTCCATATATTCCGACATATCGAGCCGTATGAGGCTTTCTTCGCTGCCGAAAACAACAGCGGCGACCGCCTTACACAATTCGGTCTTGCCGACGCCTGTCGGTCCGAGAAAGATAAAGGAGCCGATTGGGCGCTTTGGGTCTTTCAGTCCTGCGCGGCTGCGGCGGATGGCTTTTGCCACCGCCAGCACGGCTTCTTCCTGCCCGATAACACGCTTTTCCAATCTTTCGGGCAGTTCGGCAAGCAATGTTTCTTCCTCTTTTGTCAGTTCGGCAACGGGAATGCCCGTCCATTCCGAGACGGTGTTTGCCATGTCCGTTGCCGTGACAACGCGCACACAGGCACTGTTTTCCCGCGCAAACCGCTCCTGCGCGGCGCACAGCGTGTCCTGCAGCGAGCGCTCGCTGTCCCGCAGCTTTGCCGCCTGCTCATAGTCCTGTATGCGTGCTGCGGCGTTTCTGTCGGCACTGATGCCGCGGATGCGTTCTTCAAGATCGTGGATCTCCGGCGTTTCCCGCACAGCCGCCAGGCGCACGCCTGCGGCGGTTTCATCCATCACGTCGATTGCCTTGTCCGGCAGAAAACGGTCGGCAATATAGCGTGCGGACAGCTGCACTGCCGCCGTCAGTGCTTCATCGCTGATCTTCACCTTGTGATGTGCCTCATAGCGGTCGCGCAGCCCGCGCAGAATCTCAATGCTTTGGGCAACGGTCGGTTCTTCGACCTTGACCGGTTGAAACCGTCGCTCCAGCGCCGCATCCTTTTCGATGTGGCGACGATATTCCTGCAGGGTGGTCGCGCCGATGACCTGCAGTTCTCCGCGCGCCAGATACGGCTTTAGGATGTTGGAAGCATCCACTGCCCCCTCCGCCGTGCCCGCGCCGATCAGGGTGTGCAGCTCATCGATGAACAGAATGACATTGCGCCCCTGCAAAACCTCCTCAATCGCCTGCTTGATGCGCTCCTCAAAGTCACCGCGATATTTCGTGCCTGCGATCATGCTGTTGAGATCGAGATATACGATGCGTTTATGCAAAAGCGGCTCGGGCACTTCTTCCTTTGTAATCTTCAGTGCCAACCCCTCTGCAACGGCGGTCTTGCCGACACCCGGCTCGCCGATCAGACAGGGGTTGTTTTTTGTACGGCGCACCAAAATGCGTATCACGCGCTCGATCTCTTTGTCTCTGCCGATCACGGGGTCGATCTTCCCTTTTTGCGCCGCGGCAGTGAGATCCTTGCCATAGGCGCGCAGCGCTGATTTTCCGACATCCTTTCCCGCTTTCTTCTCCGGCAGCTCCGGAGCGGCTTTATAAGAAGCGCGCAGCTCCTTTTCCAGATCCTCTTTGCAGGGGGCGATCAGCTGCAATATGCGTATGCCGATACAGCTTTTGTCCTGCAGCAGTGCGAGCAGCAGATGCTCCGTGCCGATATACCCGTATTGCGCCTGTGCCGCTTCCTCTGCCGCTTTTTCCATGATCGCTTTGGCGCGCGGTGTAAAGTCCTGCGGCGTGACATAGGTATAGGCGCCCACTGTCTCGGTCTCCGCAACGCGCCGCTCGTATTCCACGGCGGTGATGCCGCGATTATTGAGCACCACGGCGGCAACGCCGCTCCCCTCGCGCAAAAGCCCCAACAGAAGATGCTCTGTGCCGACATAGGTATGTCCGAGTGCCTGTGCCGAGCGGATGGACAGGTTGAGTGCCGTGTTGGCTTTTTCTGTAAAACCTTTGAAGCGATATTGCATGATCTTCCCCCTTTGCCGATGGATGGTATCGTAATAAGTATATGTCGGGAATATTTTTCCTATTCACCACATTCTTCCGATTTGCATAGTATGACAATGACGAAGGAGGTGGAAACACATGTGCTTGAGAAACCTTTTTAACGGTATGGATTGCTCCTGGCTGCTTTTCATTATCATCATCCTTCTGCTCCTCGACGACGACAGCTGCTGCTGACGAACGGCAAGGAAAAGGGCGGCATCTTCGGATGCCGCCTTTTTCAGACTGTCAACACGTCAAAAAAACGCGTAAAATCGGCTTTTGTCACATACAGCGGAAAGGGGTTGGAATTTACCGAAATTTAACAAAAAAGGGAATTGACTTTTGTCGAATAGATGTTATAATACAGGTGAATTGCAGGTGAAGGAGGGCTATACTATGCGATCAACAGGCATTGTACGCCGCATTGACCAGCTCGGCAGAGTGACCATCCCGATGGAAACGCGCAACATTTTGGGCATCAAGGTGAACGATTCGCTGGAAATTTTCACCGAGGACAATATGATCATTCTCAAAAAGTATCAGCCCTGCTGCATTTTTTGCGGAAATGCGCGTGATGTCATGACCTTCAAGGGACAGAACATCTGCCCTGCCTGTATCAAGGAGATCTCCAGCAAGCTGTAAAGACATACAGAAAAAGCTGCCATATGCGTTGTGCATGCGGCAGCTTTGTTTTATTTATTCTGCAAATAGTCATCGATCGCCTGTGCGGCATTTTTTCCCGCGCCCATCGCCAAAATGACGGTTGCAGCGCCCGTGACCGCGTCGCCGCCGGCATAAACGCCGTCAAGCGAGGTGCTCCCGGTGTGCTCATCCGCGACGATGCCGCCCCACTTCTGCGTTTGAAGACCGACGGTCGTGGATTTTATCAGCGGGTTCGGCGATGTGCCGATCGCCATGATGACACAGTCGCACGGAATGTCAAAATCCGAATCCGGCACAGCTTCGGGGCGGCGTCTGCCGGAAGCATCCGGCTCGCCGAGTTCCATTTTGACACAGCGGATGCCGGAGACAAAGCCGTTTTCATCGCCGAGAATGGCGGTGGGGTTCGTGAGCAGCTTGAACGAAATGCCTTCTTCCTCGGCATGCTCCACTTCTTCCTTACGGGCGGGCAGTTCTTCCATGGAACGACGATACACGATCGACACTTCTTCCGCACCGAGACGCAGTGCGCTGCGTGCGGCGTCCATCGCCACATTGCCGCCGCCGACCACAACCACGCGCTTTGCGTGCTGGATGGGCGTTTCGCTGTCGGAGCGATAGGCTTTCATCAGGTTCACACGGGTCAAAAATTCGTTGGCGGAATAAACGCCCTTGAGATTTTCGCCGGGGATGCGCATGAAGCGCGGCAGCCCTGCGCCCGAACCGATGAACACGGCGTCAAACCCTTCCTCGCCCAGCAGCTCGTCGACCGTAACGGTTCTGCCGACAACGGTGTTGGTTGCAATTTCCACGCCGAGTGCACGCAGCCCGTCGATCTCCTTTTGGACGATCGCCTTGGGCAGACGGAATTCCGGAATGCCATAGACCAGCACGCCGCCCGCCGTGTGCAGTGCTTCAAACACCGTCACGGCATAGCCGCGCCTTGCAAGGTCACCGGCGCAGGCAAGTCCCGACGGTCCCGAACCGACCACCGCCACGCGATGTCCGTTCTTCTTTACTGTCGGCTTTGCGGCACCGCTTTCATGCGCATTGTGCCAGTCGGCAACAAAGTGTTCGAGTCTGCCGATGCCGACCGATTCGCCCTTGATGCCGCGCACGCACTTTCCCTCGCACTGATTTTCCTGCGGACAGACGCGTCCGCACACGGCAGGCAGCGAGCTTGCCTCGGAAATGACCGCATACGCACCCGCAAAATCTCCCTCTGCCACCTTGGCAATGAAAGCAGGGATATGTATGCGCACGGGGCAGCCCGAAACACAGGGCATATTCTTACAGTTTAAGCAGCGTTTCGCCTCGTCGATCGCCTGTCCCTCTGTGTAGCCGAGTGCGACCTCGTCGAAGTTGCGCCGCCGTGTCTCAGGCGCCTGTGTCGGCATTTCATTTTTCTTCGGGGACATATTCGGCATGTCAGCGCACCTCCTTTTCAAACAGACGGCAGGTCTCCTCGTACCGTTTGCGTTCAAACGGCTTATACATGGACGAACGGGCGATCGCTTCGTCAAAATCGATCAGATGGCCGTCGAACTCCGGTCC